>CAJQPC010000032.1 GCA_905480105.1 uncultured bacterium | reverse complement strand
GCCCCACTTGGCCGTAGTTGTTGGCGTTGGTGCTGGAGGCGACCACCTCGACCTGCACTTCGCCCAAGGCTGGGACCGCGTCGGGGTAGCGGTTCACAAAGCCGGCGTCGTCGCTGACCGTGAGCTCCACCGGGGAGCAGGTGGCCAGGGTGGCACTGCCTGTACCGTTGCTCAGGGTCAGGTCGGCCCCGTTCAGGGTGGCGCTGGTGCCCACAGCTTCGCCGGTACGGAAGTCTCGGAACTTGATCTCCGTAGCGCTCTCCGCTGTGCTGTTTGGGCAGGCCGGTAGCCAGGCATCCAAGCACGAGATGTCGCCAGAGGGCGCATCGCTGATGCTCAGGTCTTCGGGGGTGGTGGCGGTGACCACTTCGGACTCACAGAGCGTCATGTTGCTATCGGACTCGCCGGGTACCTTGTCCCGGTTGCAGGCGCTCAGGGCCAGCAGGGCCAGGGCTGTGGTGGGCAGACTCAGGCGTTGCAGATTCAGTTTGAGCACTCGGAGCTCCAGTCGGGGTTGTCCGGGTAGAGCACCGGGGTGTCCGGCAAGCGGCACTGGTTGGTGTAGTCTTTGACCCATTGCTTTGCATCCGAGCGGCTGATGGGGCTGGGCTCGTTCTGGCACGCCTCCCAAGCATCGGTGCCCTCGTAGCGCACCTCCCACTCGTCCACGCAGTTGGCCACGTTGCCCTCTTGGCTGCACTGACAGTGGGCCTTGGCCAGGTCAGTCCAGTAATTGTCGACGGTGTAGGTGCAGGCGGCGAGTAGGAGCAGGATCATGGCCGCAGGCTATCCCCACCGTGTGCCCCTCGCCATTGCCCAGCCAGCAGATCGGACGGGATGTCCGCCAACGAGGTCACGCCAGACAAGGCCATGGCCTCATCCAGCTCATTCCGCAGGAGGCTCAAGGCAAAGCTCACGCCGCTGGTGCCCGCCCATGCCAGACCGTGCAGAACCGGTCGTCCCAACCACACGGCCTTGGCCCCAAGAGCCATGGCTTTGAGCACATCGCCACCCCGGCGAATGCCTCCGTCTACGTGCAGCTCGATGCTGCCGCCGGTGGCCTGTTGGATCTCATCGAGGGCCTGGGCGGTGGTGATGGCGCTGTCCAACTGTCGCCCGCCGTGGTTGCTAACAACCACCCCTGCGACCTGGTGCTCCGCTGCGATGCGTGCGTCTTCTGGGTGCAGCACACCCTTGAGCAGGATGGGCAGGTCGGTGATGCCGCGCAGCCAGGCAATGTCCTTCCAGCCCAGGTTGGGCTCAATCAGGCTGGCCACGTAGGCGCCTAAACCAGACTCCTGGGCGATGGGTGGCAGGGCTTCCCCAGACGTGCCGCTCAGGTTCGCGCAGATCAGACCCTCGGGCAGATGGAATCCCCGGCGAATATCCCCTTCGCGTGTGCCCAAGATGGGACAGTCCACCGTCAGAACCAAGGCCGTTACCCCGGCCGCTTCTGCACGTTGAATCAGCGCTTTGCTCGCGCCACGATCCCGGTACACGTAGAGCTGAAACCAGGTGGGCTGGGAGCTTGCTGCGCACACCTCCTCGATGGGCTTGTTGCTCAGTGTCGAGCACACCATCGGGGCCCCGCTCAGTCCTGCAGCACGCGCCGTAGCGAGCTCGCCTTCGGGATGGGCCATTCCCTGAAAAGCCATCGGCGCCACCACCAGCGGCCAAGGCTGCGGCCGACCCAGCACGCGGGTCATCAAGCTCCTCTTCTCCACCTCCATCAGCATGCGGGGACGGAAGCGCAGGGACTGCCATGCGGCCGGGTTCTCGGCGAGCGTCACCTGATCTCGGGCGCCGTCGGCGTAGTAGCCCCAGGCCATCTCAGGAAGGGATTCCCGAGCGAGGTCAGCGAGGTCGGAGAGGTTGAGCGGGGTGTCGTTCATGGGCGGGAGGGTACACCGCCTTGGTCCACTTATGGCCCGTTCGTCTCACTCCAGGCGCGCACCCGAGCATGCTGCGGTCGGGCGCGTGCCGTTTAGGATCAGAGAGTACCGCTGACACTGAACGCGTAGGCCTCCAGCTTGCGCAGCGCGTCGCGCACCTGGGCCGCCTCCTCGAACTGCAGCTTGCTGCTGTGGGCTTTCATGCGGAGCCGCAGCTTCTTGAGCTGGGCTGGGATCTGCTCCAAGGCGATGTCTGGAACATCTGCCGAGCTGTCGTTCTTGCCCTTTTTGGGGACCAAGACTTCCGAACGGTTGAGCAGGGTCGCCAGCGGGCTCTCCAGGCTGCGGATGATGGTCTGTGGCGTGATGCCGTGCTCGGTGTTGTATTTTTGCTGTGCGGCCCGGCGGCGTTCGGTCTCGTCAATGGCCACGCGCATCGAAGGAGTCATCTTGTTGGCGTACAAGATGCAGCGCCCGTTGACGTTTCGAGCGGCTCGGCCGATGGTCTGGATTAGGCTGGTGCGTGAGCGCAGGTAGCCCTCTTTGTCGGCGTCTAAGATTCCGACCAAGGCGACCTCGGGGATGTCCAAGCCCTCTCTGAGCAGGTTGATGCCCACCAGCACGTCGAACTCGCCGGCCCGCAGATCCTGAAGGATATCCAGCCGATCCAGAGTATCGATGTCCGAATGCAGGTAGCGCACCCGCACCCCAAGCTCGCGGTAGTAGTCGGTGAGCTCTTGGGCCATTCGCTTGGTCAAGCAGGTGACCAGAACACGCCATCCCGCCTCTACTGTGATGCGGATCTCTTCCAGTAGGTCGTCGACCTCGGTCGTAGCGGGACGCACTTCGATGACGGGGTCCAACAGTCCAGTGGGCCGGATGATCTGCTCGGCTACTTCGCCTTGCGCCATCTCCAACTCCCAGGGTGCCGGGGTGGCTGAGACGTAGATCGCTTGTCCGATCTTACCGAAGAACTCCTCGAACTTGAGGGGGCGGTTGTCCAGCGCGCTGGGCAGGCGAAAGCCATGGCGAACCAGGTTTTCCTTGCGGGAACGATCGCCCTTGTACATGCCGCGAACCTGGGGAACGGCGACATGGCTCTCATCCACCACCAAGAGCCAGTCTTTGGGAAAGTAGGAGAGTAGGTTGGGCGGTGCAGCCCCAGGCTCGGCCCCGGTGAGATGCCGGCTGTAGTTCTCGATGCCCGAGCAGTAGCCCAGCTCCTCGATCATCTCTAAGTCGTAGAGACAGCGCTGCTCCAGGCGCTGTGCTTCGAGCAGCTTGCCCTGGCTGTGCAGAACCGCAAGGCGCTCTTGCAGCTCTGTGCGGATGCTGTCCACAGCCTTCTCGATGCGATCCTGGGGTGTGACGTAGTGAGACGCCGGGAAGATGGTGGTGAACGGCAGGGCTTCGATGCGCACGCCGCGGAGTGGGTCGATGAGCGAGATGGCCTCGATCTCATCCCCCCAGAGCTCCACGCGAATGGCCTGGTCTTCGGCGTGGGCCGGAAAGATTTCGATGACATCGCCGCGGGCTCGGAAGGTGCCGCGCTTAAAGTCCATGTCGTTTCGGGAGTACTGGATGTCGACCAGCTTGCGCAGGATGTCCTCCCGCGATTTTTCCATGCCCACGTCCAGGCGGAGCATCATGCCGTTGTACGCCTCGGGACTTCCAAGGCCATAGATGCAGCTCACCGAGGCAACCATGATCACGTCCTGTCGGGTGAGCAGACTGCGGGTGGCGGCATGGCGCAGCTTGTCGATTCGCTCGTTGACCATCGAGTCTTTCTCGATGTAGGTGTCCGTCGCTGCGACGTAGGCCTCTGGCTGATAGTAGTCGAAGTAACTGACAAAATACTCTACAGCGTTGTTCGGAAAGAGCTTCTTGAACTCTCCGTACAGCTGGGCCGCCAGGGTCTTGTTGTGGGAGAGCACCAGGGTAGGGCGCTTCACTTCGTTGATGACGTTGGCGATGGTCATCGTCTTGCCCGAGCCGGTGATTCCCAAGAGCACTTGGTGCTCCTTGCCGTTTTGCAGTCCCTCCACCAGGGTTGCGATGGCGGTGGGCTGGTCCCCAGCGGGCTCGAAGGGGGCGTGCAGTTCTAACTTGGGCATGGCGACGACCTAAGCTTTGTTCAGTGCTCTGGCACCCTCTGGGCAAGCAGCTCCCTGAAGGTGCGAGCCGCCCTTCTCTTCCGTGTTGGTGCTCGCTCTCATGACCACTGGCTACTTGGCCCTGGCCTCAATTCGAGGGTCGATGACCCCTTGCCAGAGTTTCTTGGCGAAGAAGAGCTCGACCGCCGACTCCTCCACGTGGCCTTGGTCCGCTTCACTGCGCAGGATGGAGTAGGCTCGCGTCAGGGACATGGCTGATTTGTATGGGCGATCGCTCGCAACCAGGGCATCGAAGATGTCCGCAATGGTCATGAGTCGGGCGCCGTAGGGGATCTGTTTGCCGCGCAGCCCCAGGGGGTAGCCGCTGCCGTCCAGCTTCTCGTGGTGGGAGTGAGCCAAGTCCGGGACGCGCTTTAGGTGGCGCGTCCAGGGGATTACCTTCAGGAAGTTGTAGGTGTGCACGACGTGCATCTCGATTGCCTTGCGCTCCTGTGGGTCCAGAGAACCCCGTGGGATGCAGAGACGGGAGACGTCCTGGGAGGTGAGAACCGGGGTCTTTAGGGACTCGATGACCCAGCGCTCTTGGATGGTTCTCAGTCTGGATACGTCGGCCTCCGAGAATCGGTAGGCCGGACGATTCATGGTCTGGATGAAGGAGAGATCCTGGTCCAGCTGGGCAACATTCAGCTCGTGGTTGCCATCCTCGGTCTGCATGCGCAGGATTTCCAAGCGGGACTGCATGGCCGCCAGCTTAAAGCGGCCCTCGATGCGCTCCAGCTCCCAAGGAAAGAGCTTGTCGGCCTTGAGCAGGATTTGCTCGGACACTCCGACCTTCCCAAAGTCATGGAGTAAGCTGGCATAGTGCAGCTCTTCCAGCTCGTTGGCGGAGAAGTTGTGGTGGTGGAAATCCGGGGTGTCCTCCTTGGAAACCTGCTCGGCTAAGCGCCGGGTGAGCTCTGCGACGCGGTTGCTGTGACCTGCGGTGGCTGGATCACGGGCCTCGATGACGGAGACGCTGGCGCGAATAAAACCGTCGAAGAGGTTTCGGATATCCTGGTACAACTTATGGTTTTGAAGGGCGACTGCTGCCTGGGAGGCGATGGAGCGAGCCAAGTCCGAGTCCCGCTCTGTAAATGGCAGCACGCGGTCAAAGCTGGCCAAGGGGACCCCAGGTACAATCTTGCGATTGTAGAGCGCCAGCACACCCAGGACGTGGCCGTCGCGGTCCAACATGGGGACCAGTAAAGCGCTCTTGGTGCGGTAGCCCAGCTTGCGGTCGTTGACCTGGTTGCGTCCGTAGGGCGCGTTCAGGGGCAGGTTGTCTACATCATCGATGCGAAGCAGCTCACCCTGGCCTGCTACGAAGCCGGCCAAGCTGGTGTTGTCGATGGGCCGGGTTTTCCGGTTGGGCTTGAAGGTGACTGTGTCGTTCTGGGCGGCTGCAAAGCTCAAGGCTTCTTCTTCTACGATGTAGATAGATCCACCGTCGGCGCGCAGGGCTCGCCTGGCGTGGGTCACGATCCGGTCCAGCAGCTCGTTTGTGTCGGTCACGGCTGAGAGCGAGGCCCCGATCTCGTTGAGGATCTGCACGGTCTCTCGCTCTTCCCGGACCTGTGAGCGCAGGGTCGCAAAGCGGACCAAGTTGCGTAAGGCGCGAGGCAGGCGCAGGTCTACGTCTTCGGGAGCAACGATGTCGAAGCAAGCCAAGTCCTGGCGTGGGCTGATGGCGATCACGGTGTCGCCCAAGGCTTGCTGGACCATCATCACGCGGGTCAGATCGACCACCAAGATGCGCCCGGCCACGTCGGATGGGCTGGCCAAGTCCACCGGTACGAAGTTGGCTCCAGCACGTTCAGTCGCAGCCCGAACGATTTTCGCGTAAGGACTGCTGGCTGGAACCATGGCGACCTCGATGCGAGGCTGCTCTTGCTGACCTGTGCTCATTCTTCGCAGACAGTAACATTGTGGGGTTGTTGGAGTGGCCCAGGCGCAGTCCCTGTTTTGGGCTTTTGCCTCAGCAAAGGAGCATCCGATGTGGACTTTGATTCTGGCACTGGCGTGCCGAAGCCCTGAGACCGAGGGGTTGAAGGACAGCTTCAGCGTGGACAGCGACAGCAGCGAACCGAGTTGGGATGCGGCATACGATGGTGTCTTGGCCCAACTGGAGGCTGATCTGGCCCAGAGCACGGCTGGGGCGGCCAGCGTCGCCGTGTGGGCTGAGGGAGGGGTGGCGTTCCTTGCGGGGACCGGCAAGGTGCACCCCATCGATGGCGGCCTGGTTGGGCCGCAGACCCGCTTTGCCATTGGCAGCACCTCCAAGGTGATCACCTCGACCCTGGCGCTGCGGGACGTCCAAGCCGGCCGATTCACGCTGGAGAGCACCTTAGGTGAGCTCAAACCCGATCTGGACCTGTCGGTCAGCCCAGGACAAGTCCAAGGCATTACCGTGCATCAGCTGCTCACCCACCAGGGCGCCTTCTACGACTGGGTGCCTTGGGATGCCTCCTCGGCCGATCACGAGCTGGGGGGCATGGCGCAGACCACCTTTGCCCAGCAGGTCTACTTGATGAACGCTCCAGGAGCGTTTTGGAACTACTCCAACCCCAACTTCTCTCTGGCCGGGTGGCTTGGAGAGGCCCAGGGCGAGTTTTGGGCCGATCGAATCGCCTCAGAGATCCTGGAGCCATTGGGTATGAGCGCCTGCACAGCGCGCCCCAGTGACCTGGCTGGGCAAGACGACGTGGCGGTGGGCTGGGGACCCCAACTGGACGGCGGCTTGGGGTTGGTTCCCCCCGAGTATGCAGACCCGGCCTTTGTTCGGCCGGCGGGTGCAGTGTGGTGTACCCCACAGGACATGCTGAACTTTGGTGTGTTTCTGATGGAGGGGGACCCCGCGGTCCTGGCCGATACCAGCCCGCTGCATACTCCTCATGTGGACACCCGGGCCTACGGTGATCTGGTTGGGTATGGCTACGGGCTTTTTCTACAACCTGGCGTTGGCTCCGCCCAAGGCTGGCACGAAACGCCAGTCTGGCAGCACGGAGGCAATACCTTGGGCCACAGCTCGGTCTTCTACGTTCTCCCTGAGCAGGGCGTTGTCGTTAGCATTCTAAGTAGTGGCTATGGAACCGACTTTTCGGGCACTTTGCTCGCAGCCCTGGACGCAGCTGGGGCCTTGCCATCGGCTGGCAGCATACCTGAGCTGCCCTTGGATGTGAGTGCGCATGCACGCCATGTGGGCTCCTACAACGACCCCAACAACCTTGGCCCGATCCAAGTCACCTCGGATGGGGAGACCCTCTCGATCCGCATGCCATTGTTGGAAGAGTTTGGGCTCTCTTACTCCAGCACCTTGGTCCAGCGTTCCACCGACGTCTTTTACGTGGAGATCGATGGAGGGACCTACGAGCTGGACTTTGTGGCCCCGCAGGGCGCCGAGGAGTCCCAGTGGATTCGAAATAGAATCTTCGTAGCGACCCGAGACGCAGAAACGCGGCGCCTGGGAGAGCAGGGCCTTTCGGCTCCGCGCTTGATCCAGGCACCGCGTCTTTGGATGGGGCTGCCAGAGTGATCGCCCTGTAAGAGGAGTCCACACACTGGCCAGCTCAGCTCACTTGCTGATTCCGCCACCCTTGTTGCCGCCGCCGCCCTTGTTGCCGCCGCCGGTGCTCTTGGTGGAGCCGCCGGTGGTGCTTCCGCCCCGGCCAACACTGCCACCGGTGCTTCCGCCATCCTTGGAGATGCCGGTTCCGCGACCCGAAGAGCCGCTGTTGGAGGCGCCGGTGGGGCGTTCGCCTCTGTTGGGACGGTTGGACGCGCCAGCAGGTGCCTTTTCTTCAGCCTTGTCGCCGCATGCGTTCTCGGCTTCTGCATCGCATGCATTTTCAGCCTTGTCGCCGCATGCATTCTCGGCTTCTGCACCGCAGGCATTTTCAGCTTTGTCAGCGCTTGCTTCGTCCGCATTCGCGGCGGCCTCAGGAACGGCACTGGCTTCTGGGAGCACAACGATATCGGGCTCAGTGCTTTCGCCGCTGCAGGCCAAAGTCAAGGCAGCACCTGCAAGGACGACAAAAGAAATAAGGGAGCGCTTCATGGAATTCCTCCGATCGGAGGCGGCTTGCCCCCTGGAATACCGGCTCATGTACCGCGTCGGATACCGTTTAGGCAAGAAGACCCTGTTGCGAAAGGATCGCAATAGGCTGGCTTTGCATGTACGCGATCCTTGCCGAGATGCCTGAGCGGACTTAGAAGCGCGCCCGTAGAACACCACTCCCGGAGCGTGCCGTGATTTCCGACCTCTCTAAGATCCGCAACATCGGCATTTCGGCCCACATTGACTCGGGCAAGACCACCTTGACCGAGCGCATCCTGTTCTACACAGATCGCATCCATGCCATCCATGATGTGCGTGGCAAGGACGGCGTGGGCGCAAAGATGGACTCCATGGAGTTGGAGCGCGAGCGGGGAATCACCATCCAGTCCGCCGCGACCTTCTGTGAGTGGAAAGACAACTTCATCAACATCATCGACACCCCCGGGCACGTTGACTTCACCATTGAGGTGGAGCGTGCGCTCCGCGTGCTCGATGGCGCTGTCTTGGTTCTCTGCTCGGTGGCCGGTGTGCAGTCCCAGTCTCTGACTGTGGACCGCCAGATGCGTCGCTACAATGTTCCTCGCTTGGCTTTCGTCAACAAGTGTGACCGTCAGGGTGCTGATCCCATCCGCGTGATGAACCAGATCCGCGAGAAGCTCAATCAGAACGCTGTGATGATTCAGATTCCAATCGGCCTGGAAGAGAAGCACGAGGGCGTGGTTGACCTGATCACCATGCGCGCTCACCGCTTCACCGGCGAGAACGGCGAGATCATCTCCGACGAGGAGATCCCAGCCGACCTGATGGACATGGCTCAGGAGTACCGCGAGTACCTCCTGGACGCTGCGTCGATGTTCGACGACGACCTGATGGAAGCGATGATGGAGGAGACCGTCACCGAGGAGCTCATCGTCGCCGCCGTGCGCAAGGCCACCATCTCCTTGAAACTCTGCCCCGTTCTCTTGGGCTCCGCCTACAAGAACAAGGGCGTGCAAAAGCTGCTCGACGCGGTCTCCAGCCTGCTGCCTTGTCCCACCGATGTACCGAACATCGGCCTGGACCTGGACAACGACGAGGCGGAACAGCTCGTTCCTTCAGACTCTGAAGGTCCCTTCATCGGCTTGGCGTTCAAGCTGGAAGACGGTCGCTACGGTCAGCTCACCTACTTGCGCATCTACAGTGGCACCTTGACCAAGGGCGAGTTCATCACGAACACCCGCTCGGGCAAGAAGGTCAAGTGTGGTCGCCTGGTGCGCATGCACTCGGATGAGAAAGAAGAGATCGACGACGCAGGCGCTGGCGACATTGTGGCCCTGTTCGGTGTTGACTGCTTCTCTGGTGACACCTTCACCGATGGAAAGGTCAACATCGCAATGACCTCGATCCACGTCCCCGACGCGGTGATCAGCCTGACGGTGACCCCCAAGGACAACCAGGCCCAGGCCAACATGTCCAAGGCCATCCAGCGCTTCACCAAAGAGGACCCCACCTTCCGCGTCCACGTGGACAAGGAGACCGGCGAGACCATCATCTCCGGCATGGGCGAGCTTCACCTCGAGGTCTACACCGAGCGTATGAAGCGTGAGTACGGCTGCGAGGTCGAGGTTTCTCCTCCCCGCGTTTCGTACCGCGAGACCATCACCAAGTACGCCGACTACAACTACACCCACCGGAAGCAGACCGGTGGTTCGGGTCAGTTTGGTCGTGTCATTGGACACATCGAGCCTTCCGAGACCGGCGAGTACGAGTTCGAGGACAAGATCTTTGGTGGGTCCATCCCCAAGGAGTTCATCGGCTCGGTCGACAAGGGCTTCCGCGCCATGATGGCCAAGGGGCCGCTGATCGGTGCCAAGGTGGTTGGCTTTAAGTGCCAGCTCAACGACGGTAGCTTCCACGCAGTGGACTCTTCTGACAACGCCTTCCAGGCAGCAGGCCGCGGTGCATTCCGCCAGGCCTACGGCTTGGCGCACCCGGTCGTGATGGAGCCCATCATGAAGGTGACCCTCGAGGGTCCCGCCGAGTTCCATGGTCCCATGGTCACCACGCTCATGCAGCGCCGGGGCATGATCACCGGGTCCACTGAGAACGAGGGTTACTCCGAGGTCGAGGCTGAGGTGCCCCTGAGCGAGATGTTCGGCTACTCCACCGCCCTGCGCTCCTCTACCCAGGGCAAGGCCGAGTTCAGCATGGAGTTCGCTCGCTACTCCAAGGTACCGAACAACGTCCAGGACGAGCTGATCAAGGCCTACCAGGACGAGAAGAAGTCCTCCTAAGGTACGGCCTGGAGAGTTTGAAAAAAGACCGGTCCCTTTGGGCCGGTCTTTTTGATTCGAGCGAGTGTTTTGATTCAACGGAGGAGACATGTTCAACGGAACGCTCGATCGCAGTCCACTGCGTGCCTTTGAGGCGTCAACTCACGGTGGCCTGGCCACCGCAGAGATCGGCGTTCTCCTCGGACCCCCGGGGGTAGGCAAGACGCAGCTCTTGGTGCACTTGGGTCTGGCCCGTGCACTCGGCGGCCAAGCGATTCTCCACGTCAGCCTCACCGAGCCCGCCAGCGATGTGCACAGCCGCTACAGTGAGATCCTGGAGGGGGTCTGCAAGGTAGGTGGGCTCTCGGGTCAGGACCGCGAGACGGCCCTGGTTCAGGCAGAACGCCAGCGTCAGATCGTCAGCCTGATAGACCAGCACCAGGTCAGCGAGCTTCAGGGCGCGCTGGACTTCTGTGCCCAATACATGGACCACAGAGCAACGCTTTTGTTGGTGGATGGCTTTGCGGCCGGCGATGCCGAGAAGCTCAAAGCCCTGCGTGACTTGGCTGCGGAGCGTGAGCTTGGCATTTGGCTGAGCACCGTGGGTCCAGTGGAGACCTTGGAGTTCGATACGGTTGTAGAGCTTCGTCCCGACGCCGAACTTGTAGAGTTGTTGGTGCACAAGGTGCACGGTCGTATCCAGGAGGCCCCGAGCGGACTGTACCTGGACCCGGCAAGCATGTTGGTGAGCGCAGAAGACAGCTGGGATCCAGCGTCGGCTCCTCCTTCCCCGATCACCACGGACTGTACGCTCTACTCGGGTGGCGCTCCGGGTGCTGAGGCCTGCTTTGGAGAGAACGCAGCCCGCTACAAACTGGCGGAGATCAACTTTACCTTCGAGGGCCACAAGCAGTCCCGCACCGAGAGAGCTCAGATGCTCTCCCCACGGGAGCTGGCGGCAGGCGACGTGTCTTTGGTCTACGTCTCCAAGCGCCTAAAGCGCAGCTACTCCGAGGGCAGCATGATCCGCAAGGTGCTGCAGTCCCTCTGGCACCAGGTCAGCCGCGCCCAGCAGGTCTTTGTGATCGGCGCCATTCAGGCGGACGGCACGGTCACGGGCGGCACAGGCTGGTCTGTGGAGCTGGCCCGTATGTGGCACAAGAACCTGTGGGTCTTTGATCAGGACAAGAACAGCTGGTTTCATTGGGCTGGCGAGCGCTGGGTAGATGGCGTCCCTGTCATTGAGAACGCTCACTTCTGTGGCACGGGCACTCGGTCCCTGACCGACGGCGGCCGCAAGGCTGTTGGCGCGCTGTTTGACCGGAGTTTTGGGAACGAGCGGAATAGGTAGGTTGGTCTGAGGCAGGCGAACAGGGTTCCGGGGGCATTTCCTGCGGAATTGCCTTAGATCTACGAGGCCCAAGGGCCTGCGCGTTTCCTATGGAAACGCGCTCGCAAGCTTGGCATGGCGCAGATCCCCATCCGGCCGAATCAACCACCTAGAGGGATGCGCCCGCCCGGGATTCACGCTGCCCGCGTGCAGCCAAGCGGTGGTCTCGCCGCGGATCCAAGAAGAGATGGCTTGGCCCACTCCCACACTGCAGCTGACCCCAAAACCGCCCAAGCCGGCCGCCCACCAGAGTCCGGGGCGCTCGGGGTCTGGTCCCAAAGCAGGGCGGCGGTCGGGGGCAAAGGTACGCAGTCCGGTCCAGCCTCCAGCGGGTCGGGCCTGGGCGAGCGCCGGCAGATAGCGTTGAAGCTTGTCGCTGAGCAGCGCACGGGTGCCCTCGGGAACGGGACCTTGGCTGCCGGGTCCAGGCGATGGGTAGTCCGGGCGCTCGTCACAAGCGCTCATGAGCCAACCCCCGCTCTCAGGCCGCACGTAGACCCCCACGTCGTCAATCCAGGTCCAGGGGTGCTCGGGTGAGTAGAGGGGATGGGGCCCGCTGTGCATGAGAGCGCGGCGAATGGGCACGAAGGAACGGCGGATCCCCATGCGTGCGCAGAGCTGTGCGCTCCAAGCACCTGTGGCCAACACCACATGCTCGGCACAGAGCTGCTCGCCAGAAGCCAATGTCACCCTCCCAGAGGCAATATCTACGGCCTGAACTCCGGCACGCACCTGCCCGCCCATACGCCGAAGACCTGCTAAAAAGCCTTGGTTTAGAGCATGTGGGTCCACGATTCTGGCAGTGGGTTGATACCAAGCGCGGGCCAAGGGTGCGCCCGCCAAGATCGGAGCCACTTCTGCGGGCTTGGCCAAGTCTTCGAGTACCTCGCCGCGGGCCCGCAGGTGGGCGACGGCGTCGCTGAGGTGGTCCGGATCGCAGGCCAGGGCAAGGACCGCACCGGTGCGTGTGGAGACGGGCTCCGGGAAGTCTTGGCATGGAGGGCCTTCCATCCAAGCCTGGGTGCGCAGGGCCAGAGCGCGCTCGGTGGGATCCTCGCCCATGGTGCGCAGCATGCCGGCATTCTGTGCGGTGGCTTCGCCCCCGGGGTGATCCCCCTGTTCGAGCAGCAGGACGCGGTGTGTGGACGCAAGATGCCAGGCCACGCTGCATCCAGCCAAGCCACCACCAATGACGATGACGTCTGGAGCGCTCACCCCTTGGGCAGCAGGGCGCCAATGCGCTGGCCGACCTGGACCGCGGCGTCCTTCTCCAGCTCCCAGCTCACCGTGCCCTTCTCCATGCACAGGATCACGGTGCTGCCCAGGTTAAAGCGACCGGCCTCGTCCCCGCGCTGTACCGCTTGGGGCGGGGTGCAGTCGTGCTTGGACTCCACACCATCGGTGTTGGTGACCACGGGACCGTGCTCGGTGGTCATTCGGCCTACGCCGTATGCAGCGACCAGGACCATGGCGATGCGGCCGTGGGACTGGGTGTCGATGAACAGGGTCAGGCGCTCGTTGACCGCGAAGAGCCCGGGCACCTTTTGGGTGGCGGCTTCGAACACGGGCCAGAAGTGGCCAGGCAGGTAGTGATAACCGGCGACCTGGCCGTCCACGGCGTGGTGAACCCGGTGGTAGTCCTTGGGGGACAGGTACAGGATGGCGAAGTGGCCATCCTTGTAGCGCTCATCGCCGCCGACTAGTTGGGTCACGTCAAAGTCCATGCCGGCGGACTTGGGCAGGTGGCCGTCTGCTTTTACATCGCCATAGGCGTAGACCCGTGCATCCGCGGGTGAGACCAGGGAGTCTGCTCCGTCGTGGATGGGACGCGTGCCCGGTTTGAGAGGACGCACAAAGAACTCTTGCAAGCTCGGATAGTCCTGGATTTCTCCGACCATCTCCTGGGTGTTTACGCCGTATTTTCCAGCGTACCAGGCGATCATGTGGCGAGAAAGGCCCGCGCGCCCAACCAGGCCTTGGAGCTTGCTTCCAAGGCGCTTGGGGACCATCGAGAGCAGGGTAACAATCAGTGCGTCGTTCATGGGGCGCAGTCCTAACCCGGATTCGATGCGATAGGCTGATGTGTAGCTGGAGTTCCCGTTGGCTGATCGCGTCCTGTCCTCTGCGCTGCTCTCTCTGGCTGGCCTGGGCGGCCTGGCCTTGGCTGTGGGAGCGCTGCTTCCCGAGGAGTCTGTCCCCAAGGGCTCAGTGGCCACCTTGGCGCTGGCTCCGGCACCCAAGCTCATGCCTCCCCCAAGCGAACACTGGGCCGGTGAGGACGCTGAGAGCCGAAACAAAAAGGCTCGAAAAGCTTGGATGAACGACTGGGCTCACCGTGCGCCCCCCGATGTGGACTGGAAGAAAATCGAGCGAGAAAACGGTGTGGCCCAGGTGGTCAAGCGCAACGCTTTGGCGGGAAGGGTCCGTCCTCCTGGTTTGCCCGAGGGCACCTGGGAGGAGCGCGGATCGGACAACCAGGCCGGTCGCATGCACGTGGCCCAGCACTCCCCCGACGGCGTGACCCTCTACGCCGGCTCCTCCAAGGGGGGGGTGTGGAAGGGAACCTTGGATGGCACAGACTGGACGCCCATCGGCGACAACCTCTACGGCGGTGCCCACTGGCTGACGGTCGGCTCCGTGGGCGAGGTCACCCGGGTGCTGGCGGCAACAGACGGCAACCTGGTTCACTACAGCGACGACGATGGCGTGACCTGGACCCCGCCCAGCGGGCTGATCTATACCCACAGTATCCGCCGTATTGCGCAGTCCACCGTGGATTCTCAGGTAGTGTTTCTGATCTCCAAGGACTGGGTCTACACCGACTCGTGGACCACCCCAAGCTCGCTCTACCGTAGCGAAGATGGGGGCAAGAGTTTTGAGGTGGTGCGTGCTTTGGGCGGCCTGAATGCCGATGTCTTTTTGGCCCGAGACGGCAGTGACGACACCCTGTACCTGATGGACCAGGGCGCCCTGTGGATCAGCGAGGATCTCGGTGAGACCTGGGAGGACCGTGGGGAGCTGCCTCTGGTCAAGGGCGCTCGAATCGCAGGGTCAGAGGCTGGCGCACCGCGCCTTTATGTGGTCACGGAGTCTCCCAACGTGCTCTACATGAGCGACGACTTGGGAGACTCCTGGACAGAGCTCGCCTCGGTCTCCGACTACTGGGGAACCCTGTCCGCCAGCATTGTGGATCCCGATGTCTTTGCCTGGGGTGGGGTGGAGGTACACCGCACCTTCAACGCCCAGGACTTTGGGGTCGTGAACTCTTGGGGCGCCTACTACTACGGCGGCGAGCGAGACAACCTGCACGCGGACATACCCGGCATGGACGTGTTGCCCGACGGCGAAGGCGGAGAGGTCTGGTACATCTCCACGGACGGCGGGCTGTACCACAGCCTAGACAGCTTGCGGAGCGTAGAAAACCTGAGCCTGGATGGCTTGCGGGTCAGCCAGTACTACGACACGTTGACCAGCGCGGCGAATCCGGAACACGTGCACGCAGGAGCCCAGGACCAGGGTTACCAGGTCACCCAGGGTGTGGAGCAAGACGACGGGGTCTTGGGTTTCTCCCAGTTTATTTCTGGGGACTATGGCCACCTGACCTCGGGTGATGGGACCCATGCTACGGTATTCTCGGTATATCCAGGCTTTATGCTTGTGGCTTATGGCGAGGACAGCTCGGATCTCGGATACCTGGATTTCCCTCCGCAAGCCAAGAGCATGGCGTGGTTGCCGCCCCTGGCCGCCGACCCTCAGGAGCCCACCTCTGTGCTCTTTTGTGCCGAGCAACTCTATCGATACGACTACAGCCAGGAAGCCGGCACCTGGGTCAGCTCACTGCACAGTGAGCAAGACTTTGCCGCGGCCAGTGATGAGTACCTCTCGGCGGTGAGCTTCGCGCCCTCGGACTCCTCTCGGGCAGTGGCGGCGACCAACTATGGCCGCATTTTTACCAGCGACGATGGAGCGGTCACCTGGAGTCTCTCCGAGGGGCAGGGACCCTACCCTCACTATTTCTACGGTCACAGTCTGGTGATTGGCCAGGCGGATCCGGATGTCGTGTACATCGGCGGCTCCGGCTACGGCGGCGACACGGTCTACCGCAGCACGGATGGCGGCTGGAGCTGGTCGCCTTGGTCAGAGGGCATGCCCAGCACCACGGCCTTTACGATGGCCGAGGCCCGAGACGGCAGCGGCCGCCTCTTCGCGGCCACCGAGACGGCTGCCTATGTGCGGCACCCCACGGATGGGGAGTGGGAGGACTTGACCGGCGCCGACGCCCCCTTGACCACCTACTGGTCGGTGGAGATCTTGCCCCACGAGAACACGGCACGCTTCGGCACCTATGGGCGCGGCATCTGGGACTTTCGGATGGAGACGCCCCAGGCCTGCTACCCCGTGGTCGATGCGGACCAGGACGGAACGAGCTGCTTAGATGACTGCGACGATGATGACAGCTCCGTGGGCATTCCAGGGGAGGAGATCTGTGGAGATGGGCTCGACCAGGACTGTGACGGCGAGGACCTGCTGTGCGAGGACACCGCCGAGACGGACGCCGGGGTGGAGCCCGCTGCCCCGGTCCTGCCCCAGGGTTGCGGGGGTTGCGGCGGTGGAGTGGGCGGCGCCTCTTGGATGGGTGGACTGGCGCTCTTGTTCTTGACCCGACGTAGACGCTCCATCTAAGCGAGGCTTGGAGAAAGTGGCTACGCTTGATGAAAGCGTGTCCGATAGTCGACGCGCCATGCACAGACGGGTGCGCGCTCAGCGGTCACATTGACCCTGTAGGGGCGCGGTGCTCCCCTGGAGAGTTCATGCTGACGCTGTTTCCCCTTCTCGTTGTCTTTGCTTGCCAAAAGAGCGATTCTGAGACCGATACCTCCGATGTCTTTTGGGAGTGCCAAATCCCCGTCGGTGAGCAGCCCGCCTTTGCAAAACAGCTCGGCTGCTTAGAAGACTTCGAGGTTCTGGCCGCCGCCCCCTTGGATGCCAGCATCCCTGGAGCTCGCTCGGCCAAGACGGTCGTCGACCGATCCGATGAGAACGCCCTATATTTTCAGGACAGCTCTCAGTACCCCATCCACTGGGACTTCACCTCGGCGAACCTCTCGGGTGACGGGTTGCCCCTGGTTCCTGAGCTGAGCACATTCAACCAGATTGAGTACACCAGCCCGGATCGCCGATTCCTGCTGGGCGCCCTGACCTACTACGCTGAGCCAAATGTCTGGGCCTATGAGATCGCGCCCTATGATACGGCCAGCACCGAGATGATCCGGGACGCCTTCCGCCTGATCCGGGACAACAGCTGGATGGGCGGTGAACTCTACTTTCACCCGGGCTCCTTGGCCGTGGAAGCCCAGGCCGAGAATCTTCCCGATGACGTACCGGTGATCTCCACGGACGAGCTCTTCGCTGGCATTGACTACCAGCCTCTGAACCTTGGGGAGACGGTCGCTCAGCTGTCTTTCCACCAGGCGGCCGACGTGGACGGTTCCTTCGTGAATCCCCGGGAGCTGGTGGTACTCGACGCCATTCCCAATGACATCTCGGTTGTGGCCGGCATCATCACCGCCGCCTTTCAGACCCCCCTCTCGCACATCAACGTGCTCTCGCAAAACCGCGGCACGCCCAACATGGCCTTGCGTGGGGCCTACGAAAACGAAGAGCTGCGCGCGCTGGAGGGCAAGTGGGTGCGCCTGAATGTCGAAGCCAACGGCTGGAGCGTGGAAGAAGTCACCCTGGAAGAGGCAGACGCTTGGTGGGAGGAGAACCGTCCTGAACCCTTGGAAATCGGGCCCATGGATCTCACTGTGACCCAGGTCACCGACACCCAGGACATCCTGGATCTGGAGACCTATTCCCTCTCTGAAGCTCTGAATCTGAGGGTGCCCGCGTTTGGTGGAAAGGCCGCGCATTACGGCGGCTTGTCCCTGATTCCAGACTTTCCCGCGCCGCCGGCCTTTGCTGTCCCTGTGTACTTCTACAACAAGCACATGGAAGAGAACGGCTTGTGGGATGTGGTCGACGGGATGCTTGCCGACGAGGCGTTCCTCTCGGACCCCACGGTGCGTGCCACCCAGCTCGAAGCGCTCCAAGACGCGATCAAGGCGGCTCCAGTAGATCCAGAGCTGCTCGCGTTGCTGACCACCAAGATCGAGGAAGGCCCCTACGGCACCACCCGCATGCGCTTTCGCAGCAGCACCAATGCCGAGGACTTGGGCAGCTTTACTGGCGCTGGGTTGTACACCTCCAAGACCGGAGACCCGTCCGACCCCGACAAGACCATCGAGGACGCCATTGGCAAGGTGTGGGCAAGCGTTTGGGGCCAGCGGGCCTACGAGGAGCGCGCCTACTGGGGCATCGATCACACCCGGGTGGGCATGGCTCTGCTCTGCCACCGCAGCTTCCCGGACGAAGAAGCCAACGGTGTCGCGATCACCAACAACCTCTTTGACACCTCGGGTTTGGAGCCAGCGTTCTACGTGAACGTGCAGCTTGGCGAGGAGAGCGTGGTCAAGCCCGAAGCCGGCGTGATCTCCGACCAGTTCCTGTACTACTTCGACCTGCCCAACCAGCCCATCGTCTACTTGGCCAACTCCAGCTTGGTCCCAGAGGGTGAGACAGTGCTCACCGTGCGTCAGGTCTATGACTTGGGTGTGGCACTCAAGCAGGTGCACACCTTCTTTGCTCCCGCATACGGAGACTCGAGCTTCTACGCAATGGATACGGAGTTCAAGTTCGACGGCGAGGCCGGGGAAGAGCCGACGCTTTACCTAAAGCAGGCCCGCCCGTATCCCGGGCGCGGAGAGTAAATCCATGCTGTGTATTTTCAATGCGTCCTTGGCTTTTGCCAAGGACGCCGGGACGGTTTTGAACGTCGTTCAGGACACTGCGGTCGCCCAGAATACTACGGTCGCACAGGGTGCTGTTTTACAGCGGGTGAGTGGGTCTGAGCTCGGAGACGATCAGGTCTACGTCAGCGCTGGTCATGCTTGGGAGCTTGAATGATCTGGATCCTTGTGATGAGTCTTGTGGCCTGCACCGAGGACGAGGAGCCTCGGGACACGGCTTTGGTCGACGACACCTCGATACAGGGCTTGGCCCCACCCGAGGGGGATCCGGCCACAGTGGAGTTGGCTGGAGAGTGCCCGATGGAGACTCACGTTGGCGCCTTCAACGTGGCCGACTACGGCGACTACACCATCGCCGAGGGAAGCGTTTCGGATGGCATCGTGCCCGTGACGGTGCTTACCCCGGGCACCGCCGCCGGGGATTGTCAGCTCTTCAAGCGCGAGAACCCCTTCTGCGAGGGGGGCTGCGAGAGTGATGAGACCTGCGGCTTGGATGGCATCTGCGTGCCCTATCCAAGCTCCCTGAACATCGGTCAGGTCACCATTGCTGGCTTGGCGCGTGATGTGGTGATGGACCCCATCCAGCCTGGAGACAAGTACTTTGATACCAGCCTGCCCCAGCCAGCCGCGAGCACAGGGGATCTGTTGCAGCTGCGCGTAGAGAACAGTGACTTTGGCAACTTCGATTTGCACGGGGTCGCCGTGGAGCCCCTGGTGCTGCCCGAAGAGACCCTGGTGTTGGAGCAGGGCAAAGACTTGACGGTCAACTGGACCGCCAGCCCTGGCCGCTCACGGGTGGAAGTGCGTCTGAGCATTGATCAGCACGGCGCCTCCCCCAGCACTCTGGTGTGCGACTTCGAAGACGATGGCCAGGGCCTGGTGCCGGCGGCAGCCATCGACGCCCTTGTGGTGGCCGGCGTGACCGGCTTTCCCAATGGCTCCCTGTCCCGGCGCACTCTGGACCGGGCCGAGATCGATCCCGGCTGTGTGGATCTGGTGACTCAGAGCCGTCGAAATCCAGATGTTCGGGTCGCCGGGTTCACCCCCTGCACCGACGACGAAGACTGTCCGGAAGGACTGACGTGCAACCAAGCCATCGAAATCTGCGAGTAGACCCATGCTGTTTTCTCTGACCCTCATGCTCTTCGCTCTTGCTTGCCACAACGGCGACAAGGTCGAAGGGGATGACACGGGCACCGTCGACACACAAGACACCGGGGAGACCGGCGACACGGGCGAAACGGGTGACAGCGGGTGGATACGTCCTGAGGAGTGCGACAGCCTGCCGGAGCTGCCCTTGGAGTACAGCACTCTGCGCGGTTTCTCCGGGGCCGAGGACTTTGCCTTTGGGGCTGACGGTGGCTTGGTCTCCGTGGACTTCAACGGAAACCTGACCTCGGTGCTGCAAGACGGTACCAAAACGGTCATCGCGCCACGTTTGGGGGAGACGGCCGGCACGGCTTACTTGCCCAACGGCAACCTCATCGTGGCCGATGCCGCACGAGGCACACTGGTTCGGGTCGCCCCCAATGGCGGTAGCGAAGTGCTCTTCTCGGGATTGAGCTATCCCAACGGGGTGGCCATTAGCGCCGAGGGCATGATCTATGTGGCCGACCAGGACACTGGGATTGTCTGGGAGGTGGACGGTGAGAGCGGGGACGGAATCCAGCTCGCGACCGATCTGTTCGCTCCAAACGGCGTGGCCATTGGCCAGGGCGGCAGCCTGTTTATTGGGAGCTTTGGTGGCGGGACGGTGCACACCATCCCCAAGGTAGACGGGGTCTTTGGCACGGCCACGGAGATTGGCAGCGTGCTGGACGACTCCGGATTGAGCTGCGAGGCTGAAGGCGACTACTGCATCACCGGGGGCTACTCCTTGGGCCTGTGCAATGCCGAGTTGAGCTGCATTCCTGTTCGGGACACACAGGCCTGTGAGGGCAAGGTCCTGGGTGATGCCTGTAGCACTGAGCTCTTTGGAGCACCTGTAGAGAGTAGCTGTCTTGGCTCGGAGCTCTTCTGCCCCTTCACCCCGTTTTCCTATACCGAGGTGTGCGTAGGCAAGATGGATGGCGCCAACTGCTCCGTGGAAGGCCAAAGTGGTGAGTGCTACGGCACCTCCCAGGGGGTCAAGGCTTGCTACGTCTGGGGTGAGTCGGGCGCCAAGAGCTGCGAGGGGCTGAGTGAAGGGGACTCCTGCGAGCAGGCGGACACTCACTACCCCTACATCGGTTCCTGCGTGAGTGCTGGGGGCCCCCGTCTGGAGTGCGAGTCGCCCTTTGGCGGGGAGGACGGTGGTCTGGACGGAATCATTGTCGACGCGTGTGACAACGTCTACGTCACCGAGTACATCGCTGGCAAGATCTGGCGCTTTGAGCCCGGCAGTACCCAGGCTGACGAGGTGGTCAAGCTGCCTAGTAGCTGGATCCCCAACATGCACTTTGGACATGACATTGGGGGCTGGTCGTCGGAGACCCTCTACATCATGGATCGAGATCAAGGCCGGGTCTTTGGCCTAAACTTGGGTGTAGGCGGCCGCGTGCCCACCATCGTTCCTGAGTCACAATAGAGACTGTGAATCCACGTTCCTCCCACCTGCTTGCCCATGCATTGCCCGATCTGGGACCGGCCCCTCAGGAGTTGGTCCAAATGGCTGAGCCCCTTGGGGTGGCCAGCCTGGACTTGCTGGCGGATCGCGCTCTGACGGTGCGAAGTGATTGGAAGTTCGTGTTGCGTCAGGCCATGGTTCCAGAGCTTCTACGTGCTCTTTCAAAGACTCACTTGGTGCTAATGGCCGACCAGGCACGCTGGGGGCGCTACAGCTCTCAGTACTACGACACCCCGGAGCAGGTCTGCTTTCACGACCACCGTCGGGGCAAGCCGCGCCGATTTAAGGTGCGCCATCGCGACTACCTGGATCGCAACCTGACCATGCTTGAGATCAAGGACCGCGTGCCCCGTGGAGACACCCACAAGCGACGTTTGCCCCAAACGTGGCGCCAGCGACGCGTAGATGTGGCGGGTGCTGCATTTTTGTCCGAAGGCGGACATGTTCCTGTGGACGGACTGGTTCCAACCCTGGCCAACCGCTTCTATCGCCTGACTCTTCTGGGTGAGAATGTGCTTGAGCGGCTCACTTTGGATCTGTGTATTGGCTTTGGCTTGGATGGACGCATCGGTGGCTTGCCGGGGGTGTGCGTGCTCGAGGTCAAGTCGGCTGAACCCCGCTCCGAGACCCCTACATTGGCGCTGCTTACCCGGGCCGGGATGCGCCCAAGGGGCATGAGCAAGTATTGTGTGGGCACTTGTCTTCTTACGCCTGGGGCCTCGCCGGCTTGGTTCGCCCCCCTGCGTCGTACCCTGGGCAAGCTGAGTGCTGTCTCTTCTTCCGATCACATCCTGGAACGCTGAACTATGTCGAGTTTGGGCATCTCTACTGACCTGCTCCTTCACTTGGGACTCGATCTGATCGTCGCGGCGATCCTGATCAAGTTCATTTATCTGCGTTTTCGTCCTCAGGGAGACGCACCCTTCACCTTTGCGATGCTCAACCTGGTGACCTTTTGCCTGGCGTCGATGCTCTCCAAGGTCAGTATTGATCTGGGCGTCAGCCTGGGGCTCTTCGCGATCTTTGGCATTCTGCGCTACCGAACACGCGCCCTAGATATCGGTGATTTGACCTACGTCTTTATCATGATCGGTGTTGCTGTGATCAACGGCGTGGCTGGAGAAAATGCTTCTTTTGCGGAGCTGGGCATTCTCAACACCTTGATCTTGGTGGTCGCTGGCAGCTTGGAGTATGCGAGACACCGGGGGGGGCGCCAGACCCTGTCCATGCGCTATGACCGCATGGAACTGTTGGCTCCAGAGCGCAGGGTCGAGCTGTTGGCCGACTTAGAAGAGCGCTTGGGCATGAGCTGCGAAGAGATTCGCGTGGGTCGGGTTGACTTGCTGATGTCTACCGCGGAGCTGGTCATCACCGCCAAGCCGCGAGGTTGACGGTGTTGTTCAGCGTGCTCTGGCTTGCCCTGAGTGCTCCGGCTTGGGCGGCGGACGGGGATGAGGTGCAGATCTGGACAGAGGCCGGCATCAAGGCCGATCTGCCCAAGCACTTTGAGCTCTCTCTCTCCGAGCAGCTGCGCGTGATCCCTGGACAGGGGGTGTTCGCCGAGGAGCTGCTCACAGACTTGGCCTTGAGCTACTCGGACTGGAAGCACCTGGAGCTCTCTCTGGGTTACCGCTATGGCCTGCTGGAGTTGGGGGGCCAGGACGCTGGACGCACCCAGCGACTGCACCTTGACGTGGACACCGACTGGAAGGCCGGCCCGGTGCGTCTCGACGGCCGCGTGCGCTATCAGCGGCGGGCCCCCTGGACCGACGAGAACCCCAAGCACACGCTGCGCTTGAAGGTGGGGGTCAGGCCTCGGGTCAAGTGGGACGCGGTGCCCTACGCCTCCCTGGAGCCCTGGAAGCGCTTTGGAGACCCTGGCCTGCAGAAGCTGCGTGGCGAAGTGGGTGTGCGCTATAGCCAGAAGCACTGGGGCGCCAAGGTCTACTACCGACCTGAGTTTCCGATCTCGGACCCGAGTGATCCTCGGAACCACATCATCGGGGTGAGCTTCTCGGGGGCCGTGGACCTGGACTGAGCTTCAGTGCTCGTGGCGGTGGTGCAGATCCGGCCTGTGGGCGTGCTCATGCTCCACTGGGGCGTGCTCATGGGCGTGAGAGTGCCAGCCGACCACCGCGGGCTCGTGGGTGTGGCTGTGGTGCCCGTCGTCGTGCTCATGCAGGTGGGTGTGCTTGAGGGGCAGGTGGCTGTGGCTGTGGCTGTGGTGCTGTGAGAAGAGCAGGAGTAGGCTGGCGATCAGGATTCCGCCGGCAGCGAAGTGCTGCCAGAGCATGGCCTCGTTTAGGAAGACAATGCTGGCGATGGCCCCCAGGAACGGGGCAGTAGAGAACAGCAACTGGCTCCGTGTGGCCCCCAGTGCTTGAGCCCCCTGAATGTAGAGAACCAGGGAGACGCCGTAGCCAACGGCGCCCACGCCGAGCAGCCAAGCCAGACCGCTCCAGTCGGGAAGCTCTTGGCCCAACCCCAGGCCGATACTTAAGTTGACGCTGCCAGCGACCAGGCCCTTGGCCAGAGTGGACTGAGCGGGGGTGAAACGGTCGATGGTCGCTGTGAGGTTGTTGTCCAAGCCCCAACACAGGCAAGCCAGGGCCACGAGCCCGGCTGCTGGTACGGCAGCTAAGCCGTCTTGGAGCGCCAAAAGCACGCCCCCGGCCAAGACTCCGGCGCACGCCAGCCACTCCCACTTGGAGAGGTGCTCCTTGAAGAAGGCCACGGCGAGCACCGCGGTCGCAACGGTCTCTAAGTTCATCCAGAGCGACACGCTGGTGCCGCTGGCCCAGCCCATGGCCGTCACCAAGGCTGCTGGGCCCAACACCCCCCCAAAGAGCACTGCACCACCCAAGCGGGCCCACTCTTTGCGGGGGGGGCGCAGGCTCTGACCCGGCTGGAGCCTGGACCACGGTAGCGCGCCCAAGGCCGCGCCCAAGTAGAGCAGACCCGCGATGACCAGAGGGCCAGCGCTCTCGGTCATGGCTTTGGTCGCGGGCACCGTCAGCCCAAAGAGCAGGGCGGCGGCAAGGCAGGCTAAGACAGCGGGCATACAGCGCGCATATCCCGCTGATTGTGCTGGGGAGTCAGCAGGCCGGCATAGGGGCGCCCGTCGGTGATGGGTAGCGCCGTGGGCACCCTGGGCGATAGGAGGCCAGCATGGGAAGTACCACCGGCCGTCTGTTTACCGTGTCCACCTTTGGCGAGAGCCACGGAGGGGGTCTGGGCGCCATCGTCCAGGGCTGTCCGCCCGGTATTCCTTTGGACATCGTCGCCATCCAGCGCGACATGGACCGGCGTCGCCCGGGACAGTCCAAGCTGTCCACTCAGCGCAAAGAGGGCGATCAAGTGGAGATCCTTTCGGGGGTCTTTGAGGGACGCACTCTGGGAAGCCCTATCGGTCTGATCATCCGCAACAAGGACGCAGATACCCGAGCGTATTCGCCCTTCAAGCATTTGTACCGGCCATCTCATGCCGACTACACCACCGATGCGCGCTACGGCATTCGTGCCTGGGCGGGAGGTGGACGCGCTTCCGCAAGGGAGACCGCTGCCCGGGTTGCAGCAGGAGCCATCGCCAAGCAAGTCCTGGCGTATCTGGGCTGCGGTGAGGTCATCGCCTACGTGTCCCAAGTCGGGGAGCTCGTCGCCGAGATTGACCCTCTGAGCGTCACACTGGCGCAGGTGGAAGCCAACCCTGTGCGTTGCCCAGACCCCGCTATGGCCATTGCCATGGAGGAGCGTATTCGGGCCGTGCGCAGCAAAGGAGACAGCATCGGGGGTGTGGTCCGCTGCGTCGCCAAGGGCGTGCCCGCTGGGTTGGGGGATCCGGTCTTTGACAAGCTAGAAGCGGAGCTGGCCCGGGCCATGCTCTCCCTGCCTGCTGCCAAGGGCTTTGAGTCGGGCACCGGCTATGCCGCGGCCGCCATGCTCGGCTCGCAGCACAACGATGCGTTCGAGCCAGACGGAAAGGGCGGCGTTCGCACCCGTAGCAATCACAGCGGCGGCATCCAGGGCGGCATCTCCAACGGCATGCCCATCACCCTGTCGGTGGCCTTCAAACCTGTCGCGACCATCTTCCAGCCCCAAGACACCGTGGATCAGGATGGCAACGCGGCTGTCATCAAGCCCAGGGGCCGTCATGATCCCTGCCCCGTGCCCAGGGCGGTCCCCATGGTCGAGGCTGGGGTGGCCCTGGTGCTCGTCGACCATCTGCTGCGCCTACGAGGCCAGACCGGGCGTCTCGGACCGGCCTGAACGGCCTTGGGCCACTCAGAAGCGGCCCACCAAGCTTACTGCGCCGGGGCCAAGGCTGGGCTTGAGCTCCACCCGGGGCTCGCTTTCGGGAGGGGGGATTCGGAGTTGCTCCGCCAGATCTTTGTTGTAGCTGTCCACCAGCTCCTGGGCCTGGCTGGGGCTCCACCAGGCGTTGGGGTCCGCTAAGCGGGCCTGGTTCTGGTTTTGGATGTAGTAGCCCCCGCCCACCATCCCCAGGCCAGTGATGACCAAGCCGGCGCCGCCGATTCGGGTAATTTGGGCCAAGTCGGGGTTGCTAAAACCGCTGGCCACCAAAGGCACGATGTTGGCCCCGACCAGCGCGCTCAGGCCACCTACCAAGTAAAAGCTGCTCACCACCGTCCGGCTCAGCCGTTCTTGGTAGTCGATGCGCTGCCAGGTCCACCAGTCCTCGCTGCGCTTGGCGAAGACCTGGGGGTCCAGAGTGCGGCCGCGGCCGTCCAGCACCCTAAAGCCTTCCTCGGAGGGTTCCAGCTGAAGGGAGCGGCTCCGGTACTCTGCCTCGGCCAGAGACCGGGAAGCACTCGACAGTTGGACCGCATTGGGACTTTGGGGTGTCTCAGCGGACCAAGACAGGGTGCAGAGAAGCAAGAGCATGCGGTGTAGAGTAGTCACGCGATAGACAAGTTGCATGTATCCACGTGCTTTGTTGTCTGCCCTTCCGCTGATCCTCACTTCCTGTGCCAGCCGTGGCTTTGAAGAGGCACAGCTTCCCTTGGCTGACCCGGGTCAAGATGTGGCCCGCGTGATCCTGATTGGGGACACCGGAGCTCTGCCCATAGAGGGGGACCCCCACAAGATGACCCCTGCTCAGCGTGCCCAGCTGCGAGAGAGTTTGCGGGGGGAAGAAGCGACGATCATCTTGGATCTTGGCGATCTCTTCTACAACAAGGCGCCCGAGTGCAAACGCGGAGATGATCCGGAGCGGGCCGGCGAGCTACTGGACGCGAACCTGTACGACCACGTGGGCGGCTTGGCCCCGGCTGTTTTTCTTGTCTTAGGCAACCACGACGTGGGCCCCTACGGCGAGTACCTGAAGCGTCGCTTCTTCGGTCGCCGTGCCGGTAAGCGCAGTGCCTCCCGGGAGCGCTGCTACAGCCTGTATGCCGAGCAGCACGAGGAGATGATCTTCCCCGACACCAGCTACGGTGTAGACATTGGACCGGCCCGCGTAGCGGTTCTACACACCTCGGCGCCGCACCGTCAGTGGCCGGGGGATCCGGTGAAAGAGTTCCTGGAAAAAGACAACGGCGACTGGGCCATCGTGGCCGGTCACCATGTCTACAAGACGGCCTGTGACAAGGTCGGCGACGACTTTGTGGGCGGTCGACTGGCCGAGCAGGAGATCACCCCGGACCTCTACGTGAACGGCCACGCCCACCTGCTGCAGATGGGGGTCTTTGACGGGGTACCTGCCGCGACCTCGGGCTCGGGCTCCAAGCTCCGGGAATTCCCAGGCTGTGAGCCCACAGCGACGGAAGGGGTGCTCTGGGGGGAGTCGAGCTTTGGCTACGCCGTCTTGGACATCACACCCCAGACCCTGAGGGTCTCCTTCAAGGACATCGCTGGCCAAGAGCTCTACTGCTGGCAGCGCGGGCGAGACACCCCCCAAGGCGAGAGCTGCACGTGAGCGCGGGCCAGACTCCAGCAGTACAGGCTCCAGTGGGCGCGCTCTCGGGGATCAAGGTCTTGGAGCTTGGTCAGCTGATCGCGGGGCCTTTCTGCGGCACTCTGCTGGGCTACTTTGGCGCCGAGGTGGTCAAGATCGAGGCTCCGGCGGGGGACCCCATTCGCGCCTGGCGCACCATGGCCGGGGACACATCGGTGTGGTGGCGGACCTTGTCTAGAAACAAGCGCTTGGTGAGCCTTGACCTGCGCACTCAGGCGGGCCGGGACGTGGTGACCTTGTTGGCGGAGCAGGCCGACGTGGTGATCGAGAACTTTCGGCCCGGGCGCATGGAAGCATGGGGGCTGGGTCCCGATCAGCTCTCCAAGACCAATCCCAAGCTCGTGTACTGCCGGGTCTCTGGCTATGGTCAGACGGGTCCCTTGCGGGAACGTCCAGGCTACGCGGCGGTGGCGGAAGCAGTGGGTGGACTTCGCTTTTTGACCGGGGAGCCCCATGGGCCCACCAAACGCGCAAACCTAAGCATCGGCGATACGGTGGCCGGCATGCACGCAGCTCTCGGAGTGCTCTTGGCCCTGCTACACAGGGAGCGCGGCGGTGAAGCTCAGGTGGTGGACGTGAGCCTGGTGGAGAGCGTGTTGACCCTGCTGGAGGCGACTTTGGTAGAAGCGAGCATCGGCGTTGTACGACAGCCTTCGGGTGGCACCATCACCGGATTGGCCCCCACGGGTGGCTACCCTTGTTCCGACGGCGAGGTCGTCATCGGCGCGAATGGAGAGTCGGTATTTCGGCGCCTGTGTGCAGCGATGGGCAAGCCGGAGCTAGGAGAGGATCCGCGCTTTGTGGACAACCCTGGCCGGGTGGCTCACCGCTGGGAGTTGGACGCTCTGATCGCAGGGTGGACACGCAGCATGACGGTCGCCGAGTGCGTGGTCCTGCTCTCCCAGGCCGGTGTTCCGGGCGGTGCCGTTCAAGATGCCTCGCAGATTTTGACCAGCCCCCAGCTCCAGTCCAGAAACTTCTTTCCCGAGGTGCACGTCGGCGGCCACAAGATGGTGCTACCCGAGCTGGCCCCCCGCCTGTCCAAGACTCCAGGGGGCACCCAATGGGCCGGCGGAGACCTTGGAGAGCACAGCGCCGAGGTGCTGAGTGAATGGGCAGGCATGCAGCCCCAGGCCATTGCGGACTTGGTCTCCGCTGGTGTGCTCTGGCCGGGTGCGTGATGGTCTATGGCTGGGAAGAGCTGCTGGCCTTGGGCCTGGCCATTGCCTGTCAGGTTGTGGTGTGGCTGCAGTATCACAAGCGAAAGGTGCCGCTGGGCAATGCTGGACCCATCATGGCCCTGCTGTTCTTTGTGGTCGGTGCTCGGGCTGCTGGGGTGGCTTGGGGCCTGTTTGAGCGCAGCGCCCGAGAGGCGGACCTCAGCGAGCTGGTCTTTCACATCATCGCGCTCAACTTCATCCTGGTAGCGGGTAGCCTGCGAAAGGCTTCGCAGCGGGAGAAGCTGGAACAAAAGTCGAGCTGAGCCCCTAAACCGAAGGATGCGGCACGCTTCTAATCAAGCCTTATGGTCCGTTGACCTTGATCCGCCGTTCTCCTTGAACGTCCAGGGGCCAGGTCCACGCAAGCGCTTGTGTCAGAAGGCAACTCTGTGCCTGTGGGGGCACTTGTCCGTCCACAATGCGGGGGTTCTGGCTCTCGCCGCGCACCACATCCACGGCGATGACCACGCTGCCGGGCTGCTCAAAGCAGCTGAGACCACGGGTGCGGTAGTAGGCCATCTGCTGGCTGAGCTGGGCAGTCAGATCGCCGGTCTCGCCCGCTTTCCAGACCGGGAGATCCGTGGCTGCGGTGTTGGGGGTGGGGGGCGTTGCCAGCGCCCATCGCAGAGTGCCTGTCAGAGCCGGATCCATCTGCCACGCCAGGGCTTTGTCTGCCAAGCAGTCATCCCCCCAGCTGGCCAACACCCGTCCTCGCAGAAGAACCAGGTTCAAGATGCTCTTCTCTTGGGTCAAGCAAGATTGGATTTCCCGGTCACGCGGCGCCCGTCCCGTTGGCATCTCAGTCCCAGTGACCACCACCCGAAGCCCGTTTAGAGCCAGGTCATCGGGCGCCGCAGTCCACGCCAGGGGCGCAATCAACGCAGTGCTCAGGCTCTGATCTGCGCTGGTGTCCCGCAGAGGCTTGGCTTGTAGCTTGCTGTCGGCGATGTCGACCTGGAGCACCAGGACCCCATCCCCCAAACCGGCCGCCTGCTCTTGCAGCGCGCCCTGCAGTGCCGCCGCAAAGACCCCTTCCTGCCCCAAGGTCAGGCTGGGCTGTTCTCCTGCCAGCGTGGCGTCTGCGGGCAGCAGCACCACCGGCCAGCTCAGGCTTGCATCCACCGTCTCCGATACGCGCCAGCGGCCGGCCGCCTGGCGCAGACAGCGCTCGAGCTCTGGTAGGTCCTGATTGGCTTGGCGCACCCGCACCCGTCGCACCCGACCGCGCTTGGCTCGAAACTCCAGGGTGGCCCCGTAGAACACGGATGGTGCGTAGGTCTCGTGGCACTGGGACAGGGAGTCCGCTTGGGGACCCACGAGCATCTCCAGGCCCCGGTGGCTTGCCGGACCCACCCACTCAGATCCGTAGAGGCTCAGTGACAGCAGGAACAGGCTCACGCGCGCTTGTTTCCCTGCCACCACTTGGCTCGGGGGAGCTCAGAGAGCAGCACCTTTAGGTGGTCTTTGCCCACGGGCCAGCTCAGAGCCTTGGATTCGCCACCCACCCGTTGACCTTCTTCGGTGGCCAGTTCTGCGATGGGCCAGCCACGCTGTAGGGCCCGAATACTGATCTGGTACTCGATGGGAAAGCGCTTGACCGACGTGTGCAGGGCCAAGAGATCCGCGCGCCGCAACGCCCGAAAACCATTGATGGTGTCGGTGACGTAGGGCTGCCCGCTGTTGAAGCACTGGTTGGCGATGCGGGTGAGGGCCTGGTTGGCCCAGGAGCGGGGCCGGAAGGGGGAGATGTCCTCCTCGTTTACCGAGCCGTCGGCGAAGCGGCTGGCGATGGACAGGCGGGCCCCTTGGAGCAGTAGGTCGTCCAAGCGCTCAATGTCTGCTGGGTCCTCGTTTCCATCTGGGGAGTAAAAGACCATGCGCTCGGCCCGGCTGGCCTCGGCTGCGACTCGGAAGGCTACCCCGCGGCCGGGGATACTCTGGTCCAAGATCGGGATGCCATGTTCGCTGAGGAACTCTCGGCTCCCATCGGTCGATCCTCCATCCACGGCCAAGACCTCGGTAAAGCGGTCCAAGGGCAGCTTGTCCCAGCAGTCTTTCAGGCCGTTGATCTCGTTTAGGACCAGAAGCACAAGGCAGCAATCGCGGGGGGCGCTCATTGCGTCTCCTTGGGAATCAGCTGTTCTGAGATCAGCCAGTCTGCCACCAACTCGGCGATGGCGCGGTTTCCGGCGGCGTTGGCGTGGCCGGGGTCTTTGGGGGCGAAGTAGAGGGGCTCTCCGGCGCGGACCCGGGCAGCGATCTGCTCACTGGGGTCAAAGTGGGCCAGGCCCTTGTCTTGAGCTTCCAGGCGCAGCAGGCGGCGATGGGCTTCGGTGTAGCCGGCCACCTCCAAGGGGTAGCCGAAGTGGGCGATCTCCCCGCCGCTGGACTGGATCTTGGCTCGCAGCGCACGAAGGTTTTCCAGGAACTCTGCTTCGGGGACCCTGTGGATGCTGCCGTGTTCCTTGGCCCGGGTCTGAACGGCCCCCATGCTGGTCTGGAGCATCTGGTACATGCGCCACTTGTAGAGTAGGTTGGATTTTAGAAAATCAGCTTCGCCCTGCATCATTGCCTGGGACTTGTCGCTGTAGGCTACCTCGCGGGCATCCTGGACAACAAAGCCCGCCAGGACCAAGTCTATGTCCATTTGATCCAGGCCCTGGTCCCACAACCACAGGCCCTGAAAGCTGGTGTAGCCAGGCTGGCCGGCGTTGAGCACCTGGACGCTGGGGTAGCCACGCTCATGCAGGATGGCCTGGAGCTGCGCAGGATAGGTATCCTCGTCAGCCACACCCCAGCCGAAGGTGGTGCTGCAGCCCATTGCAGCGATACGAAAAGTCTGCGGGGCCGGCTCGCCGTGGGGCGGCCGGAAGCCATTGCTGTCGGTGCTCACCGCGAAGGTGCTGCGCAGCTCCTTGTGGGTCATGGGCTGTTCGTTCAAACTCGGATCCACCTGCCAGTACACGCTGTTGTGTTCAAAGGTGGGCCGCTCGTCTTGGGCCGGAAAATCCATCACGCGCAGGAGTACCTCGGCCCCCCCGAAGAACAGGAGAACAGCAATGCTCGCAAAAACAATGCGCTTGAGGTGCTCCAAGCAGCGCCTTTCCTTTACTCGACCGGGCTGATGGTAATGCCGGTGTGGTCGGTGATGCTACCCGACTGGAAGTAGATGTTGTCAAAGTAAGTGGAGTCGTTGACGGTGACCGAGACGCGGCCATGTGCGGTTGGTGTGAACACCGTCTCCGAGCCGATGGGGAAGACCTCTTCGGCGCCGTCCTCGCTCGTGAAGCGACCCACCAACATGCCGCCGGTGCAGCCTTCGAGCTGGCACGGCGCGTCTTCGGCAGGGGCCATGCCGTTGCCCTGGACGGTGATCCAGTCGCCTTCTCTGGCGATGCGGTATTTGTCTTGGGTGGTTCCCGAGATGCGTACATTGTCGCCGGCACAGACGGGGACGCCCACCTGCCAACCCGCGCCCACGTCCAAGTAGTCAAACCAAGTGTCTTGCAGGGGGACCAGACACTCACCATCGGTCAGCTGATCTGGGAGCTGACTCAGCCAGGACTTCCAGGCGTCAATCGGGGCGCCCTGAGCCATGACGTCCTTGCAGAACGCCAGGTTCTTGGCGCCGACGGACTCGATTGCGTCGGGACGGCCGAGCAGGGTGGTCTCCACGTCTTCGTGGAACCTACTTGGAAAGGATACGCCGTCTTGGCGCTCACCCTTCCATTGGCTGATCATCGACTCCAAGGTCTCTTGACGGGCGAGCCTGCGGGCCGACGTCCCCTCGTTGGTCTGGATGCTTTCGTAGTCGGGTGGGAAGTAGCACTGCGCAGACCATCCCTCTTCGGCGTGCCAGCCCACTGGAGGAGGAGCAGGCTCGGTGTTCTTGTCGCCACAAGCGAGAAGGGTGGTCAACAGCAGCATGGCAGGACTCCAGATCGGTGATGGCGCCAATGTAGCGCTTTCCGGGCATAGATACACCAAGGGTGCTTGCGCCAGAACGCAAAAAGGCTCCCGGGGAGTCCCCGGGAGCCTTTTTGTTGGCGTTGGCCAGGAACCCTTAGAGGGCTGCCAGGGCCAGGTAGCCAAAGCCGAATGTGAAGAGCACCAGGGTCTCAATGAAGACCAGGGCGATCAGCATTGGGGTCTGGATCTTGCCAGCAGCTTGGGGGTTGCGGGCGATGCCCTCGAGGGCTGCAGCAGCAGCGCGGCCTTGGCCCATGCCACAGATGCCAGCGGCGATGCCCATGCCGAGAACGGCGCCAAAGACGCCCCAACCGGTTCCACCGGAAGCGGCGGCTCCTTCTGCAAAGGCGGGGGTGGACACGAGGAAGAGGGCGACCGCGACAGCGGCGACCTTCAGGGACTTGGACTGCATGGTCTCTCCAGGGTCAACGTCAGACAAGCTGAGTCAGAAAAAGGGGTTTGTGGAAAATCAGTGGTGGTCGCCGTCGCCGACGGCGAGGGCGATGTAAACAACGGTCAACAGCATGAACACAAAGGCTTGAACGAAGGACACGAAAGTGCCCAGGCCGACAAACATGGCCGGAGCCAGAATGCCGTTGGTCAGCACGGTGGAGACACCGAGCAGGAGGTGGTCGGCGAACATGTTGATGTAGAGTCGCACCGACAGGGTCAGGGGACGCAGCAACACCGAGAAGAACTCGACCGCGAAGATGAAGGGCATCAGCGCCAGCATGGGGCCGGCCATGTGCGCCAAGTAGGCCTTGATGCCGATCTCTTTGATGCCCGCGTAGTTGAACATCACGAACACCACCAGGGCGACCGCGAAGTTCGTGCTGATCACGCCAGTGCTGGCCAAAAAGCCAGGTACCAGACCCAGGAGGTTCGAGACGAGCACGTACACAAAGATGCTGCCGAAGAGCGGGAAGTAGCGCTTGGCCAGGTCCCGGGAGTTCAGCACGCCTTCTGCGAAGTTCAAGATGCCGTCGATCAGCAGCTCGGCCACGTTGCGTGGGCCCAAGTTGGAGGCGGGCACGTATTGCAGGGTGCCGCCCTTGGTGGTTGCCTTGGTCAGGCCCATACGGGCGACCAAGGCGAACACAGCGATGATCACAAAGACCAGCCAAGCGGTGTACACGGCGTATTCGCCAGCCGCTTCGGCCTCTCCAACGCCGATGGCGCTTAGCAGCTCGCCCTTTTCAACGCCAGGGAGCAGGAAGAACCAGGAAAAGTTGTACATGCTCAGGCCTCCTGGGCCGTGTCGGGAGCTGCGAAGAGCTGCGCGATGCTGCGCACGGAGAGGGACAGGACAACGGCGCCCAAGCCGACCATGATCCAAATTCCATTCAGGAACTGGAACATTGCGAAGAGCAGCGCTGCGGTGATCACGGTCTTGGCCAGTAATCCCGCCAGGATGGGACCAGCCGATGGGCTGTTCTCGCTTGTGGCGGCTGCAGCCAGTCGTGCAACGACGCGCGCAATCAAGAAGAGGTTGACCCCTCCGAGAAGTCCACCGCCCAGCACGGCCAGTGCGGGGGTCTGCAGACCGTCCCAACCACCGTAAATACCTGCACCAACCAGCATCAGGGCCAGCACGATGGCGCTGTCTCGAAGAATGGTTTGGGTGTTCAGCATCTTGCTTTTGGGCCGGGCTGATGGGGGGCTTCGAGGATGCCGAGATGAGACGGTGTCGAAGCGAACCCTGTTGTTTTGGGGCGCGTGAGGTAGCACGGGCCAGGGGCAGCGTCAACAGCAGGTGAGAGAGGGGAGATCAGCCCAGGACGGAATCCAGGGCATCGCAAATCCCGGCTGCGATCCAATCCAAGTCCGCATCGCTGAGTGTCAGGGGCAAAAAGGCGGCCTCGTATTGGGAACAAGGCAGGTAGATCCCACGATCCAGACAGGCCCGGTGCCAACGTGCGAAGGCCTTCATGTCGCATTTTGAAACCTGCTCGAAGTGCGTCGGCGCGGTGGGCATAAAGAAGAGCGTGATCATCGAGCCAACGTGAGTCAAGCTCAGGCCGTGGGCTTTGACCGCGGGGGCCAAGCGGGTGGCCAGACCGTTGCCGATGGTCTCCAAGCGCTCGTAGGCGCCAGGCTTGCGCAGCTCGGCCAAGGTGGCCCGACCGGCGGCCACTGCCAGAGGGTTTCCGCTCAGGGTGCCTGCTTGGTAGACGCTGCCCACTGGGGAGAGGTGCTGCATGATCTCTGTGCGTCCGCCAAATGCTGCGAGGGGCAGTCCTCCGCCGATGATCTTGCCCATGCACACCAGGTCCGGGGTCACGCCAAAGCGCTCGCAGGCTCCGCCGTAGGCCAGGCGAAAGCCGGTCATCACCTCGTCGAAGATCAGCAGGGTGCCCGTCTCATCGCACAGCTCCCGCAGGCCTTGCAGGTACCCGGGTGCAGGGGGGATGCAGCCCATGTTCCCGGCCACAGGCTCCAAGATCACGGCCGCGACGGGTTGGCCGTGGAGGTGCTTGGCCACCGCATCTAAATCATTGAAGGGCGCAGTAAGTGTTGCTGGCGCGATGATCCCCGGCGAGCTGGGGCTGCCAAAGGTAGCGGGGCCGCTGCCTGCAGCGATGAGTACTGAGTCGTGGGCGCCGTGGTAGCAGCCGTCCAGCTTGACGATGGGGTCTCGGCCGGTGGCGCCGCGCGCAAGGCGGATGGCGTGCATGGTGGCCTCGGTTCCACTGGAGACCAGGCGCACCTGCTCCACTGCTGGAACCGCGTCTACGATGTCTTGGGCAAAGCTGACCTCGGCTGCGGTGGGGGCCCCAAAGCTGACGCCCACTTCCAGCTGCGCGGCGATGGCCGCACGCACGGACTGTGCTCCGTGGCCCAAGATCATGGGTCCCCAGCTCCCGACCAGGTCGATGTACGTGTTGCCGTCCTCGTCCACCAGAGTGTGTCCGCTGGCCGAGCGAATAAAGGGTGGGTCACCCTCCACGGCGTTGAAAGCGCGCACCGGGCTGTTCACGCCGCCTGGGATCAGGGTCTTGGCTTGGGTCAGCAGGTCTTGGCTGCGGGACATGGTCTCTCCGGGCTGGGGCAGGGAATGTCGGGACCACGTGCTAACCGACCCGCCCTGCTTCCGAGGATCACAGTTGCTCCCAAAGATCACAGCTGCTGTAGAGAGCGCAGCTGGGATTCGTTGATTTGCGACCACCGTAGGGCCCAGGTGTCTGCTTGGCCATCGTTCAGCTGCGCGTGTAGGTACCAGGCGCTAGCGTAGAGCTCGGCGTCGGCAAATCCTGCGTCCAGACCCGCCTGAAGCATGCGCTTGGCGCTCTCCAGGTCCCCGCGGTCGACCGAGACGCGGATGGCCACCGCACGCAGGCGGGGGTGATGGGCCACCAACAGGGGTTTGCGCTTCAGGGCCATGGCCGCTCCAAAGGACCACCCCATTCGCCGGCGTGACTCGGCAAGCAGCGCCATGGCCCGCACATCATCTTGGGTTCCGGCCTGTATCGCCGCCTTGGCATGGTTCTCAGCGGCGGCCAGGTTGCCTAGATCGAGCTCGAGTTGGGCGTTGAGCAAGTGCATCTCCGCGCGGTCTTGGGCGGCCAAGAGGAGAGTCCACAAGGCCGCGTCTACCGCCTCCACATCCCCCAAGTCCACTGCGCGCTTGGCCCGCATCAGCTGGATCCGTTCGTGAAGCGGCGACCGGTCCACCGCCTGCTGCGCGACCCCTGCTGCTGCCTTGTTCTGCCCAGCCCGGGACAGCATCAACCAGAGAAGGGCTGTCTGGTCTGGCTTGAGCTGACCACCTTGGAGCTCGGCCTGGCTCAGCCACTCGGCCGAGCGGTGCCACTGCTTGTGGTGGGCAAAGCAGGTGGCCAGGCCCTGGTACAGCGTGGCGGTTTGCTGCGAGAGAGTCAGGGAAGAAAGCATGGCCTCACTCTCCCTACACTGGCCCATACCCAGCAGCGCTCGGAAGCGTTGAACCTCCTGTAAGGGACTGGGTTCCGAGATCCAGGACAGTGCTGCTTCCGCTTGAACAAAGCGTCCCATTCGCAGCAGTAGGGCTGCCCCTTTTGGCTGGACAGCACTCTCGGCCACGCCCAGCTCTTCTTGGGCTGTACCCGCAGGACTGCGTGGGCCTGGAGCCGCAGCGAGGAGAAGAGCGAGCAGGATCATGTCGGGGGTGCTGGGCTGACCCGATCCGGCAACACCACTGGCGGCGCCTTGTGTCGCTCCTGCCCAGCCGGCTCCTCCCCGCGAAGCAGCGCCTCCATCGCACGCCCACACAGGCCATCCACCCGGGTGTTGCCCGGCTCGCCTGCATGTCCCTTGACCCAGGTCCAGACCACCTTGTGCGGGGTCAGGGCGCGGTCCAGCTCGGCGACCAGGTCTTGGTTCTTCACCGGCTCGCCATCGCGCTTGCGCCAGCCGTTCTGCTTCCAGGCGTGTGCCCACTTTGTGGCCACATTTCTCACGTAGGTGCTGTCCACCCGCAACTCAACGTGGGTGGGCTGACTCAAGGCGTCCAAACCCTGGATCACTGCCATCATCTCCATGCGGTTGTTGGTGGTGTCCTGGGTGCCACCCCACAGCTCCAGGGTCGCGCCGCTCGCCGCATGCACAATCATCGTCCCCCAGCCGCCCACGCCAGCGGCTTGTCTGCAGCCCCCGTCGGTCCAGATCCATACCTGGGTGTCGGCCAGCATGGGCACCTCTCCCAAGGGCGGTGCTTCCTTTGCCGTGCCCGGAGGCGGTGCAGCGGCCATCGCCGCTTCTTTGACCGCCTTGTAGTCCGGCTCGGTCTTCTCAATGTCCGTGCATACCAGGTCCAGAGCTTTGCCCTGGTTGGGCGGGTAGGTGCCGCTGTCCCGCTTGTGCTCCAGAGCTTCGATCAGTCGGCGGCTGGCCTGGGATTTGGTGACCTTGTCGCCGGCCACGATGCGGTGAACCAGAGAATGGAACGCGTCGTTTCGGGCGAGCACGAGGGTTTGGCCAGCGGGCAACTTGGGCACTGCTGCGATCAAAGCCTCACACATCATCGCCCAGGAGCTGGCTCCGGCTCGACCGCCTGAATCTTCGGCGACCACTTGGCCGCCTACATGCAAAGCGTAAGCCCATCCACCTTTGCCGGACCCTGCCAGAACCAGCCTGTTCACTTTTGACCCAGCGTGCCGTCCTGAGCGACCTGGACCCCGGTGGCCGGGAAATCCTCCTTGGACAGCTTGCGGATCAAGTCCACCGCCTTGTTGTCGGGATCCGGTTCCGGGACGCCCTCGCCGATCTGCTTGGTCGGCAGGATCTGGCCCGAGACGAACTTTCCTTCCGCATCCAAGGTCACGTCCAAGACCAGGCCTACTCCCAGATAGCCGCTCAGGTTGAAGCGTCCGTAGGTGGCAAAGTTGCCCAGACTGTAGGCGATGAGCCGGTCATTGTAGATCTCCATCGCCCGGGGAACGTGGGGGCCATGCCCCAGCACAAGGTCCGCTCCGGCGTCCACCACGACATGGGTGAACTCCCGCAGGTGCCCGCGGTTCTCGCCGTAAAATTTTTCGGTGCCGTAGGGCACATGCAGGGCCTTGGAGCCCTCGGCCCCACCATGAAAGCTGACGATGACCAGATCGTGGGTCTTGTCTACCGCCTTGACCAACTCGGCAGCTGCATCATGGTCGTTGACATAGTGTCCGGATTTACTGGTGTGAAAGCCCAACATCGCGATGCGCAGTCCATTGGATTCCACACTCGCCACGGTTCCGGGGCGTCCGGAGTAGGCGATGCCCAGACCGTCCAAGGTCTTCTCGGTCTCTATGCGGCAAAATTCCCCAAAGTCGCTGGCGTGGTTGTTGGCCGTGCTGGCCATGTCCACCCCCCACTGGGAGAGGTAGTCGCCGTAGCGGGTGGGGCTGCGGAAGGCGTAGCAGTTGCTGCCCGAGCCGCACTTGGTGGTCTTGCCGCCATCACACAGCGGTCCCTCCAAGTTCACGAAGGTCAGGTCGGCATCCTGGAGCATCGGGCCCACGGCATCCAAGAGGTTGGCCCCGTCGTTTGGAGGCAGCTTGCCCTTGGGGAAATCTGTGCCCAACATCACATCACCGACTGCACGAAGGCGCACCGTTGTGCCTTGTGCCACGCCTGCACCCAGAGTGGTGGGGGCCCCTTCCGCGGCTTTGGCGACCATGGCCTGGGTCGCCAGGTGACCCTTGGCTGTGGGCAGGTATTGATCCACCTGGGCGTGGCTGGGATCCAGGGTCTTGACCTGATTCCACGCCTCTACCGTGCCCTCCCAGTCCGCCAGCAACCAGTTCGCCCAGCCCAGCTCCCACTGACAGTCCACCCGATTTGGATCCACTGCCACGCAGGCGCTCAGCTCGGTCTTGGCCGTCTCCGCTTGCTTGGCCTGAAGCGCCGCCACACCTGCTTGGTAGTGGGCCTCTGGGTCTTGGGCCTGGGTCTCGGAGGGAGCCGTCAGGCAGGCGAGGAGAGAGAGGAACATGAAGCATCCGACAGGGTTGGCCGGGGTCTTAACACGCGGGCTTGGTCCAGCCGTCCCGGGCATTCTTCTTCCAAGCCCGGCCAGGTTTGGTTGGCCAGTCGACAGGTTCAGCGCTGTGGGGTGACCGCGCGACCGGCCGTGCGGGATGTCGGCCCTTAGTACTTCACGCTGCAGCCCCAAGGCTTGGGCTTGGTCACTGTAAGCTCGCTGCCGCTCAAAACCGCTGCGATGGCGGTCCCGGCATAGGGCTTGTATTCGCCCTGGCTGGCCCCCAGAGGGGCATTGTCCAGAGCGCCGTTGAAGCGCACCATGCCCTGGGCGTCGATCACCACGATCTGAGGGGTGGTCTTGGCACCATAGGCCTTGCCGACCGCACCGCTGGTGTCGAGCAGAACGGGCCCTTCCATGTCCCATTTTCTGGCGGCCCGTCGGTTCTCATCGGCCCCCGCGCCCTGCTTGCCTGCCGAGCCCGAGTTGATGCGCAGCCATACCGCGTCTGTGGCGTGGGACGCGGCCAGGTCTTGGACCACGTCTTTGCTGTAGGCCGCTTTTACGAAGGGACAGCCGGGGTTGAACCACTCCAGAACCACCACCTTGCCGCTGTGGTCGGCCAGGGTGTGGATGGTGCCGTCCACGTCGGGTAGGGAAAAGTCGGGTGCGGCTTGGCCCAAGCTGGCCTTGGCGGACGCTTCGATGGGTGTGGGCAGGTCGGCCACGGCGATGGGGGTGCTCGCGGTGCTGCAGGCGAGGAAGAGAGCGATCAGCATGGGGGTCTCCTGGAGCGCAATTCCGCAGGAATTGCGCAGGGCCTTAGGCCCTTAGATCTGGCGCAATTCCGCAGGAAATGCGCATGGAACAACGTCCCAATTAAACGGTAGTCTTTCCCAGACGATTAGGAGATCACCTCTTCTCCCTTGCGAGGCCAACTTGGACGCTGCATCCGTCGTAACCGCCACACTACTCTTGGCACCCGCTGGGGTTCCCGGCGTGGAAGGCCCCGCCGCAGTACTGGACTTTGATCTCAAAAAGGACTGGCACATCTACTGGGAAAACTCAGGAGATACTGGGCTTCCCACCGAGTTCGAGGTGCGCACGCCTGGAGTCGAGCAAGGCGAGCCGGTCTGGTCGGTTCCCCATCACATTGCCCGTCCTGGGGACCTGACGGACTTTGGCTACGAGAGACACGCCACCATCGCCGTGCCGCTCTCTGCGGTGCCCGAAGGGGCCACAGCCACGGTGCGCTACTTGGTCTGCCGAGCCGATTCCTGCATCCCCGGGGTCGCGGAGCTGAGCCTGAGCGCGGGCACACCCAAGCTCTACGATCTGCCCATACCGGTGGTGGCCGTGCGCAGTGGAGATGTGGCCACCGTGGCCTTGCCCGGCGTGACCCAGGCCGAGGTGTTCCCAGATCTGGTCTTGTCTGAGCTTGGGGTGACCAGCGTCGTAGCGGAAGGGGTGCTCACTCTCCAGGTCCCCGCCTCGGCCCATGGCACGGTGCTCATTCGCGGAAAAGGCAAGGGGGGAGAGGTGTTCTACGGGGTGGAGCTCTAAGCCCGCTTGGGTCTGTTCATGCCTAGGTTATAGCCGCCGCCTATCCCCGGAGCCCCCATGTTGCTGGCCCTGTTGTTCTCTTGCTTGGCCAAGCCTGCGGGCCTCTCTGAGCTCACCCCCGAGCACGACGCCTTGGTACTTGCCTGGGCCCAGGCTTTGGACGCAGGGGACCTGGCTCAGCTGGCACCCCACCTGCATCCGGTCTCGGCCCAGCTCCTCTCCGGAGGCTTTGATCGACCCCAAGCCTTGGCTCACCTGCTGCCCCGAACGCCGGAGGGTCGGGCTCTGGCTGTAGAGCACCCCCGGGTCGGTCAGATGGAGATCCTGGGTGCCGTTGAGCTGGTGCGCGACCGCATCCTCTTGCTGCAGCGCCCCACCGGCGAGGTCATTGCGCTGGCAACCCGCAACGACACCCAGGGCACCCCCAAGCTGAACATCGGTCCCCTGCTCCAGCTGCCGGGGGACTCTCTGAATGGCGGGCTGCCCGTGGTGGCGCTCAAGGGCGACGCGGCCCAGGCCTGGGCTGAGCTGGGAGACGTCTACACCAACCCCACCCAAGCCGCTGCGCGCCTGGAGGGTCCCGGTCTGCCCGCTCTGGCCGAGCTGCTGTGCGCGGGCGCCGCCGCCCAGCTCTGTGGGGGCGCTTTTCCGGCAGTGGACGTGGCGCGGGTGCGCGGTGCCAGTTTGGGATTGGTGGAGGAGTTCGGCGATGAACCCTTGCTCTCGGCCCAGCAAGACGAAGATGTGTGGATCCTCGTGGCCCGACCCTACGCGACTGGACCCCACCCCCAAGCCCCCCTTCGGGTGGCCTACTTTGTGCGGAACTACCGCAAGCAAGGCCAGCGCTGGGTGGAGTGGGTGCCCGAACCTGGGCTGAACATGGCCCTGATTTTAGGCAGCGTGGCTCAGATGCAGCAGCCGCACAGCTTGGACGAGCGGCCCATTGCGTGCAGTGACGCCCGGGTGCAGGTTTCGTTGGTGGACAACGATGATGCGCGGCTCATCGCTTGTTTGGACAACCTGGTGGACGTTCAGTTGGGACCCGGGCGCATGAGCTTGGCGCTGGACGATGGCGCGCTGGCGGCTTGGCAGAGTCAGCTCAGCCAGGGGACGCCGCGAATCCAAGTGCGGGTCGATGGCCAGGCTTGGCCGGAGATCTTTGCCCCGGAGCCCAGCTACAGCTTGGGGGTCATGATGCCGACCGACCTGGATGTGACCGCCAGGTTGGCCATCGAAGAGCGCCTTAGAGGGTGGATATCCGAGTCGCTGCGATAGGGAGCCGATCGGGATGTGGAGTACAGTCGCCCGACACGCCACGCCACATTGGAAGTCACCGTGAGTAGCTACGAGAACTACAGCGAAGTGAGTCGAATCTATGACCACATGCGGCGACCGGTGGGGGTGCAGCAGACCCTGGACTGGCTGTCGCGCTCCGCTCCTGCTGGGACATTGGAGATCCTGGACGCCGGCTGTGGAACCGGCCAATTCAGCGAGGTGCTGTTGCCGTATGTGCGGGCGCTGCAGTGCGTCGAGCTCAATCCTGGCATGCTGGATGTCGCACGCGGCAAGTTGCTTGGGGCTGGGGCTGCCGTGACGTTTCACCAGGGCGATCTCCTCGAGCTCCCCCTGGCCGACAACAGCGTCGACGGGGCGTGCATCAACCAGGTCTTGCACCACCTGCCGGACGACGACTCCTGGTCTCTCATGCGTCGCGCCTTTCAGGAGATTCGTCGCGTGCTCCGTCCCGGCGGCACTTTCGTCTTCAACACCTGTACCAACGAGCAGCTCGCGAAGGGCTACTGGTACTTCAAGCTCCTCCCGGAGCGAACGCTCAAGGCCATGGGGGCCCGCTACGCGCCGCTGGATGTGGTGAACGCGCAGCTCGCCGCCGTTGGCTTTGGCGAGATCGAGCACCACGTCCCCGACCAAGTCATCTTCGGCGACAACTACCTACGCAGTGACGGGCCACTCGACTCCGATTGGCGTAGGGCCGATTCCACCTGGACACATGCCACCCCCGCCGAGCTGGACACGATCCTTCAGCGGGTGCGGGACATGCAGGCGGCGGGCACACTGCAGGCGTGGATGCACGCGGCCGATGCGTCGCGTCGTGGGGTCGGTCAGGTCACCCTAGTCGCCGCCCAGGGATAGAGCGGGTGCCTGCCCGGAGAGGTTTAGGGGGCTCGATTTGACCGGGCTCGCGCTCGCTGCGGAACCTGCGAGCGGTCGGATCCAAGGAACCTTGTGTGCTCTCCGGCGGCACTGGATTCAACAGTCTGCCGTTAGGGGGTGAAGCGCCGGGGTGGCGGGGCCCCGCGTCCAGCCCAAGGCGGCGGGGTCCTGGGGTGCAGCGCAGTCCAGTAGGGGTCCAAGAGCGAGAATCCCCCCTGGGCAGTATCGACCACCTGCACGGGCCGGTCGTCCGTGTGCAAACGTACGCCATTGGTGAGCGCCGTCGAGGTCTGACGGGTCGCAACCACCCTCCGACTCGGTAGCTGGCTGGTCTCAGCCACACCCACCAGTCCGAACAGGCCCTTCTCCAAGAAGATCAGCCCGCCGTTGGGGAAGGCGCTCCACAGGCTGGCCAAGAAGCTGGCCAGGGGCTCGGCCTGGGTAATGGCGGCCGGATTGAACTTCACAAAGACCGCGCCGCCCGGGCTCAGACGCGCCCGGGCTTGGGCGTAGAACTCGGCGGTGTAGAAGGTCGCCGAAGCGGTCTTGGGACCGTAGGCGTCCACCGAGATCACGTCCCACTGCTCGGTGTTGGTGCGCACAAACCACCGCCCGTCGCCGTCCACGATGCGCAGGCGGGGGTCCTTTAGGATGCCTTCCGTGCCGAAGTGGTGGAGCAGGGTGCGCATGTTGGGGTCCAGCTCGACCACCACCAGCTCCTCGACGCTGTCCACACTGAGAAAGGCCTGGGCGGTGGCGCCGGTGCCGAGCCCGATGGCCAGAACCCGCTTGGGGTTGGGGTGGAGAGCAGTCGGGCCCAAAGCGCGCAGGGCATGGTCGTTGACCGGACCGTTTAGATTGGCCGCACCGATGCGGTGGCCGCTGCTGGTTAGGGCGCGCTCATCGCCGCGCACGCTGACCAGAGTGGAGCCTTGCAGGCCCTCGACGCTGTCCAAGACCACATCATCTGGCGGCAGAACCCGGGCCCCGGCCACCGGGGGGGCGACCACGAGCAGCGTGCCACCCAGAGCCAAAGCGAGCGCTGCAAAAGCGGCGGCGGGCACCTGGGCCCGGGCGCGTACAAAAGCGCTCAGGGCCACGCATGCGCTGGCCATGCCCAAGAGCACTGCCAGGCGCTGGGCACCCAACCAGGGCATGAGCACAAAGCCGGTGGCCAGCGAGCCCACCACGGCGCCAGCGGTGTTGATGGCGTAGAGCCGGCCCAAGGAGGTCGAGGCCTTTTGGCCCGACTCGGCCAGGGCGTTGGAGAGAAGCGGAAAACTTGCGCCCAGCCAAACAGCCGGGAGCAGAGGCAACAGGGCCTCGGTGATGGGATAGCGGCCCGCCCCCAGCAGCAGCTCTCTGGCCGGTTCCAGGGTGAGCCAAGTCAGTACAGCCAGGACGGCCTGACTCCAACCCAAGGGCCTACCCATGCCATTGGGGATGCGCCTTGCGAGTACTCCGCCAATGCCGATGCCCAGCACAACTGCGGCCAACACAATGGCAAAGGCCACTGCGTCGGAACCCGAGCGGGCGGCCAGCAGTGGGCCACTCAAGCGGCTCCAACAGAGCTCCAGGCCCATGCCGACAGCGCCGGTGACGGCCGCTGTGATCCACAGGCTGGTGGGGGGAGCTTCGCTTGGTGGTGTGGCCTGTTCTGCAGCCTTGGGAGCGCTCCCTGGAGCAAGCAGGAAAGCAAAGGCTGCGACGAGGAGATTGCCAGCCCCAAGCGCAGCGCTCCCCAAGCTCAGGCCCAGGCTCCATGGCAGCCACAGTCCAGCGATCAGTGCCCCGCCCGAGGCCCCAATCGCGTTGACCCCGTAGAGCAGGCCGACCCGGTCGGGGTTGTCGTCGCCATTGACCGCTGCGGCGACGGCCGGGAAGGTGACCCCGAGCATGGCGGCCATTGGACCCACCAACACGGCTGCAAGCAGCACCCGGGTCAGGGTCGCCAGCGCCCCATCTCCAGCGGCAGTGAGCACGGCCAGCAACAGGGGCGCGCTGGCCCCCAGCAGCCACGGCAGGGCGGCCCCCCACAAGCCCACACCCAGCTCCATCGCCCCATAAAGGCGCAGCGGGGCCACGCGCTTGAGCAGGCGCGGCGCCAAGGCGCCACCGAGACCCAAGCCGCCCAGAAAGCTCGCGGTGACCGCCGCGATGGCGTAGGCGCCCGCGCCAAAGACGGGCACGAATGCGCGCACTGCCAGCACCTGCCAAGCCAGTCCCACAGCCCCGCTCAGGCCGTAGAGCAGCACCAGCAGTGCGCGGGATCGGGTCACGGTGTCCTTGGGTCGGGGGGCAGTCTACCCTTTGGCAAGCACCCGCACGGCTTGGGTGGGGTCCGCAGGCTGGCCATCCAAGATTCCCCGAATCAACTCGGCCCCGTCCACGATGCGCGGTGCTGGGCGAGAGAAGTAGCTGTTGGAGTCGGCCGCCCAGAAGTTCCCAGCTTGCACGGCACGGAGCTGGCCGAGCACGGGGTGGTCCAAGAGCTTTCGGGCATGGGTGAGGTTCTCCTGCAGACCGAAACCACAGGCCGAGGCGATGATCACGTCGGGGTCCGCCTCTTGGATCTCCTCCCAGCTCAAACGGCGGCTGTTGTCGCCAGGTCCGCCGAACAAGGGGATTCCGCCAGCCGCGGCAACCTGCTCAGGAACCCAGTGCCCCCCAGACCACGGGGGGTCAGGCCACTCGAGCATCAGGACCTTGGCACCGTCACCAAATTGAAGGGGAGCGGGTAGGTCTCCCAGTGCAGCCAGACGGGTCTCCAGGCCGGTGATGAGGGCTTCTGCCTGGGACTCGGTTCCCGTGGCTTGGGCGATGGCCTGCAAGTCCCGGAACACCCCGCCGGTGCTCACCGCTGACAAGGACAGTACGGGAGCCGTGCAGCTGTCTTGGAGGCGCACCAGCTCCAAGCCTTCGGCGATGGTCTCGGGGGTCACCGCGCAGACCGCGCAGACGCCTTGGGTGAGAATCAGGTCGGGCTTTAGGCTGTTGAGTAGGGTGCCATCTACGGCGTAGATGGGGCGGCGATCCAGGCTGGCTGCGGCCACGGCTTTGTCGATCTCGGCGGGGGTCAATGCGCTGTCGAGAATGCTGGAGGTGAGCTTGGGGAGGCCCTTCACATCGGCGGGATAGTCGCATTCATGTGAGACCCCGACCAGCTGCTCGCGCAAGCCGAGTGCGCACGCCAGCTCGGTGCCGGATGGGAGAAGGGATACGATGCGCATATTGACCTCGGTCGGGGGACAGGGTCAGTATCCTTTGGGCTGGGTCACGGTGCATGGCACACCACACTTTTACCGGTGTGCTGTGCCCCAGTTCTCCGACTTCTCCCGCTGCTGAGTGCGCATGCGCAGAGGAGCCGTCGTGTCTCTGGAGAGGGGTGGGATGATGCGGGTGAGGGGCGGATTGGGTTGGGTGGCTGTCCGTGAGCTGGCCCCCGTGTTGAGTGCCGCTGATCTGGCCAGAATAAGGGCTGGGGAAGTGCCTGCGAGAGCACACAAAATCGGTTACGTACGCGCGGATGTTCCCCCGTTTTCCCTCTTCGAAGAGACACGACGCCATCTATGAGCACTGAAGACTTCGCCCGGAACCTTCTGCCCATCTCCATCGAAGAGGAGATGCGTACGTCGTACCTGGATTATTCCATGTCCGTCATCATTGGGCGTGCCTTGCCCGATGTGCGTGATGGACTCAAGCCGGTTCATCGCCGGATCTTGACCGCGATGAACAACGAGGGCTTGGCCAGCAACCGCAAGTTCAGCAAGTGTGCTGGCGTGGTTGGCGAGGTGCTCAAGAAGCTGCACCCTCACGGTGACTCGGCTGTCTACGACGCGCTGGTGCGCATGGCCCAGCCTTGGAACTTGCGGTACCCCTTGATCAATGGTCAGGGCAACTTTGGTTCGCCCGACGGCGACTCCGCAGCTGCATACCGGTATACCGAGTGCAAGATGCAGCGCACAGCGGAAGAGCTGCTGCGCGATCTGGACAAGGAGACGGTCAACTTCTCCCCGAACTTTGACGGCACCGATGTGGAGCCGGATGTTCTGCCGGCCCGCTTCCCCAACCTGCTGGTCAATGGCTCGGAAGGCATCGCGGTCGGCATGGCCACCAAGATTCCGCCGCACAACATGACGGAAGTGATCAACGCTACCGTGGCGTTGATCGAGAACCCAGATGCCACGGTCGAAGACCTGATGGTGCACGTTCCGGGTCCCGACTTTCCGACTGGGGCGCAGATTTATGGCCGCCAGGGCATCCTGGATGCCTACACCACAGGCCGTGGCCGTGTGGTGGTTCGCGCCACCACCCACATGGAAGAGTTCGGCACCCAGGGCCGCGAGCGCACCCGCATCGTGGTCGACGAGTTGCCGTTCCAGGTGGGCGCCAACCGCGTGTTGGAGCAGATCGCCAACCTGGTGCGCGACAAGCGCATCGACGGCATCTCGGCCATTCGCGATGAGTCCGACCGTCACGGTCGCCGCGTGGTCATCGAGTGCAAGATGGACGCCTACCCCGAGGTGGTCCTAAACAAGCTCTTCAAGCACACCGACCTGCAGACCACATTCGGCGTGATCCTGCTGGCCATCTGCGCCGGTCAGCCCCAGGTGCTCACCCTCCGCCAGATGCTGAAGTACTACATCAGCCATCGGCGCGATGTGGTCACCCGCCGCACGCGCTACCTGCTGCGAAAGGCCCGTGAGCGTGCCCACATCCTCGAGGGCTACCTCAAGGCGCTGGACCACATTGATGAGATCATCACCATCATCCGTGGCAGCCAGACCACAGAGCTGGCGCGCAACGCGCTGATTGAGCGCTTCCAGTTCTCGGAGATTCAGTCCCGCAACATCTTGGACATGCAGCTTCGCCGCTTGGTTGGGATGGAGCGCCAGAAGCTCGAAGACGAGTTGGGTGAGCTCCAGGAGCGCATCGCTTATTACCTGGAGCTCCTCTCCGACGACGTCAAGCTCATGGCCGTCGTTCGTGATGAGCTCATCGTGGTTCGCGACGCCTTTGGCGACATGCGTCGTACCGTCATTGTAGACAGCCGTAGCGACCTGAACATCCTGGACTTGATCGCCGAAGAAGAGCAGGCCATCACCCTGTCTATGGCTGGCTACATCAAGCGCGTCTCGCTGGACAACTACCAAGACCAGCGACGTGGTGGCTTTGGCAAGAAGGGCATGAACACCCGTAGCGAGGACATCGTTCGCGAGATCACCATCGCGAACACCCACGCCTCCCTCTTGGTGTTCACCAAGAACGGCCAGGTCTTCCGGGTTCCTGTGCACGCGATCCCTGAAGCGGGACGTAATGCCCGCGGCAAGCCCATCGCCCACCTGGTGGAGCTGGACAAGGGCGATGAGATATCCGCCGTCTTGACCATCCGGGAGTTCGAGGAGGATCTGGATCTGGTCTTCTGCTCGCGCAAGGGTCTGATCAAGCGTACGCAGCTGTCCCTGTACAAGAACATCCGCACAAGCGGCCTGCGCGCCTACGACTGCGGAGACGGTGACAGCCTGTTCACCGTGGTCTTGGCCAAACCGGACCAGGAGCTGCTCATCGCGACTGCGTGGGGCAAGTCCATTCGCTTCCCAGGCAGCGATGTGCGCCGCATGGGTCGTGTGGCCCGAGGTGTTCGCGGCATGAAGCTGGCCGAGGGGGATGAGATCCGCGGCTTGGAAGTCTTAGACGTGGACGAGAGCCTGCTGCTGCTCACGCTGACCGAGAACGGCTACGGCAAGCGCACAGCCCTGGGTGAGTACCGCCTGCAGGGTCGTGGTGGCCAGGGAATCATCAACATCAACACCGGCGACCGAAATGGCGCCGTTGTGGGGTCGATGCAGGTACGGGACGACGACAGCATCATGCTGATCACAGATTCTGGTCGAGTGATTCAGATTCCTGTCGTCAATATCCGCGTCACCGGCCGAAACACGATGGGTGTGACGTTGATGCGTGTCGAAGATGGAGAAAGAATCGTCTCTATCGCTCGCGTAGTCGACGACGAAGAGTCCGAGGACGGAAGCTCCGAGGAGTGAGTCGTCAAGACCTCTGTTTGGGCTATAGAGCCCTTTGTAGGGGGACTTGGTTTTTGCAGGTAGGCCCGGGGCTGTTAGTTGCGGCGCCTGCTCATGATGAAGCTCTTCTCCCAGATTGTGGGTTGGCGAGCGCTACTTGGCGCGTCGCTGGCTGTGATTGTACCCTTGCTCTTCGGCTCGACGGCCTTGGGTCCCCATGCACCGGGAGCGCTGGCGTACGCCGACTCGCTGGTTCTGGCTGGAGAGCTGGATGAGGCTTTGCTTCGCTACACTGCCATCCAGGACAAGTCCTGGCGGCAGAAGCGTGCCGCGACGGCAGCGCTCCACGCCGGCAGCGCTGCAACACTGGCTGGGCAAGACCAGGTCGCCATTGTGCACCTGCAGACTTTCTTGGGAAATTGGCCCTCGGACCCTCGGGCGACCCAGGTCAGCGTGCAACTGGCCAGCTTGCTGGCCGAGCAGGACCCAAAGGCTGCAGTGCAGGCTTTGGTGGCCGCTGCAGACGTAGACCCTGAGCACCCCAACGCTCGGAAGCACGTGCTCCATGCTGCCGGCTTGCTGGAGCGGGCATCTGAGAACACGGCAGCATGGTCCCTGTATCAGCGAGTGGACCGCACGTGGCCGGAGCAGGGTGACACGGCGCGCTTGGCCATGGCGCGTATGCGCCTGCAGGTGGGGGATGCCGCTGCCGCTCAAGACCTTTACGAGGAGCTGCTGGCGAGCGATGCGACCCCGGAGATCCTGGAGATCGCCCGCTTGGGTCTGAGCATTGCGCAGGAGGATCTCGGTGATTTTGACGCGGTGCTGGCTGACCTGAACGAGCTCGATATGAGCGAGGCCCAGCGCACGCAGCGCCGGGACCGGGTCCTGGGTCGGGTCACTCCGCAAGATTAGCCGCCGAGCTCGGCAGGTTGACGGTCGCTCAGAGCGCCTCTTGTAGCTCGGCGATGGAGTGGTTGAGCACAGTAGGCTCATGGTCCCGGAGCGCAGCGCGCAAGGCTGGATGACGTAGGTGTGCTTGAGCGGCGCTGAGCTCCACTCGCTCAGCGGCGCTCAGGGACTTTCGCACCGCAGCAGGACCCACGCCCAGCATTGCGGCCAGGGTGGCGGTCCCCCACCCTGCCCGGTAGGCGAGCTGGGTGATGAGCACGCGGGTGTGCCGGCTACCCAACTGCCAGGTCACCAAGTCCACAGCACGGGTGATCTGTTCCCATGTCGCTGGCGCCAGCGGGCCGTTGCCGAAGATCAGGGCGGGTCCGCCGGCCTGTCGGAAGTGGGTCTGTGGGCTGGCCTGGTCTTTGAGCCAGGTTGCCTTGAAGCAACCGATCCGCCGCAAGCCAGCGGCGTCCCACAAGCTGGTCCATTGATTCCAAGGGTCTAAGCCATGTAGGTTTCGGGCGATCCGCCTTGGGTCGCTGACGAGGTGAACCTCCGGACGGGCCCAGCGAATGCGTCGCCCTTGGGCCTGGAGCAGGTTGGTGCTGTGGCTGGAGTGCACCAGCCGTAGCCAGCTTTCGATGGGCTTTGGGGTGCCCTTGACCAGGAACTCCACCTCGGAACCACAGAGGTGGAAGGCGCAGACTTGAACGCCCCACCGGGCGGCCAAGCGCAGGCTGCACTCTAAGAAAGCACGGCGCTCAGCCTCCGTCCAGAAGAGCAAGCCATTGTCGAGACGAGAGAGCGCGATGATGCTGAACATGGGAACCGCCTGTTGGGTTCTCACGTTGAGAACCTTGTGTCGGGTTCTCGATATGAGAACCTCGTGTCGGGTTCTTCAGCAGCTCTCGTGCCAAGTTTTCCCCTGGGTCTAAGAACAAGGGGAAAACTTGATTTTCGAAGAAGAGAGGTGTCGAAAATACTGTCGACTGTCCACCGTGACTGTCAACCCTTCGACACCCTCTTCCGACAGACAGGTGGGTGGCCACCTGTCGCACAGGACACGATTACTTTTTGCAGGGCTCGTTGGCGGCACCGGGAGTTCCCAGGTCACCCCCCTCAAGCTCAGTGACTGCGGGACACCAGTTCGTTAGGTCCGTCGCGTCTTTGACGTTGAGGTAGGAGGGATCCAGGGAGATGGATGCCCCTACTTCGTCGCCGCTGTAGCTGGGCGAGCTGTTGATGGTCTCGGTGCTGTTCTTGACCAGGGCCAAGTCGCCACCATTGTTCAGAGCGACGTTGCCGAAGTAGCCGTCCGGGGTGAAAGCGGTCCAGGAGAACTTGGAGCCGTCACCCTTTGCGAGCACGATGTAGTCGCCAGCGGCGAATGTGGCGATGGGGTCCACCTGGGAGATCGAGCTGGTGTTGGGGGCGCTGTCTTCGAAGGTGAGGCCCTCCAGAGAGACCGTTCCGCCGCTGGCGTTGTAGAGCTCGACGTACTCGTTGTCGTTGTCGTCGACGAACTTGGAGTCGTACATGATCTCGGTGATGATCAGGTCTCCAGCGACCAGGTCTTGGGCACACTTGTCAGCGTAGCAAGGGGCCTCGTAGGCCAAATAGTCAACAAAGTCCGAGTCAACGCGTGGCTCGATCTTGTGGCTACCGAAACTCCAGTACACCACGCCAGTGACGCTGCCGAAGGTGTCGCCGTTGCTCAGCACGTTGCCGGAGTCGGTGAAGTCGAAGAGCAGGTCGTCGACCGTGTACACGTTGGTGCCATCGGTGAGCTCCCACTCGCCGTAGCCCAGGTCGTTGTTGGAGATGGTGACGTTCTCTAGGGTGACGAGTCCGGACTCCCAGCCCTCGCTTGTGGTGATCAGGTCAGCGATGCTGATCGTGGTCGCCATTGGGATCGCGTGGGCCCCTGTACTGGTGGTGATGTCCTCTTCGGACAAGACCACGATCTCGGCCTGGGAGTCTGCTGGGCTGCCGGAGCTGTACTCGATGTATTCACCGGTGACCTGGACCACGTCGCCGGCCTTCCACTCGTAGGTGACCGAGTCGGCGTTGGGAATGTAGATCTGGATGGCGTGGTACTCAGCTGCCCGACCGTCGGAGAGGAAGAAGCCGTAGCGGGTCTTGTCGTGCATTAGGGCACCGTTCACGGTGACCGTCTCGCCCACGTTTCCGCTTCCTTCTACGCCATCGCCCGCGGTGAACACGCCGGTACGAACCTTGTAGAGCTCGGTCGCGGGGTCGGTGTCGGCGTCCGCATCAGAGTCCGCGTCTGTGTCTGCGTCTGAGTCGGAGTCCGCGTCGGAGTCCGCGTCGGTGTCCGCGTCGGTGTCCGTGTCGGCATCCCCTTCTGTGCTGGTATCGGTGGGGGTGGGCTCGTCCTTTTCGCAGGCGATCAGGGCGCTCAAGCTTAGGGTGCCGAGCAGGGTCAGAGTGAAGCGGGACATGGGCTCTCCTTCAGGGGTGGGCTGAGCCTTGCGCCCAGCGAACACATACCCGTAACGGCTTCCCCTATCTGTGGTTGGGCTGTCACACGCCCGTTTCGGCCACCGCGATTTGTTCGCCTTTCTCCAGGGCTGCCAGCCAGACTTGGTAGCGGGTGTGGCTGCGGGCTCCAGTGCGCAATCGCCATTCACCCTGGCTCTCTGCGTGCAGCTGAAATGGCAAGACTCCCCGCTTTAGCATTCCCAGAAAAACCTTTCGGCTGTCCCCTCCGTGATCTCCCCGCTGACTGTGGGCTCCCAACCACTGGGCCACGTGTGTGGCCCGGGTGGACCAGTCAAAGGGGCTACTCAGCCAGGCGCTTGCCCCGTGGTCCAGGACCCGGGCCAGCTCCTGGATGTGCTGCAGAGGGTTGTCCACAGAGTCCACCACGTTCAGGCTACTGGCCCCACCAAAGCTGCCAGATGCGAAGGGAAGCAAGCGTGCATCGGCGCACCAGAGGGCCAAGTTGGGAGCGGTCTCCGGTCTCCGAACCGCATGCCAGTGGTGCACCACACCCTCTTGGCGCAGGGGGAGCTCTCCTTGCCCAGCCAGGATCCGGTGGCCGGCTTGAAGCAGAGAGAAGTTCATATCTACGCCTACAACCAGGCGCTCAGGGTGAGCTAGAGCGAAGCTGTGGGTGCTGCCACCGGGCCCGCAGCCCACGTCGATCAGAGGGCCGGTTTGGCAGGGGCGCATCTCGGTGAGGGTCTTGCTGAGGGAGCGAACCGCGCCAGGGGGGCAGGCGGAGTCCTGGCCGTCCATGTACTCCCCCCAGTGGTCCCAGCCGTAGCAGGATAGGGTCGCTCGGGTGCTCTCCCAGGCGCCGTCTGGACCGCTGCAGTCACCCAGGAGCGAGTCTAAGCTGTGGCTAAGATCATGGCGTTTGACCAGATGAAAAAGTGAACCTTGCACCCACTCGCGAAGCTTCGGAAGCAGGATGGGAATACCGTCGATGATCGGGTATTCCATGCCGCAGACCGGACATTGGAGCAGGCCCTGCAGAACCTGTTCGTCATCACCCAAGTCACGACGGCTTAGGGCGATGCGATTTTGGGCCCCTTGCCCCAGACAGATGGCGCAGAGGGGCTGGAGTGCCTGAAGGTGGGCGAGTTGCACTAGCCGATCATGACCGTGGCGCAGCCTGGACCCATGATCTTGCCCACTGGCGCAGGAATGGGTGCAGTGCAGGCACTGTGCTTGGTCATGTCAAAGACGCGTGCGGCAAACTTGCCTTCTATCTTTACGGTCTGACTGCCGTTGGATACCTCGCCGGGGCCGCCTTTTGCTTTGGGGCAACCTGGCATGTTGTCGTCTTTGGTCTTGTCCCCGACCCGAATGGCTTCTTTTCCACCAATTTTGACCTTTTTGGCGTGGGTCGCTTCCATCTTCATCGGGGGGGCCACAGGAAGCGGAATCGGTAGCATGATGAACCCAGGCGGGGGCGGCCCAGGGAGCTTGTGCAGCTTGTGGCAGTGCACCGGCGGGGTCTGAAGGACCATGTCCCCTTTGATCGACGCAGGAAATCCCATCGTAGTGCTCCTAATTCAGCCAGATCATGTTTGCGATGGCCTTGAGCTCGTCTTCGCTGCGAAGGCGCAGCTCGCCTGTAGCCTGGAGCTCCAGTGCACCCTTGGCTTGCACCTTGGCGTCTCCCTCGGAGAGGACCTGCACGGAGTGCTTGGCGTTGACCACGAAGCGCTCGCAGTTGACAGCGACGGTGTCGGTGGCGTTGAGCTCGATGCGCTCGCTGCTTAGGCGGAGCACAGGGCCGTCCCGTGTCAGGCGCACTTCCAACTCCAGCGCGCCCTGGGCGTCCCTGACTTGCAGGCGCTCCTCGTTCTCGTTGAGCTCTTCGATGACCAAGCTTCGGCCCGAAGGAGTGTTCAACGAGCTGGCCATGGGAGTGGCCGATAGGTCTGCTTTGGGTGACGCAGCATCGATGTACTTAGGGGGCGGGGACATAAGAACCTCGCTGGCAGCCTAACACTGATGGGTGTGCCTTGGCAGGGGCATTCCCAGGCTTTGGGAGTGGGCCGCAGGGGCGTATCAGTCCTTTGTTTTTAAGAAGAGACTGCCCAGAGCTGAGGGTTTTCCTGGATTTTGTTTACTCAAGTGTCTGAGGCGCGCCAGGCTTGGCTTGTGCTGGGGTAGCGCGGAGTTGGCGCCTTGGTAGCAGGCCAAGGCATCTGCGGTCTTGCCTGAGCGCTCCAGAAGGCGGCCGGCGGTGTAGGCGCCTATGGCGCCTAATTGTCTGTCATTTGTGTTCTGACTGATGGCGTAGACCCAGCTCACCGCGTGGCTCACGCCCATCTTTCGAGTGGCTACGCGGGCAAAGAGTTGCAGGAGCAGAGCGCTCGCTGAGCTGGCGTTTGCTTTTCGAGCCTCGTCCAGGACCTGAAGTGCTTCCTCCCACTTGGCCTGGGCGCAGAGGCCCCGGGCGCGTGAGACCAGGTCGTCAGTAGTGCTGCTTTCGCGCTTTGGAATTGCCGCCCAGGAACGCTGCAAAGCTTGTGCGTACAGGTTCGTGTACTGCATGGCGGCGTGGGTCTCGTCGAGGAATTCCAGCGCCTCGGCGGCCACACCCTGCAGTTCTGCGGATGCACTGCGCCAGTTCTCCGGCAGCCAGGGGGCCCTGGCTCGCTGCCAGGTGGGAGAGAGCTCACTTGGCAGCCAGAGGTGGGTGAGCAGCTCCTCATGGTTCATGCCCAGGGCTTGCAATGGAGGGGCGCTACGAAGCTGCTGCAGGCGTCGGCGTAATCCTGGCAGACTGGGGTCTTTGGGGGCAGGGTCACCCTGCATTACTGGGCCGTCTGCCGTGCCGGGCTGGTCATCGCTTTCTTGGACAGGCGAGCCTGGGTCGGTGGAATACTCTTCGTCCCAGGAGAGCAAGCCGTTCAGGGGCTGGGTGCTCGGGGTTTCGTCTTCTTCGTCTTCGTCGTCATAGGGCTCTCCAAAGAGCTCGTCTGCATCCGGGTATTCGTCGTCATCGTCGGGCTCTCCGAAGAGCTCGTCTGCGTCCGGGTAATCGTCGTCTTCCTGAAGAGAACTCATTTCCATCTGGGAAAGCGGCTGGGTTTGCTCGTCTTCGTTGGTCTCTTCCAGGATGCGGTCGGTGGGACCGACAGCGCTGACGCCTTTCAGGGCTTTCAGGCGTGCTCTCCAGCCACCCTCTTGAGGAATCTCGAGTTCCTCCTTGTGTTCGTCCGCTTGCTGCTCGCTGCTCGGCTCTACTGGGGTAGGGATTTCAGGGATTGGCTCAGTCGAGGCCGTTGAGCTGTCATTGAAGCTGGCTTGTCGCGCGCTCGGTGGCGCCCCTGGAATTTCAAGCAAGCCCAGCTGCCAGAGCAGATCGATAGCCAGCCAAGCCTGCTGGGTGCGCAGCTGCTGGCCGCAGCCGCTCTTTCGTACCAGGTCGCCCAGGATGCGATTGCGGTGGGCCAAGGCCAGAGTTCGAATCGCGATTGGGCCAAGGGGGCCTAAGTTCTCTGCGTTTGCGTCTTGCACCTGGACGTGGGTGCCGGACCATCCGGCCAGTTCGTCGACGACCTTGGATGCGGGGTGTACCAAGGGAAGGGCGCGTGCAAAGTCATGAAGCACGGTTGACGTAAGGCCGAAGCTTCCCGGCGGAGGCTGGCCCTCGTTCTCGAAGTTAGCGTGGACATCTTGATCCAGGGTGCACTCTGCCAAGAGCGCACCGATCCGTTTATTGACTGCATCAGTGGCCTCATTCAGGCCGATGCCCGCGGCCATCAGTATCGGAATATCGGCGAGAAGATCACCCTTGAGCGCATGGGGATCTGGCACGCGATCGCAGAGCTGACCAAAGAGTCGGGGTACGCCCTGCACGCCCCAGAGAGCCTGGTTTTTGATCCAGATTCGGGCGTTGACACCGGGCCCCGTCAGACGGATAAGTCCACTCTTGCGGTGCAAATGCAGTCGCAGGAGCAATTTTGAGGGGCGGTCTGTCTGTGCACTCACAGATGGAGAATACCCTTTGCGGAGGGCTGGAGTGCGCTCTGCTGTCTATTCTGCTTGGATCTGAGTGCATTTTGCCCATTTTAGAGGCTGTCTTAGGGGTCGTGAGTCAGCCGCGATGCTGGGGGCTGGCCGCGGGTCGCTTGGGTCGGTACGGTGCTCCAGCTGTTTTGACGGCGGAGGGCGCTGGCCAGCCCCAATGAAAGTGAGGTGCTCACTGGCGTACGGGTGCTTGAATGGGTGCGTACGGATGGGGTGCGCGGGGCAAATAGTGTCCCCGGAGTTTTGTAACTGCGTCATCTGGGCAGTGTTTAGGACACGCCTCCCGCCCTGTCTCTGGCCCGTCGCGCGCTCGGAGGAGACTGCGAGAGATCGCTAACCTTCGTCCAAGACCTGGTCGCCCTGGTGCAGCATCAGCTCGATGTTTCCGCTGCCGCAGGAGTGCACCAAGTCGGTTCGGATCTGAGCCGCTCGAAGCTTGCTGCGCAGGCTGCTCAAGTTGCGGTCCCATCGGGTCCGAAGCTGGTCTCGGTCTGCACTGTCCGCCCAGATCTCTCTGGCCACTGCCTCCCAGGAGACAGGCGCGCCGATGCTGACGAGTTCGCTCAGGATGCGCGCGGGGCGGCCGCCGATGTGGCAGGTGGGCCAGCCCTGGCGGTCGATCTGCACGGTGTCGAAGCGGGCCACGACACGCAGTGGGGCACCGATCTGGCCTGCCGCTTGTGTGGCTTGTGCGCTGGCCTGTGCCAGCTGTATCGCCGTGCTGCGTACTCCGGGCAAGAGGGTCTGGCCCTGGGTCAGGGCTTGGGCTGGAGCGCCTCGGACTTGCATGCGCCAGCCCTGTCCGGTAGTCCAAATACTGAGTATATTGTCCTTGCGAAAGCCAGGTATACACCGAACTTTCTCGTCATTTTGGACCAGACTGTACACCGAGGCTGTCAGGACCACCTGACCGTGCTCTACCCCTTCGATGGCCAGCGCGGTGGCGGGCATCTGCACCGCGAGCACCTGCAGGCTCAGCCCCGCGGCGAGCACAATCTCACTCCCTGCAACCAACTCGATGGCCGACTGGGGTTTGCCATTGCGCAACAGGGCGCCGCGTAATGCGAGCAGGACGAGGCGCTCACCCCTGAGCGAGACCAGGGCGTGGGCTTCTGAGACCCGTGGGTCGTCCACGCGCAGAGCGGCCGAAGCCATGCGTCCGATGATGTCCCCTGGGTAGAGGTGGACTTGGATGCCGCTGGGCAAGGCGAGGTGAACGGAGACCGTTTGCATGGGGTCAAGGTAGCATCGCCCATCCACCCATGTGGCCCTAAGCGGAGCCCAGTCGATGAGTCGTGTTGACGCGTTCCTGACAAGTCATGGCCTGGACCCCGAGCTGGGAGAGGCGCTGGAGTCCTTTGTCCAAGCTCAAGCTGGGTCTTGGATGGGCGTGCACTCTGGGGTCTCGGGTCTGGAGGATGAAGCTCTGCCCGCCGACCCGGCGCCGCCAGCCGAGCGCTACCAGGACCTGGGCCCCTTGGGGTTGGGTGGCATGGGCGAGGTCAGACGGGTTCTGGATACCCACCTGGATCGCGTCGTGGCGCTAAAACGCCTGCGCCCAGAGCTGCTCCAGCACCCGCAGCTGCGAGCTCGCTTTGTGCACGAGGCCCGGGCCACTGCCAAGCTGGATCATCCGGGGATCGTCTCCCTGCATGAGCTCGGGGTCGATGGGGACGGACGCACCTACTTCACGATGGATCTGATTCAGGGGCGGACGCTCAGAGAAGCCTTCGCCGATCCTGCCTTGAGCCTTCGCCTAAAGGTCGACCACCTGTATCGGGCGATTCAGGCCCTGGCTTACGCCCATGAGCAGGGGGTAGTGCACCGGGACTTTAAGCCCTCCAACGTCATGATCGGCGCCTTTGGACAGGTCCTGGTCGTTGACTGGGGCTTGGTACGTCAGGTGGGTCAGCAGCAATCTGACCAGGTCTCTGGCACACCCAACTTCATGCCGCCGGAGCAAGCCCGAGGCCAGGATTCTGGGCCTGCAGCCGATGTCTATGCCGTAGGGGCGACCCTCTACACCTTGCTGCGGGGTCACCCCCCTTGGCTGGGGTTTGAGCCCGGGGAGGTTTTAGAGCGCCTGCGCGGGAACGAGGTGCCCCACCTGGAGGTGGACCCGGCTGCTCTCTGTGACTTGGCACTTCAGTGCATGCGGGCCAAAGCACAAGATCGGCCCGCCAATGCCCAAGCGGTGGCCCGAGCGCTGCAGTCCTGGCTGGGTGACGCCCAAGCTCAAGCTCAAGCTCGAAAGCGGCTGAGCCAAGCCCAAGAGCTCCAGGCCCAGGTGGATGCGCTCTGGCGCAGCGCCCGCGACCTGGGGCAGCAAGCGCAGGACCGTGCCGCGCAGACGGCCTCCCATGCCCCAGTGCAGGCCCACCGTCAGGTCTGGGCCATCGAGGATGCAGCCGCCCAGACCCGCAGCCAGGCAGAACTCGCCGAGCTTGCCTATGTCCAGGGCATTCAGTCGGCGTTGGCTGAGGCGGAGCTCCCCGCGGCTCACTTCGCCCTGGCGGCGTACTACCGGAGCCAGCATGTCCAGGCTCTGCGTGTTGGAGACAGCAGCGCCGCGCACCGCAGCATGGCGCTGCTTAGGCGCCACGACCGTGGAGAGCACAGGGATTACTTGGCTGGGCGGGGTTGGCTGAGTCTGGAGACCTCGCTTGCAGCAGTGGTTCGAGCCTTTCGATACGAGGAGCAAGACAGGCGTTTGGTGCCGGTGGATCAGGGTGTGATCGGCACCACCCCGCTGCAGCGCCACGCGCTTCAGGCGGGCAGCTACTTGCTGGAAGTTCAAGCCCCAGGATGCGAGGTGGTGCGGCTTCCTGTTGAGATTTTGGCCGGCGAGTCTTGGCAAAGAGACGCGCCGCCGAAACACCCAAAAGCCCGCTGTGCTCTGGAGCTTCCAGCCTTGGGAAGCCTGGGATCGGACTGCGCTTGGGTGGCGGCTGGTTGGTTCCGCTCTGGAGATCCTGCGGCCAAGGATGGCTTGCCCCGCCAGCGCGTGTGGGTGGACGACTTTGTCATCGCCAAGACCCCGGTGACCAATGCCCAGTACCTAACGTTTCTCAATGACTTGGTTTCCCGCGGTCAGCCGGACCAGGCGCTGTCCTACGCGCCTCGCTCCATGCCGCATGGCGAGCAGGGTGGCCAGCTGCAGTATGGACAGGACGCTGCGGGCCGCTTTGAGCTGGTCCCGGATGCCGAAGGGGACATCTGGTCCCCGGAGTGGCCGGTGGTCTTTGTGGACCGGAGGGGGGCCCAGGCCTACTGTGCTTGGCTGAACGCGCGCCAGGGCAGGCCAGCAGGGCTTGGGTGGCGCTTGCCTTGGGAGTTGGAGCGGGAAAAAGCGGTTCGCGGGGTGGATGGTCGACGGTACAGTTGGGGCAATCACCCCTTTGCGGGTTGGTCGGCGAACCGGGAGGGGGTGGCCGAGCGGCCGACTCCCAGCGATGTGGGGAGCCATCCAGAGGACTGCAGCCCCTACGGGGTCTTGGATGGCTGCGGCAACGTGCGCGATGCGTGCCTGGACCCCAAGGATGCCCAGCACCCCTGCATTGAAGAGGGCTGGGCCCGCCCACCCATGGAGCTGGACGGTGCTTGGGGCATGTTGCGAGGGGGGAGTTGGGCGTCGGCGATGCGGCTCTGCCTGGCCGGTCAGCGCTTTTCAGCGCCCCAGGACCACCGCAGTGCTCTGAACGGATTCAGGATTGCCAGAAGCCTGGAGCGTTGGGATGCGCCCGAAGGGCGACGGAGACAGGGCGATTAGTTTGGCCAGAGCTTGGGAAATCCGGTTTCTGGGCCCCTTGCGGTGAACGGGGTGCTGTGGGTCAGGTCCAGGGTGCTGGGGTCGATGTCTACGGTGACATTTTGGCTCTGGGTCACGAACCAGTCCAGCTGGCGCAGCTGCTCTTCGCTCTCCGGATCGATGATGCCGTTTCCCGTGAAGGGCGGGTTGCTGGCGGGTGGGGATTCCGGCATGACGTTGTCGAGCACCGAGACGTTCATCGCATCGATGTTGAGCACAAAGCCAGCGTCGGGGGGGTACCCCGAGAGCAGAAAGGTCAGGTGGTAGGGCGTCACGCCGCCGGGGGTTGGACCCCCATTTAGGAAGTGCCAGACGGGGCTGGGGAGTGTGTAGTCGGCCCCGGAGATGACCATGCTTCCCTCTGGGGCGTCGGTGTAGACCACGGCGGCCGTTCCGTAGTTCTCCATGGCAAAGAGGATCGCGGGCATGGTGTTCAGGTTCACGTCGCCGGTCTTGGCGTCGCCCTTGAGTCCGAACTCCAGCCAACAGCCAGGCAGGGGGGCCAGGATATTCTCAGTCTGGTCCATGGCCTTGGTCAGGCGCCACTGGAAGATGTAGATGTTCGTGAACTCGGCCCATGTCAGCAGGCTGCCCGAGCCGAAGGTGTAGTAGTCCTCCAAGTCGCCGGGCATGTCTGTTGGCGAGGCTGGGAAGAGGTTGGGGCAGTCGCCGATGGGGGGCGATGGGATGTCGTAGTCGGGTGTGAACAGGACTTGGGTGTAGAGCTCTGCGCACACCGCTGGAAGATCCGGTGCGCTTGCGCCCAAGTAGTCAGCGAACTTGGCTTGGAGCACCTGTGCGCTGTGCTGAAACAGAGGCATGGTGATGCCCGCATCTGTGAACTCCTGCACGTCGGGAATGTTGTTTTTGTTGTTGTCCACGCGCTCATCGCTTGGGTAGTTCTCACAGAGCTGGTTGTAGGGCCCAGGCACGCGGGGGCTCCAGCTAGCGCCCATGTCCGGCGGGGGTAGGGGAGCGGTATCGGCGGTGTCCGCCACGGGCGGTGAGGTACAGGAAAACGAGATTAGAAGGGCGAGCATTAGGTCTCCAGTACGGCCCAAGGTAAACCCATCAGGCACGGTCCACACCCCCCAAATGTCTTACGGCGCCGAAGGCGCGACAGAAACCCAGCGGCCGGAGGCGGATGCTTCGACAAAGCCAAAGGTGGGAGCGCAGGTCACGCCGACGCGCCGAGATGCATTCGCTGAAGCGAAGGCCGCTCGTCGGCGCCGAAGGCGCGACAGAAACTCAGCTCAGGGCCGCCAGGCTCCGAACTCGCCTCCAAAAGCCCCCACATCGCTGCGGCTGCTGTCGTACCAGTCCACAAGATCCGGGTCACCGGCGTCGAACATCGGCGAGCCGCTGTTCAGATACAGGTCCCACTGCAGGGGATCATCGCCGGTCGTGCGCACATAGTCCGGGTCTGCGGTCAGGGTGTCCACGATCTCCCACTCCACCCCGTTGCCCTGGCCAAAGTCCAGGGGCATCCCACTGTTGTCCCAGACGTTGCTGTAGGCCCAGATCAGAGTGACCGCTTGGTCTCGGGCGTGAAAGACGTTGGCCCCCAGTTGGTTCACTGTGGCCACCGCCTCGTTGCCCACAAAGCTTGTGTTGTGCACCGACCAGTTTGCGCTTTCTCCGCCGATCATTGCGTAGGCCGTGCCGTGGGCGCCGCTGACCCGGTTGCCCACCATGTCCACCTGGCTCAGGCTGACATCCGAGTTCACCGCGTCCAACCAGGGGCCCATCTGCTCAACATTGGCCTGGTTCGCCGCCATTGCTGCGTTCTGAATGAAGACCTGAGCGCGCTCACTCGCGCAGAGCAGCCCACCCGTATTGTCTGGTAGGTCCAGGGTGGTGTCGTACCAAGCGGTTTGTTGGAGGAGGGTAGATCCGCCCCCGACCACCTCGATAAGACACGCTCTTCCACTGCTCTGAATGCGCGTCTTGATCAGGGTCAAATTCTGCGAGGCCACGCTGTCCATTTCCCGCAGGGAGAGCACCGTTGTCAGGCCTGGCGCATTGAGGCTGATGTTGTCCACTTGGATGCGCTCTGCGAGGAGGCTACCCTGCTCCAAGTCGATGAAGCGCAGGTCCCCGCCGCTCTCAAATCCACTATCGATCCAGGTCATCTGGTCCAAGCTCACTGCGCCGCCCTGGTTGTGCATCAGGCTGCCGCTGCCGGCAGACGCCATGCGAACCAGATCGCTGAATAAGCCCACGATGGTCCAATCGCCGCCAGTGCCCCTGAACAGCAGGCCGTCTGCGGTGCCAGCGCTGACAACGTCCAGGTCCGCCAAGGTTAGGCTGCGCACCGCCAGATCGGCTGTGCCAAGATCGAAGAGCAGGCCATCCGCACTGGCCTGGGTCTCGAGAAACAGGCTTGGGATGCTCACGTCCAAGAGCTCCAGGCGTCCGCCGTCCAGCTGGAGTAGGTGGGCTTGCGTCTCTGTAGACAGGGCCATGGCACCGATCTCCACTGCCTCCAGGCGCACGACGCTGTCGGGCACTGTGTCCACCAAGGTGGTCCCACCACGCAAGGTCATGGTCATTAGGGTCAAGTCGCCGGTGGCGGTGACCACGGGCCCGGAGCCATCGGATTGCAGGTAGGTCTCTCCCTGCCCCTGTCCCATCAGGGTCACGCCGCTGGGCATGTCAAAGCCACCTACCCAGGTGCCCGCGGGTAGGCAGACCACATCGCCAGGGCTGGCGGCGTTTAAGGCTTGGTAGAGCGTGTCGAAGTGAGTGCCCACGGTCATGCCTGCATCGGCCACCCCACTGCAGTCTTCGTCCAGGCCGGAGCACGCCACCTCGGACTCGCCGGGATTCAACGTCGGGTTGGCGTCGTCGCAGTCGCCTCCTGCATCGGCCGTGCCGATGAGCGGGGCGCAGCTCTCGAAGGCGTCCCCAGCACCAAAACCATCTCCGTCGTTGTCGGTCCAGTACAGGCCGGGCAAGCCCACGTCCGGGTTGGTGTCGTTGCAGTCCAGGGAGGAGATCACCCCGTCTCCATCTAGATCCTGAATCAGGGCGTAGTCGCTGGAGTCCAGGGTGGTGTCCCTGGTACAGGCGAGCAGCAGCAAGAGCATGGGCTTGATCTCCAGGGGGGCCGGCTAAAGGTCGATGACGACCTCTTGTCCGTCTCGGTCGACCTTTAGGGACACACCAGGGCCATCGTAGCTGCCTAAGACCGTTTCGCTGAGCTTGTGGTCTGGGAATTGCTCTTCCAGATCCATCCCAAATAGGATCACACCTTGGACCCTGTCGCCCGGTTCTAAGCCTGCCTCCTGGGCTAAGCCGCCATCGCTGAGGGTGTCGACGACCAGATCTCCAGCCTGATCGGTGATCAGGTGAAATCCTTGTTTATCCAGTAGGTCTGCGCCACGGGACTCAAGAATCAGCTCGCCGGCGTTCTGTCCGCCGACCACGCTGACCGGTTCCTTCTGGAAGGGCGAGGTGCCCACAAAGACCTCGTAGTCGCCATCATCCAGCCCCATCAGGATGAACTGGCCCTGGCTTGTGGAGATCGCGGTGGCGGTCCTGGGCAGGGCGGGGTTCTCAGGGTTCGCGTCTACTGCGACGACCGCCTCGCCGGGCTTGCCTTGGCCAGTGAGCCCGTCGAGCACCACGCCGATGATGCGGCCGCCGCCGTCAAAGTCGATCTCGCCGACATCGACCATCTCCTGGTAGACCTGGGTGTAGGGCAGCTGGCGAGAGGCGCCGCTCATGTTTTGGCCAGCCCGCAGGTCCACCATCCACGCGCCTTCGTGCAGACCCGCGATGCTAAAGTTGCCGCCCGCGTCGCACTCCGCCATGCGGATGATGGCCAATCCCTTTGTCATGTCGCTCATGCTCTGGGGGATGTAGGTGGCCATCGCGGTGCAGGGGACCGGAACACCGCTCTGAGTGACCAGGCCTTGGATGCCACCGCCCAAGCGGAAATCCAGCCACACCACCTCGTCTTGGGGGCCTACCCCCACACTCTGTCCACCGCCGCGCACGGCACCCTGGCCCTGGGGGCACTCACAGACCGCTGGATCATCGGTTGTGCAAATGGGGCCCAAGGGCAGCCAAGGGTGGGTGCACAACAGGGGCATTACGCCCTTGCAGCTGTCATTGGGCAAACCGGCGCAGTACACCGTGACCTGGCGCGCGGGCTCCAGGACCAAGTCCAGCTCCGCGTCTTGGGCATTGGCAGGCAGGCGCAGGGGCTCCGTTGTGGGGCGGTATCCGTCCGCGGAAGCCCGGACCTTTGTGAGGTGTGCAGGGTCTACACGCAGGCTGTATCCGCCGTCCATTGCGGTGCTTGTTCGTGAGTCTCCCGCGCTGACAAAGGCCATGCCGACGGGGTCATCCTGGGTGTCGACCACCATGCCGCTGAGCTGGACTCCTTGGACCAGGGTCACCCTGAGCTCCTGCTCAACCACCGTGTCAATGTCCCGCCTTTCCTTGGAGGCGTGGTTGTCGTGGTGGGCGTGTACTTGGGCCACACCACAGCCCGCTTTTGGGAAGAAGGCTTGGCCATCGGGGCCGGTGAGCTTGGTGTTGTTGTCGCTTCCGTGGCCGGTCCGCACGCTGAAGTCCACCGTGGCGTATTCCAGGGACTGACCCGCTTCGTCCTGTATGTGCACCGTGAAGGGGCAGAGCTCGGCCACCACAAAGCGCAGGTCCAGGCGCTCGCCGTCTATCTCCAGCTCTCTGGGGTCCGATGCGCGATCCGGGATGACCAAGCTGCCTGCGCTCTCCAGGGTTCCGGTGAAGAAACCGTCCGGGTCGCTGACCCAGCTGGGGTTGTCGCCTTCGACAAATGCCTCGATGCGCACATCGGGTACCGGGTTCCCATCGGGATCCACCACCAAGCCGGCGATCTTGTAGCGGCCGGTCTGCTTGGCGCGGTGCTCGATCACCACTGGAATGGGGCGCTCGCTCAGCTCTTGTGGGGCCGGGTCCGGGGTCACCACGCTGCGGTAGAGCAACACAAAGGTGGTCAGGATGGCTGCGGAGAACAAGCCCATGGCCAGCAAGGCCTTGAGCCAAAAGCGATCCTTCATTGGGGAGTCTCCAGGCGTGAGCGCAGGGCCCACGCAGTATTCAGGGGCACGGAGACCACACCCAATTCTTGCACTCTACGCTGTATCTCAGGTCCCGACTTCACAGCCAGGACCTGCCCTTCGGCCGAGCCAGGTAGCGCTCGGGCAGGAACGGGCAGCCAACACTCCAGGAACAGGTCGGGGGTGCCGTGGCGCTCCTGCTCTCGAACCAGGCCCAGCAATCGCACGCGGGTGGGCTGAACGGGGCCCAGCTCCTCCCGCAGCTCACGGAGCAGATCACAGTCGTGCAACGGGCCAGGCCGCAGATCTCTGGCCTCGACGGCGCCGGAGAATCCTGGGGCGAGCTGACCGGGACGCAGGGCCAAACTCGGGGCGCGTTTGTTGATCACCAAGCTGCCTTCTACATCCCAAACCAGGGCGTTGATGCCCAAGGGATCGGCTGCGGGCCCGCTGGGGGGCTGCTGCTGCAGGTTGGTGGCCCAGTGGTCAAAATAGCCTGTGGGCTGCAAGTGCAGGGTGTGGCCGTCTACGCGCATCAGGCGGGCGAGGTGGCCGTCGTGTAGGCCTGGCAGTGCGCTGGGGCGGTTTTTGGCGCGCCATGGGGTGGTGTGCCAATCCACTCGAAGTTGGTTTAGGCGGGCGCCTGCCAGGAGGTTCAGAGGGACTCTTCCTGAACGGCGGGACCCAGGTCCAGGTTCAGCTCCAGGGTGCGCGTTTGGGGCAGCTGGGTCAGGGTGAGCTCCACGGCTTGTCCAGCGACCCGGGTCTGGGTCTTGAGCAGCACACCTTGCTCTCCGTAAAACAGGTGGACCGGGCCCGTATCCGGGGACCACAGGTAGTGCTGGGCAGCCAGGCTCTGTCCACCCACCAGCACCTGTTCACCGCCTACCAGAACCAGGGGGCCAGAGAGGATCTCTCCAGTCTCCGCCGAGAGCAGGTCCAGCTGGCTGGCTTGGCCCAGCGCACGCTGTGGATCCATCAGCGCCAGCGAGGTCGTGTTGACCTGGTGGAAGTCCAGCTGGCTGCTCTGGGTGCCGCGGCCGTCCACAAAGTGCACTTGGAGACCGCCGCTGTTGCGCACAGCCTGCACTTCCCATCGCTCACCTGACTGGGCGTTGTTGGCTGAAAACCCAGGGGGCAGGCTGTCGCTGGACAGCCCGCTGACCCGCTGAGAGAAACCCGCGATGGGGATCTCGGTGTAGCACTCCAGCAGGCGCTGCTCGCCCTGGGGCCCGGGCAGGTAGGTGATCTTGAGGGAGCGGGTGCCCACCGGGAGCCCGGCAGCGGTGATCCCGTACTCAAGGGTCTGGGTGTCGGCTAAAGCGGTGGCGGCGAGCAAGAGCAACATGGCTGCGAGTCTACACCCCCCGACCACACGTCCGGTGGCTCATCGCTGCGCGTTGTTTCGGATTCCCTGGCCGGTGACGCGCACGTCGACCCCAAAGCGTGCTTCGACCAAGGTGTCGTTTTCTGGCCGGGAGGCGTCGACTTCGATGTCGAAGGTCATGGACTGGCTGACCGCGTAGGGGGTCAGGTCAACGTCCTCGAGGGTGAAGACGACCACGTTGTCGCCCGCTGGAAAGTCGTCGGACCAGGCCAGCTCTTGGCGTTCCAGCTCCGGGCCCTCCACAAAGATGCGCATCTCGTTGAGGAAGCTCAGGTCATCGCCCTGTGGGGTCAAGGTCTCCATCTCCATGTAGGTCAGGCGCACATCTTCTACATCACCGGGCTCTACGCCCTGGTTGGCCAGCTCGCTGGACTCCGTCAGATCCATGCTCACAAAGTCACCAAAGCCCATGTCTCCCAGGAGGATTTCCGCGAGAGTCGCCTTTGGGACTTCGGTCTGGGCACTCTCGTCAAGAGAAATAGTCGTCAGGCCGCAGGCGAGCAGGGACAAAATCAGCATGGAGCCTCCAAGAGCTTCTTTTTCGCTGTGTAGTCCCGATTTAGCGGAAGAGCACGATCGCTGCACGGGTCATGTGAGCCCCCCTCGCGTCAGCCCTGGCTGGGCCAGTCCTCTTCGATCAGCTTGAACTGTGCAAAGTCGAAGGGATCTCCGGGGGCCGCTTGGGTGAGCTCCAGGCGCTCTCGGCGTCCCTCTTTCTTGGCTTGGATGGCGCGGTGGTGACACCAGGGCATGTTGCCGCGCTTTCCCAGAGCGGCGTGTGCAGTCCACGAGCAGCCGCCCTTGCAGACCTGGGCGTAGTAGCAGCCTTTACAGCGTCCCCAGAGCTCGGTGGTGCCCCGGTCTCGGGCAAAGGCCACCCGGCTGTTCTCGCGCCAGATGGTCGCCAGGTCGTGGTCCCGCAGGTTGGCACCCACGTAGGGGCCACTGGGCAAGCTGGGGCAGCCCTTGATGTCGCCGTTGGCCTCGATCCCAAGCACGTGTCTGCCCGCCGCGCAGCCGCCGTAGGGCTCCCGTCGGATCCATCTCTCATAGGGTCCGTAGTAGCCCAGGTTGTTCCCGGCGTTTACGACGACTCCCCGCTTCGTCATGGCCTTGGCCAGGGGGCCCACGACCTCGAACGCTTCCAGCATTTCGTAGGGCTGAAGCAGCCACTCGGGACGGTCCGCAGCGCGTCCCATGGGGCCAGTGAGCTGCACCTGCCAGCACAGGATGCCGGCGTCTTCCAGCACGGCGGTCAGCTCGGGCAACTCATGCAGGTTCAGCCGGTTGATCTGGGTGTTGGCAAAGGGCTGCATGCCCGCCGCGCGAATGTGGCCCAGGGCGTCGATGCAGGCCTGGTAGCTGCCTTTGACCGCACGCAGGGTGTCGTGGGTCTCCTGCAATCCATCCACACTGACACTGATGGCCTCGAGCCCAGAATCGGCGGCCCGCTGGCACATCTCAGCATCCAGAGCCCGCGCTCCCGAGGTCATTGTGGGTCGAATTCCAGCGTCCCGCGCTGCGGAGACGATCGCTAGCCACTCAGGGTAAAGATAGGCTTCTCCACCGATAAAGGCCAGCTCTCGGGTTCCCAGTTCGGCGAGCTGCGCGACCACATCCCTGGCCTCGTCCATGGAGAGTTCTGCCTGACGGGCTTTTCCGGCCCGACTGCCGCAGTGACGGCACGCCAGATCACACTTTAGAGTCAGTTCCCACACCACATAAAGTGGTGCGAAAGTCTCTTTTGGGTCGATGCGTCGGGGAGAGTGACGGCCGATCTCGGGCGTGGACATGACTCAGGTGCATTCCTCGTCGTCGGCATCGACCCGTGTGTCGCAGTCGTTGTCGATGGCGTCGTTGCAGATCTCGTCCGCCTCGTTGAAGATCGCGGGATCCTCGGGTGCACAGTCCGTCGCGTCTGGGTCGCCGTCCATGTCGGTGTCCGGTAGTCCCGTGTCGTTGGCGGTGTCGACAAAGCCGCCTGGTCCGTAGCAGGCCGCCAGCACGATCATGGTCGCCCCCGCGCCGACGACCTTGAGCAGCTTGCCGATGGGGCCTCGCAGGCTCTCACCGCAGTGTGGGCACGTGTTTGGAGAGTGGATGAGGTGGCAGTCGCAGTGTGGACAAGGGGTCATGATTCATCTCCTGGTGAGATAAGGATAGCAGGAATCATGCCAGCGCCAAACCAGGTGCATGAGAGGGAGAGAGTAGGGGGAGCGGACGATTGTGACGTGTGCGGGATCGCGGCGCTGCTGTCCTGGTTGGAGACTGGAGCGGCTGTGTCTTTCGTGGCTCTGTCACGGGAGGTCGGCCAACCGGATAGTCTCTTGCCCCCGGAGCCCTTCTTTGTCCTGGCAGCACATCCAAGCCATCCGCGCCCACCTGGCCGATGAAATCGGGCCACCCTTCGAAGAGGGGCCGCGACGGGTGTGTCTGCTCTACCCGAGTCCCTATCGGGTGGGCATGTCCAGCCTGGGCTTTCAGTGGATCCACAACGTGCTTGTGGACGCTGGATACTCGGTGGAGCGGGCTTTTTTGCCCGACGACCCGGACGCTTGGCGCAAGAGCCGCACCCCTCTGCTCAGCTACGAGACCCAGACCCCGGTCAACGAGTTCGCGGTCATCGGGATCTCGGTGGCCTACGAGCTGGAGCTGGCCGGCCTGATCACCGCCTTTGAGTTGGCAGGCATTCCGCCTCTGCGAAAGCACCGCAGTGAGAAGGATCCCCGCATCTTGATGGGTGGTCCGCTGACCTTCTCGAATCCTCTACCGGCCACACCTTTTGTCGACGCCATGTTGCTGGGTGAGTCGGAAGAAGTGGTCGCTGCCGCCGTGGACAGTGGGCTCTCCGATACGCGGGAAGCTTGGCTCGACACCATCGAGACCCTAGCCGGTGGCTTTGTGCCCGAGCGCTGCTCGGACCCCTTTGGCCGCATTGTCTTGCCCCCTGTGGCCAAAGCCAGCGATCTGATGCTGCCCGCCCGCTCGCGCATCGTCACGCCGAACGCTGAGCTGCGGAACATGTTTCTGCTGGAAGGCGAGCGCGGCTGTCACCGCTCTTGTTCCTTCTGTGTGATGCGCCGCTCCACCAACGGCGGCATGCGCCTGGTTTCTCCCGAGCGCATCCTGAGCTTTGTCCCGGACTATGCCAAGCGCGTAGGCTTGGTCGGTGCGGCGATATCCGACCACCCCAAGCTGGTTCCCCTGCTCCAGGCGCTCGTCGATGCTGGCAAGGGCATTGGCATCAGCTCCCTGCGTGCGGACCGGGTCTCTCTCAAACCAGACATTGCCCGCTTGCTGCGCGAGGGCGGCTACAAGACGCTCACCGTGGCCTCGGATGCGGCAAGCCAGCGTCTGCGTCGCACGATCAGCAAAGGCACTGTCGAACGCCACCTACACCGCTGTGCCGAGCTGGCTTCCCAGTACAAGTACAAGGTGCTCAAGGTCTACATGATGGTCGGCCTGCCCGACGAGTGTGAAGAGGATCTGGAAGAGCTGGTGCGCTTCTCCCTGGAGCTGGCGGCCATCCACCCCACCGCTCTGGGCATCGCGCCCTTTGTGCCCAAGTTCAACACCCCCATGATTGGCAGCGGCTTTGCTGGGATCAAGGTGGTAGAGAAACGCTTGAAGTACATACAGAAAGCCCTGCGCGGCAAGGTGGATGTGCGGTCGACTTCTGCCAGGTGGGCCTGGGTCGAGGCCATCTTGGCCCAAGGTGGCGCGAAAGAAGGCATGGCGCTGTACGACGCGGTTCAGGCGGGTGGCCGGTTCGCGGACTACAAGGAGGCGTTTGGGGACAGTGATGGGCGGGCTATGGCGGCGCTGGACCGCAGCGTTGTGGTCGATGTAGAGCAGGCTGCAGCGGTCTAAACTCAGATTAGAGCGACTCAGGCAGGGGCGTACAAGCAGCGATACCTTGGGTTCTGGGGTCGCTGAGTCTGTCTGCCCAAAGGTGTCTTAGGCCTGCTCGAGCAGCTCGTGCGGACAGAGGTCGACCGGGTACCACCGGCGGCCAGGCCCTTGTCGGGCTGCGCTCCGGTCAAGTTCACCGGACAAAGGTTCCACGGACCCCGAAGGGAAAGGCCGGCAGCGCGACCGGAGCGCTCAGACCTGCGTGACGGAGATCACTACTGGTTATGAAGCGGCATAAAGAAGAACACGACGGCTGCCATCGTTTGGTAGTCAGCGCTGGTGCAGCCTTCGAACTTGCCTCTGGCTGAGTTGGATGAGTTTCTTACTGTGCAACCATCAAAGCGGCCCACGGTAGAGTTGGACGCGTTTCTCATCGTGCCGTCAGACTCGATTTTACCGATCGTCGAGTTGGACGAGTTCCTGATCGTGCCATCAGACTGAACGCGCCCCAACGTGGAGTTGGATGAGTTCCGCACGGTGCCGTCGGACTCGATGCGGCCAAGGGTGGAGTTTGAGCTGTTCCGGATGGTGCCGTTGGACTCGATTTTGCCGACTGTAGAGTTGGACGAGTTTCGGATCGTCATCGAGGAACCCGCCAAGGCTGGCAGGCATAGGACCAACAAAAGAAGGACGCGCATTGTTCATTGCCTTGATTTTAAGATGGCTATGAGAGACATCTTAATCAAAAGCTCCAGGGAGCGCCGACACGCTGGAGCGACGGACGCGATTTTGAGATTGTTTCGGCCAAACCACCGATCGACCTGTCCTTCGGGTTCGGAGCGGGTCGCAGCGGTCTAAAGTCGCTCAGCCCACCGCTGCATCCACCTTCCCCCGCAGAGCCACAGCCAACCAGATCCCGCGGACCGCAAAGAACATCAGGAATGCCGCCCATAGACCGTGCTGTCCGAAAGGCCCCTGCAGCGCCCAAACAGCCACGCAAAATGTGACAGCCGCCGCCGCAACGCTGTTCCGCATGGAGCGGGTCCAGGTCCCGCCAATAAAGATACCGTCGTAGGTAAAGGCCCAGACGCTGATCAGAGGACTGAGTACCATCCAGGGCATCAGGGATGCGGTGGCCAAGCGGATCTCGGGCAAATCCGTCATGAGTGCCACGATGGGGTGGCCCCCCAAAGCGAAGAGCGCGGAGAAGAGTAGAGCCAGCCCCAGGGACCACTGCATGGCCAGGCGGATGGCGCGTTTGGTGCGTGGGCCGTCGCGTGCGCCCAGGGCCTGACCAACCAGGACCTCGGCGGCGTTGGCAAAGCCGTCGAGTCCGTAGGACATCAGGGCCTGCAACTGCAGCAGCACGGCGTTGGCGGCCAATGCGGTCTCGCCGAGCTGTGCAGCCTGGCGTGCAAAAACGGCGAAGCTGCCCGTGAGACAGAGGGTGCGAATCCACAGGTCAGCGTTGCCCGAGAGCAGCTTGCGCCAGGCCGGTGCGTTCCAGAGGGCCTGGGTGTCCAGGATGACGGTGTCGGCCCGCCATCGCTGCACTAGAAATGGAAGCGCGGAGAGCACGGCGGCCAGCTCGCCACCGATGGTCGCCCAGGCCAGCCCGCTCACGCCCCAGCCCAGTCCAGGCACAAGCAGCAGGTCCAAGCCGACGTTTACCAGGTTGCTCGCGATGGTCATGATCAGCGCGATTTTTGGCCGGCCGACTCCAATAAAAAAGCCCATGCTGACCATGCTCAGCAGGGTGAGGGGCGCACCGAGCAGGCGAATGTGCAGGTACTCCTTGGCCAGAGCCGCGACTTCCCCGGGCGGCGCGATCAGCGAGATCCCGACACTGGCGATGGCATAGCGCGCGAGCACCAGGATCCCAGCGAGGGCCAGGGCCAGGATGGCGCTGCGGAAGAAAACAAGCCAGGTCTGGCCCGGGTCCTGGGCACCGTGGGCCTGTGCAGTGAGTCCGCTGGTGGACATCCGCAGGAAGTTGAGCCCAATGAGAACGACGCTGGAGACGGCGCTTGCCGCCGCCACAGCGGCCAACACGCTGGCCTGTGGCAGGTGGCCTGCAACCGCGGTGTCCACCAACCCGATGAGCGGCACGGTCAGGTTGCTGGCGATCAGCGGCAGGGAGAGCCGGACGATGTCGCGGTGGCTGGGTCCGGTGGCGTGAGCGTCGGTCATGCTGCGGTGTAGGGGCTCCAGGGGATCCAGGCCACACGGGGGATGGAGGCAGTAGGTGGCCGCTCCTTCCACCGTAGCCTGTCTCGGTCAGGCTCTTCCCGCATTCCTTCAGGCGGATATGCTTGCCGCATGTTGGAGACCTTGTATGCGCCAGCCCTTCCCGTCCCTTGTGATCCGCGCCGACAGCTTTCAAGCTCAGGGCACCTTTGCCGTGAACCAGGCGACCTTCCTGAACCCTGACCCCCAGGTGGTCTCGGAGCTGCGGGCGTTGCTGGAAGCCAAGAATGCCGGGGTGGTCGCGCACTTCTACATGGACGCGGAGCTCCAGGGCGTGCTGACTGCCTGTGACTGGCCCCACATCTTCATCTCCGACTCGCTGGCCATGGCGGATGCTGCGGTTCGAATGGCGGCGGCAGGCGCCAAGGCGGTGTTCGTGTTGGGCGTGGATTTCATGTCGGAGAATGTGCGGGCCGTGATGGACCATGCTGGACATGCGGATGTTCCGGTGTATCGCTTGGCCGAACAGGACATTGGGTGCTCGCTTGCCGAGAGTGCACAGGGGCCGGCCTACCGGGCCTGGCTGAACAAGGCGGCCAAGAATGACAACGCGCTGCATGTCATCTACATCAACACCGGGTTGGACGTAAAAGCCAAGGCCCACGCGGTGGTGCCCACCATCACCTGCACCTCCTCCAATGTGCTCAAGACCATCCTTCAGGCGGATACCCAGATTCCCAACCTGAGCGTGCACTACGGCCCCGACACCTACATGGGCCAGAACCTCGAAGTGCTCTTCCGTACTCTGGCCGACCAGGACGACGCGGTGATCCAGGCCCTGCATCCGGCCCACAACCAGGCATCTGTTCGGGATCTGGCCAGCCGCTTTGATGTGTTCCCCAACGGAAACTGTGTGGTGCACCACATGTTTGGAGACGCTGTGGCCAGACAGGTGGAAGAGGACTACGCCGACGCATACATCACCGCCCATCTCGAAGTGCCTGGTGAGATGTTTGCCCTGGGTGCCCGTGCCCAGACCCAAGGCCGCGGGGTGGTGGGCAGCACCTCCAACATCCTGGACTTCATCAAAGCCAAGCTCGCAGAAGCCGCCCAGGAAAAAGGGCCCAGGGTCCTGCGCTTTGTGTTGGGCACCGAGTCCGGCATGCTCACCGCCATAGTGCGGGCCGTGCGGGATCTCTTGGCGGAGAGCGGACGCGATGACCTGGGGGTGGAGATCATCTTCCCGGTCGCCCAAGACGCCGTCGCCCAGACCGGTGACGCGCTGGGAATCTTGCCTGGGATTGCAGGAGGAGAAGGCTGTTCTGTGGCAGGAGGCTGCGCCAGCTGTCCCTTCATGAAGATGAATGAGCTGGAGGGCCTGTTTTCCCTGCTCCAGGCCATGGGTTCCCAGGATCTGACGCCCTACCATCCCAAGGCCTATTCCGAGCAGCTCGGTGGCCGCAGCTTGGCCCAGGTGGGCACCGAGCCCATCTTGTATATGCGGCACTTCCAGCGCACGGGGCAGCTGCCCGCTGAGCTTTTGGAGCTGGTTGTCGCGGGCGAGCAATAATTTGCCTCCCCACCCGTCTTGTGCCTGACCTGGAGTGCCTGTGTCCGACAATCCCTTCCTGCCCGCCAAGCGCGGTTCTGACGCCGTGGTCCGCTACGACCCCACGGAGCGAGAGAAGTGGATGTCGGCCATGGCCCACGTCAGCATTCTCTTCTCGATGGGTCTGGCTGCCCCAGTGATCTGGCTGCTCTTTCGAGGTTCCAGCCCCTTTGTCGCCCGTCACGCAGGTCGGGCCAGCCTGACCCACTTGTTGGGGGGAGCCGCTGTGGTTGTGCTGGGCACCCTGACCTGTGGCGTGGGCTATGTGCTGGCCTTGCCCCTTGTGGGGTTCTCCATGTGGGAGGCCAAGAATGCTTGGCAGGGCAAGTGGGATGCCTTCAAGGCCAAGGCTTCGTCTTAAACTCCCCACGTCATCCCATCATGTTTTAGGGGATGCGCCCCGGCTGTCTATCGCAGCGGCAGGGCCCTTAGGTGCTGCGCCACGGCCAAGAGCTCCACCTCCTGTGGATGTCCCTCTCGCCAGATCAGCCGAAACCAGTCGCTGCGGGCCTGGAACTGCGGGGCCACCTGAACCAGGGCTCCAGCATCCAGATCGGGGGTCACGAAGTATTTGGGCAGCACCCCAACCCCATGCTGACCCAAGATGCGCTGACGAATCGCAGCGATGGTGCCCATCACGCTGGTGCGACCAAAGCTCCAGCGCTCCTCGGGCGGCAGGGCGTCCATCCAGTAGCGCAGCAGCGGCAGGTCGGCGGCGCCGTCAATGACGGTGTGTGCGGCAGCGTGGGCAGGCACGTCCAGGGGGGTGCGGGCCAGCAGATCGGGATGGGCGACCAGGCAGTACTGCTCCTCATGAAGCAGGGCGTAGCGCAGGCGCGGCATGTTCAGGCGCATGCTGCCCACCACGGCGTCAGCACGCCCTTGGCGTAGGGCCTCGATCAGATCAGTGGTGTCACCAAAGATCAGGTCAATGCTTCGCTCTGGGCGCTCTTGGCTTAGCGTGTCTAAGGAGGGAAGTAGCCAACTCAACCCCAGCTCAAAGCGGGTGCCCAGGGAGAGCTTGAAAGGAGGAATGCCGCCGCTGACCACTTCCAGGCACTTTGCTGCGGCGTCGAGTGTGGCCCGGGCTTGGGGCAGAAGGGCCAGCCCAGCCAAGGTCAGGCTGATGCTGCGCGTGCTGCGTATAAAGAGCTGGGCGCCAACGGTGGACTCCAGGCCCTTGATGCGGTCGGAGAAGGCTCCCGGAGACAGCGCCACCTGCTTTGCAGCGGCCTTGAAGCTGGGGTGGGTGGCGGCAGCCACAAAGCAGCGCAGGGAGTCTAAGTCAGGCATGGCGGTAGGCTACCCCGCGGACCCAGTGCGCATCGACCAAGAGATCAAAGGCCCGGGCGGATCGGTGCTTTGTTTCTGTGTCCACAGACTGATCCACACCTGTGGACAACTGCTCAGGTGTTCAGCAGGCCCCGCAGGATTGGAATGGCCAGGAGTAGGATGAGAGAGCTCAGGGTAATCACCAGCTTGGCGGCGGTTCCACCGGCCCTGCCGAGTGTTGCCCACAGGGCTGGCTTGAGGGAATCTTTGGTCAGTTTGGCGTTTTTGCCGGTGGACTCGGCGACCAAGGTGCCGGCAAAGGTGCCGATAAAGGCGCCGATCAAGCTGCCCACGATGGGAACGGGAATGGCGATGCCCAAGAGTCCGCCGAGCAGTCCGCCCAAGAGTCCACCCCAGGCCCCACGTTTGCTCCCGCCGCCTTTCTTCACGCCGAAGCTGGCGGCGCCGAACTCTATGGCCTCGCCGATGAGGCCCAGGACCAAGATGGCCACAATCAAGCCCCAGCCGAAGGTGGTGTCTTGTCCCTCTGGCAACCACTTCACGTCTCCCAGCTCCACACCAATGGCAAGCAGGAGCAGCACCCAGTGACCCGGCAGTCCCAGGGCGGTTCCAACAAGACAGAGGAGGCCGAGCACGGCCAAGGCGATGAGAATGGCAATCTGCATCCTTGGATCCTAGTCCCCCAAGGCCGAATTGCCAATGGACTTGGGTCTCTGCGGACTGTTGCTGGTTCGGGCGGACTCCGAATGGGACAAGGTCTGCGACTCTTGACAGGGCAAGTCTTTGGAGGCAGGCTGCGGTCATGCTCCTGCTCTTGGTCTCCCTTGCCTCTGCTCACAGCGCCCATGTTGGCGTGCTCACTACGGGGACCTCGGGGGCGGTAAGCGAGCGTTTGGGGGTGAACGCGGAGCTAAGCTTGGTCGGGAACCCGGGGCTCCTGCGCCTGCGGGGGGTGATCCTTCCTCTCAGCGAGCCCATCAGCGGCGCTGGGGTGATCGGGGTGGCCAAGAGTCTGCCGATCAAGGGGGCGTGGAGCTTCGCCCCAGGCTTGGATGTGAGCCGAGGCGTTCTGAACATGGACAGCAGTCTGGACTGCGGCAGCAGTTGTCGGCGCACGTCCCTGTCTTTGATCCCCAAGGGGACGCTGATGTGGGCCGGAGATCAGTGGTCAGTGGCTGGCAGTCTGGGCCTGTCGACGACCGGGTCCAGCATTGCGAACGGCAGCCTGAATTTGGCCCCGGCCCTGCGTTTCGGAGTGGCCCACAGCAGCGGTGGTTGGGTGCAGGCCGAGCGGGGTGAGATCCGTGGGTTCTCTGCGGTCTCGGCTGGCTGGAGCTGGAGCTTTTAGCGCGCTTGTTAGGCGTCCAAGGCGGTCTTTACTGCTCGGGCAAAGGCCAGTGGATGGGTGACTGGACCCATGTGTCCGCCGGGTAGCTCCACCAGGGTGGCCTGGGGTAGAGCGCAGGCTAGCAGGCTCATGGAGCGACGCTGTGGCAGGGGCGCGGTGCGGCCTATCGAGACGGTGAAGGGCGGCAGGGGCGCCCAGATCTGGGGGCCGGTGTCGTCCGCGAGCAGGCCAACGACCTGGGCGAAGAGCTTGTGGGATTGGGCCACCAAGTCGTCCTGAGCGGGCTGTGGCAGGGCCTGGAAAGTGCCGGGGCCGCTCCAGAAATTCACGAACTCCAGCATCCAATCCCGGGTCCCAGAGCGCTCATAGGGAATGAATGGGGCGACCAGAGCGTCAAAGTCCTGGACCTCTCTTGGGGTGGCCAGGGCCCTGTAGCAGCCCCAGAGCACCGGCTCGTGTACCCAGATTTTTCGGGTGCGGTCCGGTCGGGCCAGGGCCACGCGCATGCCCAAAACACCCCCGTAGGAGTGGCCGACAATGTCTAATGGACCGTGGCTTTGGTCTACCTCTTCCAAGACCTTCTCCAGGTCTTGATCGATGCTCCAGCTCTGGTCGGCTTGGGGCCAGCGGGCACGAAGATCCGGGCAGATCAGCCGCCCCTGAATGCGGGACTCAAAGGCTTTGAACTGGCGGGGTCCGGTGCCGGAGCTGTGGAGCATGAGAGTGGTCATGGACCACGCCTAACGTGCCAAGGCGTGCTGGATCTGGGCCACAGGGGTGTTCATGTCGTCTGGCTTGCTCAGGTAGACAGCTCACCGCCTGGAACGATGGCCTTTTTGGGGTGAGGGGTCAGGCGCGAGGCTCGTAGAGAGAGCAGACTTTGGCGTTAGGAAATGGTGGACCAAAGTGCTACGCTGTCGGCGTTCATCCACCAGCCGCTGAATCTTCTCAGCCCTAAGGCCACCATGCGTCACTTTGTCTTTCCTCTCCTTCTTGCCCTGGTCGGTTGCTCTTCTGTTGAGCTGGTGGCCATCGACGGAGTGGGCACGGACTCAGTGGGCAAGATCTACGGTGGCGCGGCCCCCGACCAGGTCTTCCAGTCCGCCACGGTCGCTCTGCATCAGCTCTCCGGCGGCTCGGTCTACACCAGCCCCTTCTGCTCCGGCACCCTGATCACGGAGAGCGTCGTGCTCACCGCGGCACACTGCCTGGACACCGCGAGGCGCGGGAAGAGGTACAGCGAGATGAGCCCCTCGGGCTTGGCCATCTATGTGGGTGAGGACCCCTCCGTGGACATCCTCTCGCACCTCTACACCGTGACCGACGTGGAGATCTACAGCAGCTACGACCGGCAGGGACTCACCGACGATATCGCCCTGATCCAGCTCTCGTCTGCCGTGACCGAGGCCACCCCGGTGCCCTTCCTGCCAGCCAGTCTGGCCCTGAGCAACAGTGATGCAGGCGTGACCGTCAACTTCGCCGGCTTTGGCCAGACCGAGACCGGCTCCAGCGGTGTCTTGATGCAGGTAGATGGAAGCATCGGCGGCATGGGCTGCGCGGTCAGCGGCTGCAACGGCTCCGGTGACACCGCCACCCAGGTTTCCTACAGCCAGCCCACCTCTGGCCCCTGCTTTGGAGACAGCGGCGGACCGATGTTTATCGAGCGCTCGGGTGTAGCCTACGTGGCCGGCGTGACCAGCTACGGTGACAGCACTTGCTCGGTCTACGGTGTGAGCACCCGCCCCGACGCATTCGAGTCCTGGATCAACACCTTCGCTGGGGAGGTCGTGGACACTGGAACCGTAGACACTGGAACTGTCGACACCGGCACTGTCGACACCGGCACGGCTAGCACCTGTGGCGATGGCACCTGTGATGATGGCGAGTCTTGCGACGGCCGCGACGGCAGCACGGCATGCAGCGCAGACTGTGATGGCGTGACCAAGGGCAAGAAGAGCTTGCGCTACTGCGAAGTAGGGAGCTCCTGCGAGGGTCCAGGCTGCCCATAGGGTCTGTCTGACACTGGGCCCAAGTGAGCGCGCTGGCCCAGTCTGTCGGCGTGTTCTGTGGCCAAAGTGCCGCAGGGGCTGAGCCAGCTCACTGGACTCCGGTTCCACCAAAGCGCACGCGAAGGGCGTCTCGGTGGGGACTCTCCCAGGCTGCCAGGGTCTGTAGCACCTGGGCCATGCGCTCGGGATGGGTCGCGGGTGGGCTCTTTAGGTAGTCCGCCAGGATCCACTTCGGGTGCACTTCTAGGGCCATCAGCACACTGGCCACGGCCACCCCCGTTCGGTCGGTTCCTGCGGCACAGTGGATCAGGACTGGGCCCTTGCCTAGGGCGAGAGCGGCATGAATCGTCGAGATCCAAGGCAGGTTTTCACGGACCTGGTAGACCGCCAAGGTGTCAGCGATGGGCAGGTGGTGGACCTTGGCTCGCAGCACCGGATCCACTTCCTCGCGCAGGTTGATCACCTCACGGACGTCTCCGAGCTCCGCAGTCGATGTCAGGTGGTCCAGTTTGCCACTGCGCCAGAGCACGCCTTGGCGCAGCAAGCCTTTTCCGGAGAGCGCGTGGATGCTCCGGCCCACATCGCGTCGATTGGCAATCATCCCGTACGTTCGACCCGGCTGGCTGGCCTGTGGTCACCCGGCCGCTGCAGCTGGGCGGTGATGCGCTTGGGGTCCACGGGGTCATCCCCAGCCAGAAAGGCAGCCATGTGCTCAAAGCGGTCGTTGCCCCAGAAGAGCTCCCCTTTCACAATGAAGCTGGGCACGCCAAAGACCCCGGCGTTGACCGCCTGGATGGTGTTTTCTTTGAGCGCCCGTTTGGCGGCGGGGGTGACGGCAGCCGCCAAGATCATGGCCCCATCCAGGCCGGCGGCGTCCAGTGCTGCGCCCAAGGCTTTGGCATCGCTCAGGTCGGCACCCTTTGCCCATCCGGCGTCAAAGACAGCGTCGATGACCTTCCACTGCTCCGCGCCAGCAGCCGCCCGGGTGCAGGCTCGCAGGGCCAGGAGAGGGTTAAAGGGGTGGCGCGCGGGACCTTCTAAATCAAGACCGTGCTCGGCCGCACACCGGTGGGCATCCCGCCAGGTGTAGGCCCGTTTTGCGGGCAGCTCTGCTGGTCCCAGTGAGCCATGGTGGGTCAAGATCGCGCCCAAGAGCACCGGTTTGGCTTGGAGAGCGGCGCCGTGGCGGGCAGCGAAGGCTCGGATGCGTTTGCTCGCGATCCAGGCGTAGGGAGAGATGACATCGAAGCAAAAGCTGATCTGGGGTGTGCGCATGGGGCTAAGGGTACATCCCAAAGGAGACCAGCCCGTGAACGAGCTCATCATCTTCGACTTTGACGGCACATTGTCCGACTCAAAGACAAGCATTGTCTTAACCTTTCAGCATGCCTGTCGGGAGTTGGGATTCCCCGAGCCTAGCTCTGAGACCATCGCGCCCCTGATCGGGCTGCCCTTGGTGGAGATGTTCCCCAGGAGCTTGCCGCCGGTCAACGGCCAGGGCGCCCTGTCGGTGGCGCAGATCGATGCCCTGGTTCAAGCCTACCGGGGCGCCTACATCCCCATTGATCGGGAACACACCCGGCTCTTTGATGGGGTCCCGGCCATGCTGTCCATGCTCGGCGCCTACAAGTTGGCCATTGCGACCAGCAAGACCCAGTCTGGGGCCGATGCCAGCCTGACCCGCAGCGGGCTCTTTCCTTACTTCGATCTGGTCGTCGGACATGACACGGTGGCCCGGCCCAAGCCCAACCCCGACATGATCGAGCACGTGCTACGCGAGCTTGGCGTGGCGCCGGACAAGGCCGTGATGGTGGGGGACACCCACTTTGATCTGGAGATGGCCGATGCAGCCGGCGTGCGGGCCGTGGGGGTTTCCTGGGGCATGCACGGGGCGGAGGGACTGGCGCGCTGGGAGGTGGTGCACTCTATGGCGGCGCTGCAGGAGACTCTGTTGGAGTTTTGAGAGGAGAGCCGCCGGTGTTTGGTCTAAACTCTCCGTGTCGCCAGAGAAAAGTGTCATGGGCCAAAGCCAACAGACCCGCAGTCGCCAGCAGGAATCTGAGCAGATTCTGGTCGATCCCCAACAAGAGCAGTTGGATCAACTGGGAATTGCCCCCGAGGGCAACCAGTTCGCTGCCGAGCAGCTTGCAGCCCAGCAAACCCAAGACCAGGGCGGTCAAGGGGCTCAGAGCGGGGCCGAGAAGGCCGAGGCGGCGCCTGAGCAGGAGGAGTCCGGCCCCGAGCAAGAGGGCCTAGGGCCAGAAATCGGCGGTGGCGGGGTGGCTTCGGCTGCGCCACCAGGCGGCGCTGGTGGCGGGGGGAGCGCGGCCCCAGGCGCCGGTGGTGGTGGTGGCGGCGGAGGGGGGGCTGGATCCGGCACCCTGGATGATCTGGCGGCGCAGTGTGTGCTGACCGAAGACTGGGGCATTGGTGGCCCGCGCATCCAAAACCTGGAGGTGGTGGGCCTGTCCCAGGGTCCTCTGAACGGGGTACCGGCCCAAGGGGTCAACGGGCCGGTCACGCCGGGCTCCAGCAGCGCGGATCTGGCGGGGGCGGGAGAGGCGCTGAATCTGGACTCCCGGCGCGGTCGCGCGAACGAGGCGGTGACCAACGGCTTGGTCTCTGGCGGACAGGACGCGCTCATTGGAATGGGCATGGAGCTGGGCGGCACGCTCTTGGCCCGCCAGGGGCCGGTGATCGCAGCCCGTGGTGGAACGATGGGGGCGCGCCTGTTGGGTGGCTCTCTGGGCTCCGCGGTGCCCATCGTGGGCGGCGTGTTCGCGGCGATGGACTTGGCGCATCAGGTGGCGACCATCTCGGAGAAGCCTTGGGGCTCGATGTTCTCGGACATCGTTAGCTTCCTGGACTGCATCGGCACGGTGCTCCAGATCGTGGGCGACGTGGTGGGCATCGTGGCGTCGATCTTGGCTGTGGCCGGGGTGATCACAGCCATCGCCGGCGTGGGCTTTGCCATTGGCGGCATTGCCGCGACGATGGGCATGGTGGGCCTGGCGATCTCGGCCCTGGGCATGGTGGTTCAGGGGGCCGCTGCGGCCATTCGATACCACCGCATCGTCTCCGGTCAGGGCGACCCGGCGCAGGTGGAAGAGGAGCTGTTGGCGCTGGAGCAGAACGTGTCCAACGCCACCGGCCAGGCGGGCAACTTGGTCAGCCACGGGGCCAACACCATGCTGGAGGGACACATCGACATGCGCAGCCGGGTGAGCGCTGCGGACTTGGTCGCGCCGGGCCCGCTGGGCAGCACGCCGGCCCCTGGGGTCACCTCCACGGGCGGCACAGGTCCCCTGGCCGGGACAGGTCCTTCCGAGACCTTCACCGGACAGACCTACACCAGCGGAGAGACCAGCGGGACCACCTACACCACGCGCCTGTACGGCAACAATGAGATGCACCTCCAGAACCGCTCTGGCCGCCACGGGGATTTCTACTACGACGCCCAGCCCACGGGACAGTACCTCAATGAGGGGGTGCCTCAGAACCTGAACCAGGGCCGTCACGACAGCGCGCTCCCACCGGAGTGGAACCCGGCGGGCGCCTTGGCCGTCATCGAAGTGGCCCCGGGCACCGAGTACCACCAGGGGCCCAATGCGCCTGTCGCTACTCCAGTCGGAGGGGATCCAACCGCCTATCCAGGCGCGATTCCCGCGGGTGCGACAGACCTGTATTCGGGCGGCGGAAACCAGGGCTACTCCCCCCGTGGACCCGGTGGCCAGCCGGGTCAGACCATCGTCGATGTCATGCCTTTCGATCCAAACATCGGAGGGTGGCGGCCCAACGTCAGCGGACGAACCTCCAGCGCTTTGGCGAACAACAACGAGCCCCAGGGCACAACGCGGGGCCCCGAGTGCTTCCCTGACGTGAGCACCGTGGACCCCAGCGTCGCGGCGCCGGCATTGAGCTTGGACTGGGATGTGGCCTTGGCCGATGCGGCCTTGAGCGCGCCCCCCGTGTCTACGGCCTTCTCCCTTCAGTCCCTGCCCCCGGCCCCCCACGATCCCGCCGCCATGGCCGAGAAGATCCCTCTGATGGGCCGCATGGCTGCTCGGGCCGGTATGCTCGAGGCGGCCGCACAAACCGGCGAGGCCTACGCCGCGGAGTACGACCGGGCTCTGGGCCCCGAGGGGCCCTACGCGCAGATCGAGCAGGAGGTGGCCACCACGGACGCCGAGATGCAGGCTCACAGAGCCGTCACCCAGCAAAAGGACGCATCGATCGCCGAAGGCGAGGCCAGCGTGGCCCAGCTGGAGGCGGAGGAGGCCACCGCTCAGGAAGAGAAAGGCAAGGCGGACTCCGGTAGCGGCGCTGTGGACACGGTGGTGGGCTTGGCCAGCAACTCTTTGGTCCGCGGCTTGGTCAGCATTGGCACGGGCGTGGGCGGGGCCCTTGCTGGAGGAGTGAACGCCATCGGGAGCTTCTTTGGGGCCGACGAGCCGGTGATCGACACCTCCAGCATTGAGCAGATCCAGGAGCTGATGGCCAAGGGGCCGGAGCTGGGCACCCAGTACGGCGCCTTTAAGGGCCAGGGCGGAGGCTTTGACTCGCTCTCGGCCGAGCCGCGCAGCACGGTGGACGACCAGCGCTCCAAGATCGAGACGGTCAAGAGCGGGGACACCCAGGTGCAGTCGGATCTGGAGACCCAAAAGCAGACCCAAGCGCAGGCCCGCAGCGAGCTGCAGACCGGTAGAGACGAAGCGGTGAGCCAGGCGGGGACCCAGCGCAT
>CAJQPC010000031.1 GCA_905480105.1 uncultured bacterium | reverse complement strand
CTATGACAAGGATCGCTTGGACATCGCCCATGCAGCTCGGGTCCTGGACGAGGACCACTACGGCCTTCGCAAGATCAAAGAGCGCATCCTTGAGTATCTGGCCGTCGCCACACTGGTCGACCGAATGCGGGGCCCAATCCTCTGCTTGGTCGGCCCCCCTGGCGTAGGAAAGACTAGCTTGGCACGCTCGATTGCCCGAGCCACAGAACGCAGTTTTGCCCGCATGTCCCTGGGAGGGGTGCGTGACGAGGCGGAGATCCGTGGCCATCGGCGCACCTACATAGGTGCCCTGCCCGGCAAGGTGCTCCAATCCTTACAAAGAGCCGGCAGCTCTAACCCCGTGTTCTTGCTCGATGAGATCGACAAGATGAGCACCGATCTTCGAGGGGACCCAAGCTCGGCGCTGCTCGAAGTCTTGGACCCAGAACAGAACGAGGGCTTCAACGACCACTATCTGGACATGGACTACGACCTGTCCAAGGTGATGTTCATCTGCACAGCAAACAGCTTGCACGGTATCCCAGCGCCCCTACAGGACCGCTTAGAGATCATTCGCTTGGCCGGGTACACCGAGCCGGAGAAGCTCTCCATCGTCCAGCGCTACCTGCTTCCAAAGCAGCTCACCAATCACGGGATTCAAGCCAAGAATCTGGTCCTGACCAAGCAAGCTGCGATGCAGATTGTGCGTCGCTATACCAAGGAAGCTGGCGTTCGAAATCTGGACCGGGAGATTGCCTCGGTGTGTCGCAAGGTGGCACGCCGAGTGGTGACCCAGGGAAGCGAGATCGAGCTGAAGGTGACCTCTGGCAACATCGAGAAGCTCCTGGGTCCGCCCCGCTTTCGATATGGAACGGTCAGCCCCAAAAACGAGGTCGGATTTGTCCAGGGTTTAGCCTGGACTCAAGCGGGCGGCGTGATGGTCCCCATCGAGGCTGCGGCAGTGCGCGGAAGCGGCAAGACCACGTTGACCGGAAAGCTGGGCAACGTCTTTCAGGAGAGCTCACAAGCTGCGGTGACCTATATCCGAGCACGCTCAGCCAACCTGGGCTTGGCGCCGGACTTTTACCAACAGCTGGACGTTCATGTACACGTCCCGGAGCTCTGGGGTGTAGACGGCCCCAGCGCGGGCATCACCATTGCGACCGCTCTGGTCTCAGCATTCACCGGTATTCCTGTGCGCCGAGATATCGCGATGACTGGAGAAATCACCTTGCGCGGACAGGTCCGGCCAGTCGGCGGACTCAAGGAAAAACTGCTCGCAGCCCACAGAGCAGGCATTCGTACCGTACTTGTGCCCCTAGACAACGCCTCCGATCTCCAAGACGTGCCCCCGCGAATCCTAAAGGATCTCTGCGTTCAACCCGTAGAGCACATGGACCAAGTCTTGATGGCAGCACTCGCGGTAGACAACCCCGAAGACCTGTTTCCAGATCCAACTTCTCGTCAAAACCACCCTGGTTCGCAGCTTTCTACACAGTAGAGAACTCTGACCCCTGGCCGATCGACAGCCCAACGCGCGCTTTCTCGGGGGGGTATCCGCTCATATGGTGGATTCACAGAAACTTGATTGCAACGATGCGATCATTGACAGAGCGTCACTGCGGTTGCTACATTTTTAATGCGCCCACGTAAACCGAAGGTTTTTCCAATTGAATGCGCGGGCTCGACACCATCCCCACTCTGATTTGGGAGCACACCATGGCATCTGTCACCAAGAACGACCTCGTAAACCACATCGCTGAGACCGCTGGCATTAAGAAGGTGCAAGCAGAGCTCGCACTCTCCGCTGTGACGGACGGTATCCGCGGTGCCTTGGCCAAGGGAGACAAAGTCACCCTGGTGGGCTTTGGTACCTTCCAGATCTCCGATCGAGCTGCCCGCAAAGGCCGCAACCCTCAGACCAAAGAGCCCATCGACATTCCTGCTTCCCGCAGCGTGCGCTTCAAGGCCGGCAAGGGCCTCAAGGATGCTCTGAACGGATAGGCAGAGGCTGGCCTAACAAATCGTACGGCGAACACGACTCGCCCAAGTTCTGCCCCACGTTGAAGTCCAGCGAACAAGGACTTCAAAAACGAATCAAGCCGCCCTTGCGAAAAACAAGAGCGGCTTGATAATGGCGGAACCGACGGGACTCGAACCCGCGGCCTCCGGCGTGACAGGCCGGCGTTATAACCAACTTAACTACGGTTCCACGTAGAAGACTTTAGAGCAAAGCTCTCTCGGAAGTGGGCGGAACAGGGCTCGAACCTGTGACCCGCAGTGTGTAAGACTGCTGCTCTCCCAACTGAGCTACCCGCCCGAAAAAGACCGTTGCGGCACCTCTCAGCGCAGCCCCCTTTAGGTAATCCGCGAGATCCCCTGCGTCAACGATAGCGGATCACTTCGTCTATTCGCGCTCTCCAAACTGAATAATGAAGGCTTTTCTGAACCCGGTTAAGCTAAATTCATGAAGAAAACGCTTTCTGTCACTCTAATCTTCTGGATATTTTTAGGAGCTACGGCCTGGGCCAAGGGTGTTCCAAAAAAGAGAGAAGCGGCGGATGTACGCGGGCAACGCTCTTGGGAGCAGAACTGCCAACACTGCCACGGCGTGGATCTGTCCGGTACCGGCACCACGGCGGTAGCAATCCCAGGAGGCGTGCCAGATCTGCGCGGGACCCTGACTCCCGAAAACCGCGAGGGCCAGCTCAACGTGATTCTGGAGGGTCAGAGATACATGCCTGCGTTTCGGGAGACTTGGTACAACCCGGTGCGAGACGCAAAATTGGTTCTAGACTACATGGTGCTCCTCGAGACCGGTGCGCGAAAGCCAGGTACTCCGCTGCCCACACGCACTGTCACCACAGAGCCGTGAACATTCCCTGCACCCTCTCGTATAGTAGAGCAAGACAAGGACTGAACATGCCACGCATCCTGACTCTCTTCGCCCTGCTCATCTCCGGAAGTGCTCTGGCGGCCGACACCGAACGAGGGAAGCAGGTCTACACAGCCAACTGCATGGCCTGCCACGGCACCCAGGGCAACGGCCAAGGCCCCGCCGCCATGGCGCTGACGCCCAAGCCGTCTGATTTCACCCAGGCAGCATTCTGGGACGGTCGCTCAGACGAGGCGCTGGCCAACTCCGTCAAGACCGGAAAGCCGGGCACATCGATGGCTCCCTTTCCCCAGCTGACCGAGAAAGACATGGCCAGCCTGGTCGACTACCTGAAGACCTTCAACAGCGAGTCCTGAGCCGGTTAGGCAGCCTGTGTGATTTCAGCGCTTCTACTCGGCATCATTCAGGGACTCACCGAGTTCCTGCCAGTCTCCAGCTCCGGCCATCTGGTCTTGTTCGGCAAGATCTTTCCGGTTGTCGGCGACCATGTCCTGTTCGACTTGGTCGTACACCTCGGTACCCTCGTACCGGTGTTCATCGTCTACCGGGCGGACATTCTGGCCATGCTCAAGGCCCCCTTCGTTGAAAAGGGGTCCCTAGCTGAGCGACCGAACACCCGCTTGGCTCTTTTGGTGGTCCTGGGCACAGTGCCCACCGGGATCATCGGCCTGACTTTTAAAGATACCTTTGAAGCACTGTTCTCAGGTGTTGGCACCCTTGGCATTACCTTTGCCATTACGGGGGTACTGCTCCTTTCAACGCGCCTGACCCTCGCTCCAGCCAGTCCTGGACAGGGGCTGATTTCAGGACTCAGAGAGCGTCTGTCCTCGCGCGTGGCAAAAACGGCCAGCGACTTGGCGGTCTGGCACGTGTTGGTGATCGGGATCGCTCAGGGCTTGGCGATCACACCAGGCATCAGCCGAAGCGGCACAACCATCGCCGTCGCTCTGTTCTTGGGGCTGGAGCGAGAGCTGGCTGCCCGCTTCTCTTTCCTGTTGGCTATCCCTGCGATCTGCGGCGCCTTCGTCCTCACGGCAAAGGACGCCAACTTGGCATCCCTGGACTTTGGGGTCCTTGGGGTGGGGTTTGTGGCGTCCATGCTCAGCGGCTACGGCGCCCTGGTATTGCTGGTCAAGCTTGTCAAGCGCGGCGACTTTGCTTGGTTTGCCCCGTACCTCTTCGCACTGGCCGCACTGGCTGGGGCGGCCGGTTTGGGCTGGATTCAGCTTCCTGGTGGCGGAGTCCCTTGACGACAGTCGGGCGGGCCCATAAGGCACCCGCGATTGAAGGGGTATAGCTCAGTTGGTAGAGCAGCTGATTCCAAATCAGCAGGTCCAGAGTTCAAGTCTTTGTGCCCCTGCCATTTTAGAAACCTCGCCTGTTTTCAGGCGGGGTTTTTCTTTTTCAACAGCTCATCGCCGTCGTTTAGGCTCCTCCCCATACCAGACCACCTGGTTTCGACCGCCGGCCTTGGCAGCATACAGAGCCGCGTCTGCCTCATGGAGTATCGTCTCCATGCTGACGACCCTGCAGTGCGTGGAGCCCCCAATGGAAGTCGTGATGTCCAAGCTCACCTCTTCGCAGTCAATAGGCGTGTCCGCGATGCGCCTACGGCAGCGCTCGGCCGCCAACCGCGCGCCCTCCTGATCCGTGCCAGGCAGCAGAACGGCGAACTCTTCTCCGCCCAGTCGCCCCACCAGGTCATCTGGGCGCAGCGAGAGGTTCAGTCGGCGTACTACCTCCACCAACACAGCATCCCCTGCCTTGTGACCATGGGTATCGTTGACCAACTTAAAGTGATCCAGGTCAAAGGCCAAGATACTGATGGCAAGCCCCTTTTCACCATGCTGCTTTAAGGTACGCTGGGCGACTGCACTAAAGCGCCGCCGATTGGCGGCACCTGTCAGTGGGTCCGTCGCAGCCAGCGCCTCGAGCTCGAGGTTCTTTCTCTCCAGCAGGCGCGTCAAGTCTTGCTTCTGCTGAAGCGCATCCTCCAGCTTTAGGATCAGGTTTTCGTAGCCTTGGTTGATCTGAACCAAGCTTGCGGTTGCGTAAGTGAGAACCTCCTGGATGGAGATCTGTTTGCCCAGCTCAATGCCCAGCTCTTTTGCGATGCCTGGAAGTCCACTCTGAACCCGCTCCAAAACCTCGGCCAAGGCCACATCGGTGCGCCCTGGAAGTCCGGTCAGGGCCTTGCGGCAGAGGTTCACCACCCGCTCGTCTCCGTTGGTGACCACCAGGTCAGCAATCAGGTCGGCTACGTGAAGCAGCTCGGCGGTTCTCTCCAGGTCTCGCGGGAGTTTCTTACGGCTCTCCCTGTGGTGGTGCTCGATGGGCAGCAGGATGTCGTCGGGAAGCCCCCAGGCGCGACCCAAGACACCAACCACCTGGTCATGAGTCACGCCAAAGAGTTCCTTCTCTACACGCATTCTCGTCTCGGAGGGCTCTCGAGACACGCGCTCCAAAGCGCCACCGCAGGTGGGATCATGCGCCGCCATGACCAAGGTTCCGACCTCCTGAAGCAGGCCAACCGTGAACACCTCTTCCGGATCGCTGTGACCCAAGAGCTCGGCTAAAACCTTGGCTGCCATGGCGCGGCGGAGGGAGTCCTCCCAGTGACGCTTCGTGTCCAGATCCCCAACGGAAAGCCCATCGGCAGCCTGACGCACCACCCGCGCCACAGCGCGGTTTCGCACAAAACGAAAACCCAAGCGCCCAATGGCCTGTTGAACCGTCCTGATCGTTCCGGGCTTAATGACGCTGCGGTTCGCAGCCTGCAGCAGTTCTAAGGTCAGACCAGGCTCGATACTCACCAACCGAGAGAGCTTGCCAATGCTCAGAGTTGGGTCCCCCGCGTCGCGCGCAATGGCAGCCAGCGTGACCTCGGCGCTGGGAAGAGAATCACTCTGGAATGCAGACAAGGCTTTGGAATCCGTCACCGTCGCCTCCTGCTTCCCAGTCTTAAGATCTTACAGCATACGACCAATCACCCGGGGCAGAGGCTTACATTCACCCTGCACTTCAGGGTCAAACAGCCGCTTCTAAAAGCTTTCCGATGCGCTGCTTCTTCTCGATACGCGAGACTTCAGCTCAAGCTTTCTACGGGCGTCGAACTCCTCCTCCCGCTGGCTGAGTTCCCAGGCGCCGCCCTTGGGCGTCAGTCGATATGGCTTGACCGCCCGCAGTACGATGCGACCCGATGCGTTGAGGCGTGCCTTGGCGACGACCCGATTGTCCACCAGGATCTCTCGGGCCAACAGCCGACTAAGCCGAACCCGCTCCCCCGCAACGCCGTCTACAACCACATGGCGCCAAGTCGGCTTGAGCAGCCACGTCCCAAGCACTGCTGACAGACCTGCCAGCCCAAGGATCGAGACCAGCAAAAGGCTGGAGAAGTAGCTGGGATTGTCCACCGTCATCATCACGCAGACGGTTCGCGAGAGGTGCTCGGTGTTGGGGTTCTCAAAGACCTGCGGCAGGCTTTCCACGCCGTATACGTCGCCAAGCTGAGCCGGATCAATGGCCATCGCCGTCTTTAGCCCACTCAGTTCCATATCCACCAGTCCAACCATGCCAAAGCGTGGGTGCTGACTGCTCTCCCAGCGATCTCGCAGGGTGTGAAGCTCCGTCTCAATCGGAGGGACTTTCAGCACAAGTTCCAGCTGGACCGCCTCGTGGGCCGGAATGGGCGCCTGAAGCGAAGTGGAAGCTGAGAGGGTCGTCGAGGCCAGTGGAATCGCCGTAAGCACGGCGGTAGGAGGACGGGTGGACCGGTCCCAGGCGTCTATACGCTGGCCGCTCAAGCTCAAAGTGGCGGCTTCCACCCGGCGATGTTGAAGCTGGTTCTCCAAAGACAGCGCAGCAGTGCAGGTGCGGGCCAAGCCCGTGGCCTTTGCGGACCCGCAGTCCACAGTGCCTACAAACTCAGGCTCGACCAGGTCCAGATCGTCCGGCTTGAGCTTGAAGGGCTGACCAGGCGCTGGGGACGATGGGCTTGCCACGGCAGCGAAGCCCTCAATCTGGGAGACCTTGCCCAAGCGTCCATAGGGCCCTTGAATCAGGCGCTCGTACGCGAGCCGATCGATGCGCTCGTAGGGGCTGTAGTACAGGCCGTAGACCAACAGGGTGCTGTCGCACAGCCAGTCCCCTTCCGAGACAGGCCAAGCATAGACCACCTGCCAGCGAGGATCGGCAGCCAACGCCTCGTAAAAAGCCCGGTTGTGCTCTGCTTCACTGGCCTGAGCCCCATCACCGGTGTCGATGATGTTGTCCGTGAGGATCCAGAGCACCCCATCCCGCTGCTCTTGGGACTCAAACACATCTTCCGCGGCCAGGAGCACCTTGGCCATCTCACTGCTGTCCCACATGCGCTTTGGGCCAAACTCCGCTTTCCAAGGCTGGTCGGCCAGACTACCGCCCAAGGCTTGACCCGAGAGCTGCTGAAGCACGCCTTTGGCCCCAAGAGAGGGCTCCGGGATCTTCTTGTAGCCCTGATCCCAGACCCGAGCGCCACTGCCTTCGAGCAGCATGGGGGTGCTGTTGAAGACCATTGCCCAAGTCGGATCCTGGTCCCCTACTCCAGAGAGAACACCCTGCTCCAGGAGGTCTTGAAAGCCCATCTTAGACCAGTAGAACTCTCCATTTGGGGTCTTGCCACCGCGCGCGGAACGGGTCCACCCACAGCCACCACGGCCGGGCTCACTGGCCTCGTAGCCGCCAAACATCGACCCGCTGTAGTCCAGGGCTACGATGGTTGAGACCCCAAGGGCGCTGACACTCGGAGCGCTCCCCTTCAGCTTACCGCCTGCACTGCGATCAATGCTGCGATCCGATCCCTGCTGGGCACGGTCGGGCAGCTCCCCATCAATACAGCTCTGTACTTCTGCGGCACTCAGCCCCCGGTCCTGGGGGAAGGGGTCGCCAGCGCCCTGCAGCGAGCAGCCAAGTAGAAGGAAAATCAAGGTGCCTCCTCAAGGGTCAAGCAGTGGGCACCAAGGCCCATGGAGACCCCGTAGATCAACATTCGCCCATACAGGACCAAGCCCTGGGCGTGAGCATAGCGCAGGGGCAAGGTTACACGTCGGCCATTTTCCCGGCCCCAAGGTGTGCCGATCCCCATCAAGTGCAGGGTGCCCGAGACACGGGTGAGCACCCCGACATCGCAGACCACAGGCTGATCCCAGCTGCCCCGATGGTCGGCAGCGTCATGGCCGCGAGCGGCCTGGTGCTCCATGGCGTCGACCAGGTCCTTGGGAAAGGAAAAGACACCTTGGTCCGTTGAGATGGCCACCAGCTGCCCGGCGACGTTCTGGGGGTGGTGAGGGCCGCGCCCCACCGACATAGAGAGCAGTCCCCCCCGAGCACCCACCGGCCGTGTGATCCAACGCACCTCGCCTCGGCGCTCACTCTCAGCCAAATCGCAGTGGCTCAAACCCACCTGCCCGTCGGCTTGCTGGTGGCCCACCCAGAGTTCGACCTTTCCTGACTGAGACGGGGCCAAGCAGAAGGTGGGGTGCAGGCTGGCACGAAGCCGTAGCAAGGGCTCGGTGGGCAGAGCGGGCAGCGGCAAGGGGCTGTCCAGATCGGCGACGGGCAGTCGATGCACAAATCCCCCGCCGTCCAACCAGAGAAGCTGCTGACTGTGCCGCTCGAACACCGGCGGGCGCACCAAACCCTCGCAGGAGCAGCTCCCGAGTTCGCGACCATCCAGCTCAAAAAAGCGCAGGGTTGGATCCCTAAGGCCCGCCTCTGAGCTGGCTTCGGCCTCCATGAGACACACCCGAGGACCGGTGTCGGTGTCCAGGCCAAGGGGGGGCCCGACCAGACGCCTGGCAGGGGTGGAGGGCGAGATAATCTTCCACTTGGCCGCTCCCTTGGATGCCCCTAAAGCCAGCTGCGGCGAGAGATCTCGGAACAGGGCCTGCATCGGCGAGGACACCACAACCCAAGTTCCGCGAACAACCGGCGCGAAGCTGACCGGATTCTCCGCGTCGGGCGTGGGAAACCCCGGCCAGTCGATGGGCCGTCCACTGAGCAGCTCACCACGAAAGGGGTCTACAAAGGAGATGCGTCCCCGCTCGCTGAGCACCAAGACCCGCCCGCGCATCACGGCCAACGCAGCGACGCTGTCCCCTACACGATTCTGCTCTTCGGGCGCGATGCTCTCCAAGTGCCAGGCTGGCGCAATGCTCCAGCTACGCTTGGTGCTGACCCGTCCAAAGACGCTGCCTCGGGCATCGTCGGCGCAGCCGGAGCGGTCCGGCGCTCCACCCGCCTCGCTCCAATCCACGGGACTGTAGCGGCGTACCGCCTGTCCAGTAAAGGTGTTGAACACACTGGTCGGACAGACGTTCCATTCCACCGGAGCCCCGCCTTGCGCGGGGGCCAAAAGCGTAGACTCGTAGGGCCGTTGGCAGGCCTCGCACCAGCCGATCATCCCACCCTGATGGAAAGGCTCAGCGGGCTCTCCGCAGCCAGGCCAGGGGCAGCGGGTTCGGGTCACAAAGCGCCGGTTGTCCCGATCCCAGGTGAAACTCATGAGGGCACCTCTCCAGCCAGATCCAAGTCGCCGGCGATGGCCCGGATGTCGCCCGGTCCAGAGATCACCAGCTCAACTTGGGTCACAGGCTCCGGGAAGGTAAAGCTCATGTGCAGCTGTCCATCGCGAAAGAGCTCCAGCGTAGAGCGCGGCTTGCGGAAGGCATGCATTGCGCGTGCTGGCAAGGGAGTACCCCGCTCCAATCCATCAATGGTCCGGAAGTGGAAGGGTCCCCAACGCGTCTGAATATCGTGGGTGAGCTCCCGGCTCATACGGCGACTGACCTTGATCCATTCCCCTTCTTCGCGGGTACCCCAGATGCTCGCTCCCATGCCCACGCAGCGCTTGGGGTCAAAGCCCGAACGATCTTGAGGCTGCACCACCAAGAGCTTGGGTGCCCCGTCGCTACGCTGGCCAGCGATAAACTGCAGCAGTTCCTCACGAACGCAGGGCACCCGAGTTCCTTGTCCGGTAAACAGCACGGTGCTCAGGGACTCCCAGTCCCAGTCGGCCGCGGCACAGGCCCGCTCAAGCAGAGGGATGCGCGCACGAGCTTGCTCTCGAACCGCCCGCTCGAAGCGCTCTCGACTCAAAGCGACCCGGAACTCCCCAGCTTTCTCCGGCTCCCTGGCATTCGCCTCTCGGGGCCAACGCTGATCGGAGAACCGGATCTCTACCCGCTCCAGCTCGCTGAGCTTGCGCTTGGCGGCCTCGGCCTTGCGAAGCACCTCCACCGCCCGATTGTAAAGGGCCTGGGCCTGCTCCAGTGCGCCCTCCCGCTTGGGATGACGGGCTCGGTAGCCGTTGAAGTACTCCCCAAAGCTGCGGAAGCCCGCCGCCTGGAAGATCTCTTGAGTCTGGATCTCGCCACCTGCCCGTGACGACTGCTCGCGCAGCTCATCCAAGATCCACTCGGCGAGGAGCAGGTCGAGATCATCCCCTCCCCACAGGGGGTCGCCAGCAGTTGCATGAAGCTCCACGCTGACCTGCTCGACATCTTGTTCCCAGAACGAGGCCAAGTCTTGCAATTCCACAGCCGCCACGTCTGTCGTGCCGCCGCCAATGTCTACCGCCAAGACCCGCTCCTGGTCACTGAGTGGATGCTCCACACCGACCCTGGAGCTGGGATCCAGGCGCGCGTACACGTAGGCCAAAGCCGCCGAGGTGGCCTCGTCGATGCAGCGTTCTTCAATGAATTCCTGGATAGTCGAGAGCTGCAGGTTCAGGCCCGCCACGTGAGAGGCTTTCATCAAAGCCGCTTTCATTTCCGCATCCACTTCCACCGGATGGGAGAAGATGGCCTGACGGAAGCGCACCTTGGGGCCGATACGCAGAGCGCGAAGCTGCTGCATGCTCAAGCCGCTGACCGCCCGCTCCGCTCTCAACCTAAGCTCGGTGATAAAACGATCCAGAAGCTCCTGAGGGCGGTAGCTGCGACGGCGCCATGCCCCCTCTGGGGAGCGCTCCAAGAAGTGGTACCAAGTATCCGGAGAGCGGCTGATCACCGACTTAATAGAGCGCACCAAGTTGGCCGGATTGAGTTCGGCGCTCGCGTCGGCCTGGCTACCAAACAGGAAGGGCGCCTCCCCAGGACCACTGGCCCCTTGGTAGTACATCAGGCTGGGCAGCTGAACGGACTCTCCCTCCAGCGGCAGCGCCAAGTGTGTGCGCGTGTCCGGGCGCAGCAGCACGACCATGGAGTTGCTGGTGCCAAAGTCAATGCCCATGAAGACGCCAGTGGGCACCTGGACCACACCCAGTTGTGCATCCACGCTGCGCTCCAAGACCCGCGCGCCAGCCCCGTCGTGGTGGATACGAAAGCGTCGCGAGGACCAGGCTTGATCGAACTCCTCCTGGGGCCTATCCGCCAACGCCAGGCCGTAGTGGACCGTGCGCTCTCCGCCAGGCGGAATGATCTCCCCTGGGGTCAGGCCATCCAAGTGGAACCAGTCAGGGCCAGCGGCAGGGTCTTCGCCCCTGAGCACTTGAACCTGAGTCACCTGCACAGGCAGGTCACCCGGGTTCTTCAGCACAAGGCTGTGCACCTCGTCTCGCTCGACCGAGGGGTGCCCGATGGGCTCGGGTGCGTCGCAGACCAACGTGGGCGCGCGGCCCAAAACCCCTTGAATCAGCGCCTGAATACGGCCCCCTTGACTCGGGGAATAGCGACAGACCAAGCGGCCAGAAAAGAAGCGCAGCCCCTTGATCTCAGGGTTCAAAAAGCGCAGTTCAAAGCTACGGGACTCGCCGGCCTGAAGCACCGCATGGTCGGTCGCTGGAGGGGCCTCGACCAGGGACTCGATGTTCAGGTGCTCGGCGTCACTCGCCCAGCTCGGGGGCGTGCCCGGATGCTCCTCCAGACTGAGTCCCTCCAGGGAAACATCTTCAGCAGACTCATTGTGCAGCATCACCCGGTGAACCAGACCCTCGCGCAGGCGTTCTGAAGGGATGAAGCGGTAGTGGCTCGCCGCAGGGCTAAACCAGGGCTCGCGGGCAACGACCAAGCTGAGCTTTAGCGGCCTGGGGGACCAGCCTCCCGGGGCAAGCTGACAGAGGGTCGTTAACAAATAGATGGGGGCTTGGAGCACCGGCGTGGCTTGGCGGTCCACACCCACAAAGAGTGCCTCGAGCTCGCTCAAGCCAAAGGGAATGGACAGGGTGTGCTCCTGCCCGGGCTCTAAGGTAATGGCCCGCTCCTGAAGCTGGGCCAAGCGCGACAGGCCCACCCAGCTCGGTAGCTCCTCCAAGGCCTCGGCCGGCAAGACCAGACCGGCAGGCACAACCCCTTCGTTGACCACAGAGAGCATCAAGCCATGGCTGCCCCGACGCACAGCAACCCGGCCGTCTTCGCCCAACTCTCGACTGTCTTGATGGAGGTGCCAGCGCAGGCGAGCCAACGGGGTACCGCAGCTGCCACAGTAGCGATCCCAGTCACTTGCGGAGGCACTACAGCTCGGGCAAACGGCGCTCAAGGGGCCTCCTGCTCAGGCTCAAAGTCCACCCGAAGCAACGCCCCATGGGCGATAGAAACCCCGTCGACCTCGTAAAGGCGAGGCCCGGCTGCTCCGCCCAAGGGATTGAGCTCGGCATGTTCCTGGTGCTTTCCGTCCACAAAGACCCGAAGAGAGCCGGGCCGATGGGCTGCAGCCAGCTCGATGCGCTGAGGATGGAAGGGCCGTTGAACCACCAGCGCAGGCTGCGCAGCTTCGTGCCCCTGGACAGGATCTAAGCGCCTGTCAACAGCTGCGTCTTCGACCTGACCCGGCGCCTCGATCAGCGGCCCTGGCGTAGGCTCCAAGCCCACCTCTGGACCCACAATTTCAGCCCCAACCAGCTTGACAGGCCCCCGTAGTTCCGCAGGAACAAAACCGGGAAAGCGCTGACTAAAGGACTCCTCTTGTGCCAAGCGTGGCAGCCCCTCGTCCAGGGTGATCTCTTTCAAGTCCACCCCCAGGGCACGCAGCTCCGCCGGCCAGCCCGAGTCCAGGTCTGGGGTGCTCAAGATCGCTATCGGCCTTGAGGCCCACTCCAAACCACGCACGCGGATGCGACCGGAGCGACTCCGCAAAAAGCCAGGCCAGGAGGCCTTCTCCAACCACTTGCTGGTGTCCGCGGCGGGAAAGCGTACCCGGATGCGCAGACCGAATAGCGGCGCGAGCGCCTGCATATTGGTGTCGCCGCTGCGCCCAAAGATCGGTGCGTGGGCGCCACCTAAGTCAATCTCGCTGCGGCCCGCCCGGAGGCCTTCGGTCAAGCGCCAGAGGATCTGAGTCCGCGCAAACCAGCCCTGGCGGTCCTCCTCTTCCTCCAACCAGCGGGCCGAGAGCCCGGGGCCAGCGGCACCAAGGACCTGCTTGTACACGTTACGCAACGTGGACAATGCCCGCGCGACGTGGGCGTCCATCGGTAGAACGATGTCCCCTTCTTCGTCGCTCAGGCGTAAAAACAAGCCATCCTGGCTGAGCACACGGGGTGCGGTCAGCAGGGGCTCAAGGGAGCTGAGAGACCAACCGGCCTGGGCGTAGCTGTGCAGAACGCCGCGGGCGCAGTCGCTGTTCCAGCTCTTGGGCACCACCAGGGTTCCTGCTCCACCCAGCTGCACCGACGCCCAGCTGGCGGAAGCCCGAGCCAAGCCAGCGATACTTGGGACTCGGGGCACCATGTCCAGCTGCCCTTGGGCAGGCAAAACACTCAGCGTGGGTGTCCCAGCGTAGTTGTCTGCCGGGAGCCAGCAGGCCTCGCGCTGAATCAGTCCACTCAGGGACACTCTGGCCTTGGCGGGGCCAGCAATTCCAGATCTTTGGGCGTGTTGAGTCCCTTGGGAAGAGAGCGCTGTGTAGGGACCAAACCAGCCCTTTTCCTGCTGAGCACCCAGGGGGCCGCTCAGGCCACGTACCCAGCGTTGGGGGCCACACCCAGCAATCAGCACGCGCTCGTTCGCCACTCTTCGCTCCAGGTAAGCCGAGCGTATCGCGGCACCCGTGCACGCGGAGGGCGGTTAATCATTGTTCATGAGCACACAGCAGAGCAGCGACACCGGCTTTAAGCTGGCATTGAGTGCAAGCGCGGTGGGCCTAATGGGCATTGCCGGACTGGGCAGCTTGATGCTCTTCGCTGGGATTGCCGGGGGGATCGTCGCGATGCTCTTGGCGCTCATGCCGGGTGACCCTGTGGCGAGCGTGGCCCTGAACCCGGGCGCCCAGGCCGAGATCGACTGGCTCGAAGGGGCGCACGCTCAAGAGATCTGGCTGGAGGTGGACCTGAGCCACCACTTTGAGAGCCCCTGGCTGGATGGCGAGCTGGTGCTCGACGGCCTGTCCCTTCCGGTGTCTTTTAGTGGCAACGCGGTGCTGGCCGGGGAAAGCGGCAAAATGAACGCAAACTGGCGCAGCAGCGGTGACCACGTGCAGGGCTGGACCCGGGTCATGAAGCTGGACCCCAGTGGCGCGGGCAGCGAGCACACACTCCAGGCGACACTGAACCCTGGCGAGAACACGACCTCTCGGATTCTGCGCTTACATGTTGTCGACTGCGACAACTGGTCCTGTGACCCTGACCGTCTCTTCTAAGCTATGGAGCCCCCGTGTCCTTTTTAGATGATCTGATCGCAAAGGCCCGTGGAAAAGGACAGGACGTCGCCACAGAAGCAGCGGCCAAAGCAGCTGCGGCGGCAACTGCGGCTGCGATGGAGAAAGCGGCCCATGGAGCGGTGGACGACTTAGAGAAGCACTTGGTCGGCGACCTAGAAGAGGTCCAGGCTCAAGACGCGGCTCTTGAGAAGCGGGCCTTTGAACGGCAAAACGCCAACGAGGCCAACCGGGCTCAGGTTCACAAGACCCGCATGGAGCGAAAGAGCAAGGCTGAACTCGAGCTTGCAGCGCTCAAGGCGGCGATGAAGAAAGATTAATTCGCCAGCAGGGCGAGCTTTCCGTCCGGGCCGATGAAGTCCAAGGCAATGGGCAACGCGTCCAGATGCGAGGCGATCATGCGTGCCATGCCCTCGCTTGGGAGCGTCATTCGCATCTGCAGCACCGGCCGGCCCTGGTAGCCCTCGTCGACGACCTGCTGGAGCCAAGAAATATCTCCTGGAGGCAGCCCCTGACCGGGCGTGGGCGCGCAAGAGAGCAGCAGGGTCTGGCTATCCTTGTGGTAGCCGACCACCTGAACCAAGCGCTTGGCTCCGGCTGATGCGGCCCGATCCCGTCCCACTGCGAGCGCACCGGGATCCAGCAGCACGCTCTGGATGCCGCCCTGGCCGATCACCACGCAGAAGGGCATCACCTTAAAGTGAACCTCGGCGTAATACAGGTGCGCGACCCAGGTCTGGAAGGCCTTAAGACCGGGCCCTTCCAAAGGACGCAGGAGCAGAATGCCGCGCCGCGGACAGGCCGCCGCGAAGCGCTCACACCCCAGTCGCTTCATGGCCAAGGCCGGAAGCTCCGGGTTCAGAATCTGCTCGCTGGCAAAGTCTCCCTTCCCCACGAGCAGCGGTGAATCGGCAGCCTGCTGCATGCTCCAGGTCACTTTGGAGCGCCCCAGGTTGCCCATCGCAACGTTGGCCACCTGGAGCAGCTGCATCTCGTTTAGTTCCTCCCTGGGTGGGAAGATGATCTGGTCTGGCAGATCGCGGCACAAGGCCACCCAAGGCATATCAGGTACGGGATCCTCCGTGGCCAAGAGCGGGTGTGCCGCGGCGTGCTCCGCACCTTTCCAGTCGTGGGGCTTAAGACAAGGGTGCCACTGGTTGAAGGTCCAGTCGTCGGCCATGGGCAGCTCCTCTGGGATGACCGCAGACGCGGATACAAGACCTGCCGAATAGCCGACCGGCAACCAAACCGCCGGATACGAAGAGCGCGTGACGTCAACACCTCCTCTGAGCCCACTGGGGTTGCTGCTTCGCAACACCCCCTACCGACGCCTTTATAGCGCCCGTTTGGTCAGCCTGATGGGCGACTGGTTCAACCTGCTGGCGCTGGTTGCTCTGCTGCGGGAGATCGGCGGAAACGGCGCGATGGCCTTGGGCGGAACCCTGATCCTCAAGAGCCTACCTCCACTGCTTGCCACCCCGATCGCCGGCTGGGTGGCCGACCGGTTCCCGCGCAAGACGATCATGATCGCAAGCGACGTGGGCCGAGCCGTGGTGGTCCTGGGCATGATGGGACAACTCATCCATCCATCCCTGCCCATCCTGATGGCGCTGGTCGCCTTGCAGGCCTTCCTCGGCGCCTTTTTTGAGCCTGCAAGGCGTGCAATGACGCCCTCAGTGGTCGCGCCACAGGACCTGGAGACTGCGGGGGTCCTGGACGCAGCGACCTGGTCCGCAATGCTCGCACTGGGCGCCGCACTGGGAGGGCTAACCACCGCCTTGCTGGGCTGGGAGGCAGCTCTATTGGTGGACGCGGCGACCTACGTCGTCTCGGTGCTTTTTCTCTTGGGCGTGCCCCGCATCCAAGTGGTTCAGCAAAAAGGCAGCGGAACCTTGCGCGAGGGCGCCGCCTATCTCCGGGCCAATCCCAGGGTCTGGACCTTGGTTTTAGTGAAGATGGGATGGTCTGTGGCGGGTGCAACCACCTTGATCCTGACCTTGTTAGGTGAGGGCCCCCTTCACGCGGAGAAGGACCCCCTCTTTGCACGACTGGCCGCCGGCGCTCAGGATGCCAGCGTCATAGGCGTGACGGTGCTCTACGTCTCTCGTGGCTTGGGCACCGCAGTCGGACCCTTCGTTGCCAGGTGGCTCTCCCGTGGTCAAGCCAAACGAATGGAGTGGCTGATCGGCATCTCTTTTGCCTGGGGGGCTTTCTTCTACGCGGGGGTGGGTCTAATGCCCACCTTGTCTTGGGCGGTGCCTTTCGTGGTGGTGGCGCACTTAGGCGGAGCGACGGCTTGGGTCTTTTCCACGGTGCGCTTGCAGCAGCTGGTTCCCGACGCACTGATGGGCCGGGTCTTTGCCGCCGAGCTTGGAGCCTTTACCGCCATGTTTGCGGCCTCGACTGCGGTCTACAGCGCCCTTTCAGACGGAGGATGGGGGCCCCAGCGACTGATCACCGTGATGGGCTTAGGATTGCTCTTGCCCGCCAGTCTCTGGGTGGTTCGACAAGTATGGGTGGACCGGGTGTCCCCTCTTATTGGACCCCAGGCTTGAAAGACCCCCAAGCTGATCCGAGAAGAAGGTCAGCTCCCCCCGAGGTCACCACCATGCATCACCAACAATCACTCGGCCGTTTGGTCGCCTGGACCCAGAGCGAAAAAAAGGGCTTCCTTCACATGCGCTACCTGCTCCCAGAAGGGTTTAGTCTGCAGCTCTTTTTGTCCATTCCGGGCTCTCAGATCGAAGAGGATGGAGAGCTGGTGAACAGCTCCATCTCCTTCGCCGGTCAGCGTATCTGGATGGAGGCCGAGTTTGGAGAGCGCGAACTCGATGTGCGCTTTGAAAAGCTGAACGCTCGAACTCCAGTGGAGCTGGTCACTTGGTTCGAGGACGGGCTGGAGGAGTACACCGGCTGTCTTGCCCTGCGCCGCCCCGTCTTGAGCATCGCAGCCTGAGGCTTCCAGGGATACAGGGTTTGGGTGAACCTGAACACCCTCGGCTGGACCCCAGATCTCAAGAGCGCTCTGGCAGCGCTCGAAGAGAGGCGCTGGACCCCTGGGCGTGTGGTCGCTGAGCACCGCGGGGCTTGGCGGGTCCACACCGGTGAGCGGGAGCTCCTGGCTCGGGCCACCGGGAGGTTGAGACACCACTCCAGTTCACCACTGGACCTTCCCGGCGTTGGCGACTGGGTCGCCCTGAACACCGGCAAGAACCGACGCCCCACGGTCGAGGCCGTGTTGCCCCGCCGCAGCGTTTTCGTGCGCAAGGTCGCTGGACTGCACGCGAAGGTCCAGGTCGTCGCCGCAAACATCGACCATGCTTTCCTCATGATGAGTTTGGATGGCGACTTTAATGTGCGCCGCTTGGAGCGTTACCTGGCGGCCACTTGGGAGAGCGGAGCCGCCCCTGTGATTCTGCTCAACAAGCTGGACCAGACCGAGTCAGCCCAGCGCGACGAGGCCCTTCGCTTGGTCGAAGAGGTCGCCGCCGGCGCCCACATCTTGGGCATCTCCGCCAAGACCGGCGAGGGTCTGGAAGGCCTGATGCCATTCCTGGCCGCACAGCAGACCATCTGTCTGCTTGGCAGTTCCGGGGTAGGAAAGTCCACCCTGCTCAACAAGCTCAAAGGCGCGCAGGTCCAGGTCACAGCAGAAGTTCGCGACAAAGACGGCAAAGGGCGGCACACCACCACCCACCGAGAGCTCTTCGCGTTGGAGAGTGGCGCCCTGGTCGTAGACACGCCAGGCATGCGAGAAATGCGCCTGTGGAGCTCGGCAGGCTTGGCAGATGCCTTTCCTGAGATCGCCGATCTGACTGACAGCTGCAAGTACCGGGACTGTCACCACACCGGCGACGAGGGATGCGCAGTGGACGCCGCAGTCAACCTGGGTACAGTCGAGCCCGAGCGCTGGGAGGCCTGGCTGAAGCTCACCATGGAGCTCCAAGAGATCGAGGCCATGCGCAGCCGATCCAAGCGACGCTGAGCCGACCTGCGAGGTAGCGGACAGTTTTTGGTCCGGCCTTGAAATAGGATGTAGGTATCTGGGAATAAGTTGAAGGTTTACAAGAGCAACCAGGTCGAGGCACTACTCGAACCACTGGCCCAATCTCTAAAACAGCCTTTGGCGAATCCCTTCGCCAAAGAGCAGATTGTGGTGCACTCCGCCGGCATGGAGCGCTGGCTGACTCTGGAACTCGCCCAGCGAATGCAGATTGCAGCGAACCTGGAGTTTCCCTATCCGGGCCGTGTAGTCCAGCAAGCCTTCGAAACGGTTTTAAAACTGGAGAAAGAACAGCTCAAAGCATGGGATACCAAATCCCTTCTCTGGGCGGTTTTCGCAGGCTTGGATGCACTCATCCACACCCCAGAGTTCAAGGCCCTTCAGGGCTACGTCACCCAAGATCCCAAGGGTCTGAAGCGCTACCAGCTCGCCGTGCGAATCACACGGGTCTTTGATCGATACGGCACCTACCGAGCCGAGCAATGCCTGAGCTGGATTCGTGGTGGCGGAGAGGCGGGAGATTGGCAACCGGTACTCTATCGCTGGCTACGAAAGCACATCGGCCAGCCCAGTGTTGGCGAACTCATGCAGCGTTTCGAGGACAGGCTGGTGCACCCAAAAGCGCAGCTGAGCGGTCTACCAGAGCGCATCACCGTCTTTGGCGTGACCACTCTGCCTCCGCTGTTCGTGCGGATCTTCGCCCTGCTCTCTCGCCACATTCATGTGCAGCTTTACCTGCTCAATCCGAGCGATAGCTGGTGGGCGGACATCCGGAACAAGCGGCAAATCCAGCGCGGCCTGTTCGACAGTCCCCAGGTCGCCCAGGACGCCCTGGCTATGGAAGAGGGCCACCCTCTGCTGGCTTCCTTGGGCAAGCTGGGCCGGGACTTTCAGCAGGTCCTGGAGGAAGCGGTCTACCAGGAGCCCATGCCGGAGCTCTTCCAAGATCCCGGCCAGCAGAGTCTCCTTCACGCTGTGCAGAGCGACGTGCTGCACCTTCGCCGCCGGGGTGCCGAACACCCCCACCATGTACTTGGCGACAAAGACCAGTCCATTCAGGTACACGCCTGCCACGGGCCCATGCGCCAGGTGCAGGTCCTACAAGACCAGCTTCTCCACCTCTTCGATACACTGCCAGGCTTAGAACCCCGTGATGTGGTCGTCCAGCTACCCGATGTGGAAAGCTGGGCGCCGATGGTTCGAGCGGTCTTTGACCGCGCCGAGGACGACCCGCGCTTTATTCCCTTCAAGGTGGCCGACCGCTCCCTTAAGCATGGCAACCCCGCAGCCCAAGCCATGCTGGCCATCCTGGACATGGTCGGCGGCCGAGCGAAGTGCAGCAAGGTTCTGGCCTTACTCTCCTTCGAGTGCATCCGGACACGCTTTGGCATCCTGGCCCAGGACCTGGACCTGCTCACGGCGTGGTGCGCTCAAGCTGGCATCCGATGGGGCTGGGACGCCGACCACCGGGCAGCCCACGGGCAGCCAGCCGACCCCCAAAACACCTGGCGCTTCGGGCTCCAGCGACTGCTTTTGGGGGTGGCCATGCGCGGGGATGAAACGCGTATGTGGTCAGGCATCCTTCCCTTTGACGAGATCGAGGGCGGCATCGCCCGCCAGCTGGGCCGCTTCGTAGACTTTGTCCAGAGCTTGAGAGAAACCTTGGAAAGCTTCACGCACTCAAGGGATTTGGCTGGCTGGAGCAGCGCTCTGAACACCGGCTTGGAGCGCATGGTCGACCTGAACGAGGACAACGCGTGGCAACACCTACAGCTGCGCGAGGTACTGCTCCAGGCGGCGGAAAACGCGCAAGCCCAAGGTCTGGAACGTAGCCTGGACTTGGCGGTGATCCAAGCCCATGTTGGCGCAGCCTTCGACGAGGGCAAGCCAGCCTCGGGCTTTGTCGGTGGGAAACTGCTCTTCTGCGGCATGGTGCCCATGCGGACCATCCCATTCCGTGTGGTCTGCATACTGGGCATGGACGAGCACGCCTTCCCACGAATGGGCCAGCAACTCGGCTTTGACTGGATGCACATCAAACCGCGTATCGGCGACCGCAGCGCCCGGGAGGACGACCGCTACCTTTTCTTAGAGAGTCTGCTCTCCGCCCGGGAGCGCCTGATCCTGACCTACACGGGGTTGGGCCTTCGGGACAACAAGGAACTGCCCCCCAGCGTGGTGGTCAGTGAGCTGATGGACACCATCGCGGAGACCTGCGGCAAGCCACCGGTGGACCCGCTCACCCAAGAGAAAGGCGACTGGCGGGACAAGCTGCTCTCGCACCACCCTTTGCAGCCTTTCTCGCCACGCAGCTTCAGCCAACCCCGTTTTTCCTACGCCTCCGACTATCTCAAGGGGGCCCAAGCCTTGTTGGGGGAAAAGCATCAGCTGCCACCCTTTTTCCCCCAGGCCCTACCAAGCAAGCCGGCCAGACTAGAGATCAGCATCGCCGAGCTGGCGCGCTTCTGGGCGGCTCCTATCCCAACCCTCATGCGCAGGGGCCTGGGGATTCGCCCCCCGGGCCTGGCCGCCGAGATTCAGGACCGCGAACCGATCGATCTCAGCGCTTTGGAGCTGTACAAGATCGCTCAACCCCTCCTGGGCCGCAGCTTGGCGGGAGAGACATTGGAGCAGGCCTTCGAGAGCGTACGTGCCCAGGGTATCCTGCCACTGGGGACCCCAGGAGAGACCCGCTACAGCGACTTGAACGCCCTGGTTGGTCCCCTGGCCCAGGCGGTATCTGACTTTGTGGTTGGCGGGGCTCAGCCTCCGTTGAGTATCTGCCACCGGTTGGGAAAACAGACTCTGACTGGCAGCCTGAACCACATCTACCCTTGGGGTCGTGTTCTCTACCAGTACAAGCGAATCAGCTCAGCCCACTTGGTCTCTCTCTGGGTCGAGCACTTGGCCTTGCAGCTGCTGGAGCCTCGAAAGAGCATGGTCATCGGAAGACCGGAGACCGGCGGCGGAATCATGTGCTTGGCTTTCCGACCGGTCGATACGCCAGAGCCCATCTTGGAGGAGTTGATACAACTCTCCGAGTTGGGACAGCGCTATCCACTGCTGTTCTTTCCGGATACCTCTCGGACTTGGGCGCGCAAGGCATTGAGCGCAAAGGGGCCCCGTGACTTAGACCGCGCGATGTACCCCACTCAACGCAAGTGGCGGAGCTACAACGGGCTGTTCAGACGAGAGACCGGGGACGGCACGCAGCAGCAGGTCGCTCGGGTCTTAGGCCAACACACACCTTGGGACGCAGGGCTGCCAGTGGCACTGCCCGACGGCCTGGACTTCTTCACCCTGTCCAAGCGGGTCTTCGGTCCTTTGCTGCGACACATGTATGCGGAGCGGAAGCCATGACCCCATTCGACCCCATGCAAGAGTTGCCTCCTGGCACCACCTTGATCGAGGCAAGTGCAGGCACCGGCAAGACCTACACCATCACGACACTGGTCCTGCGGCTGCTCTTAGAGCAGGGACTGCGCATTGAAGAGATCCTTGTGGTCACGTTCACCGAGGCAGCAACCGCCGAGCTTCAGCACCGAATCCGCGGCCGGCTGCGAAACGCTCTGGAGCGCTTCGAGGACCCCTCTCCCAGTCAGGATGAATTGCTCGAAGCTCTATTTCAGCGCGTCGGACCGGAGGGTCGGCCGCAAGCTCTCCGCCGTCTTCGGGCCGCCCTGACCAGCTTTGACTTGGCGGCGATCTCCACCATTCACGGTTTCTGCAAACGCATGCTGCAGGAGAACGCCTTTGAGTCTGGGGTGCTCTTCGACACGGAGCTCATCGCCGACCAGGAGCCCTTGCTTCGGGAGCTGGTTCGGGACTTCTGGTCCAAGCGCACCCACGACCTGGACCCGGTGTTTTCACGCTACTTGCAGGACCGAGGAGTCGGCCCGGAGAGCCTCATGTCGCTGGCCTGGAGCGCAGCTGACCCCGACTTGCCAGTTCTGCCAAGCCCCGAGGAGATCCAAGGGACTCAGCTGCTGGACGAAGACGCCCTACAGCACCACTTCCAAGCCTTCAGATCCCAGTGGAGCGAGCAAGGAAGAACCCTGCTCTCGGGCTTGCTCAAGATGCGATGGGATCTACAAGGCATGGACTACTTCGAAGACAACCTCCGTAGTCATGCCTTCGCAGTGGACGACTACATCAGCACCGCGGTCCCTCACTTGCCGCCGGAGAGCCTGCGTGTGTTCTCACGCAAAAGCCTGCTCGAAGCAGCCGCCGGAAAGTCTCTTCCTGGCACGCCGCTCATCGACCAGATCAGCGCCTACCTGGATGCGGTGAGGCAGGCATCACAGGACAAACAGACCCGCTTGCTCCGTCTGCGGCGGGATCTGGTTGAACACATTCGCAACAAGCTTCCGGAGCTCAAAGAGACACAGAACATCCAGTCCTTTGACGATCTGCTGCACGGCCTGCGGGACAGCCTACGAGATCCAGAGCACGGACAGACCTTGGCCAAGGCCATCGCCAAGCGCTATCGAGCCGCCCTGATCGATGAGTTCCAGGACACGGACCCGGTCCAATATGAGATTTTCTCCAGCTGCTTCGCCAAGAGCGGCGGGCACCTGTTCTTGATCGGGGACCCCAAGCAAGCCATCTACGCCTTTCGCGGGGCCGACGTGTTCGCCTACATGCAGGCCGTAAAAGAGGCCGGCCAGCGCACATTCACCCTAAACGTAAACTGGCGCTCGGACCCCAGCTTGATCCAAGCAGTGAACCAGCTCTTCGCACGCCTGGAACACCCCTTCGTGTTCGACAGAATCGGATTTCAAGCCGTGCACCCCCGACCCAAGGTGCAGGATGCTTTCGGCGGTGCCGCCCTTCAGATCGTACACATCCCCCTCAAAGCAGCAAAACGCAACAAGGCGCCCATACCCAAGACGTGGTTGAACAAGCACCTGCCACCCGCAGTCGCTGGAGACATTGCGCGCATGCTGGACCAGGCCACCCGGGGTGGCTTTCCGATGGGAGATCGAGACTTGGGCCCGGGCGACATCGCGGTACTCGTGCGTACCAACCAACAGGCTATCGACATCGAGGAAGCCCTAAGAAAGCTGGGAATCCCGAGTGTACGCCAGGGAGACTCCAGCGTATTGGACAGCGACGAGGCCTCCCAGCTCGAAGCTCTCATGGCCGCGGTGCTGGATCCAGGGGACCGGGGCGCATTGCGTGGCGCCCTGGCTACAGAAATGATGGGCTACCAGGCCCATCAGATCGCCCAACTGGAGTACGAAGAGGGCGAATGGGACACCCTGGTCCAGCGATTCCAAGGCTGGAAAACCTTGTGGGAGACCCAGTCCTTGGCCCGCATGTTCCGGGAGTTCTTGGAGGCACAAGAACTCCAAGAGCGCCTGCTGAAGATGGTCGACGGGGAACGCCGCCTGACCAACTTGTTGCACTTGGTGGAGTTGCTCAACACAGCGGCTGTAGGCCAGTGCTTCGACCCAATCAGCCTACTGCGCTGGATGCGCCTGGAGCGTGAATCCAGCGACACGGACCCAGGCGGCGCTGAGGCCCGAAAACTGCGCTTGGAGTCAGATTCCCAAGCTGTGCAGCTGGTCACCATCCACAAGAGCAAAGGACTGGAGTACCCGGTGGTGTACTGCCCATACCTCTGGGATGCCCGGCTGACCGGGAAAACCGACGAAACACTCTGCTTCCATGACGAGGATGCAGCCGGCCAACGCATCTTGGACATTGGCAGCGCAGAGTTTGCTGCACACCGCGTTCAGACCGATCTGGAGACCCGTGCCGAGGACCTGCGCCTGCTCTACGTGGCCCTGACCCGAGCTCGACATCGCTGCATTCTGTACTGGGGACCCTTCAGAAACCACGAAATCAGCCCACTGGGTGCACTCTTGCATCAGCCTCCAGGGGCAGGGATGGGGCAGGCAGCACTGGACTTAAGCAGCAAGAGCATCCTGGGCCTGAATGATGCCCGCATGCGAAGTGAACTCGACACCATCGCAGCAGCCTCTTCGTCGCGCATCTCAGTCCGTGGTTTAGACAACGGCATGGTCCCCCCTTTTCATGTCCAGGGCCGACTTGCGAGGACTCTGGAGTCGCAGACTCCGGCCTTTACACTGGACTCAGACTGGCGAATCGGTAGCTTCTCCCGCTTGGCCCACGGAGCCCATGCTCCCTACCACGGAGCGCCCTCTCCGATTGTTGAGCTGGGACTAGACTACGACCAGCGCACCGCTCTTCCCAGTCCGGAGCTTGAGCCCAAGCTGCCCATCACCCTCAGCACCTTTCCCCGCGGCGCGCTAGCAGGCACGTTCTTCCACCAAATCCTCGAAGACCTAGACTTTCAAAACCCTTCGGAACTGGAACCCTTGGTCGTTAAGAACTTAGCGGACCACGGCTTTGATGCGCACTGGGCCCCGCTGGTCTGTCAAGCCCTTCAAGAGATCCTGAAGACCCCCTTTGCGCCCGACTTAGCGCTGCAAGACATCCCGCGCACGGCAAGGCTGGACGAGCTGCAGTTCACCCTGCCGGTGGCCACCCATTCTGGTGCTGGATCGCACGCCCTGGAGTCCGAAGCACTGGCGAAGGTTTTGGAGGATGCTCAAGATGAAGGTCTGCCCCCGGGCTACGCGTCGCAAATCCGCAGCCTGGGATTCCCACGGCTGCGTGGCTTTTTGACAGGCTTTGTGGACCTGATCTTCCTGCACGAAGAGCGCTGGTACGTTGTCGACTACAAGAGCAATCATCTGGGGGATGGTCTGGAGGCGTATCACCACGCAAAGCTCCCAAAGGCCATGGCCGAGAGCCACTACGTGCTCCAGTACCTGCTCTACACCGTGGCGCTGCACCGCTTTCTGCAGCAACGCCTCCCGGAGTACAGCTACGAGACGCACATTGGCGGCGTGTACTACCTGTACCTCAAGGGCATGCACCCCGACCGCGGGCACAACCACGGCTGCTACTCCCACAGACCCAGCTGGGTGCTTGTCCAAGGCCTGGACAGGCTGTTGCGCGAGGGGGTAAATCCATGACCAGCACTCTACGAGCATGGCGGGAAGCCGGCGTCTTTGGCCCCTTGGATCTTGCCTTTGCAGGTCTGATTTTGGACAACAGCCCCGGACATGCTGCGCCTGAGCTGCTAGCCCTTGGTGCCGCTGCTGCCACGCGGGCACCAAACGCAGGCCACGTCTGTGCTCAGCTTCCACGCTTGGCAGGCCAGCAGGCGCTGGACCGCGATGGCCAGCCCCTGGAGAATGTACGCTGGCCCGAGCTTGACCCCTGGCTCCAGGCACTGCGAGAGAGTCCAGCGGTCGGGACAGGAGAGCAAACCTGCCCCTTGGTCCTGGATGCCGCGGGCAACCTCTACCTTCAGCGCTACTGGGAGCAGCAGACCCTGCTTGCCCAAGCCATCCAAGCGCGCACGCTTTGTGAGCCTGCATCGGTGGACCTGGACCTGCTGGCCAAGGGCATCCAAGAGCTCTTCCCAACACCCGGGCCAGACCTGCTGCAGCGGGTCGCCTGTGCGGTTGGAGTGTTGCGGCCCTTCACAGTGATCAGCGGCGGGCCGGGAACCGGCAAGACCACAACGGTCGCCAAGCTCTTGGTCCTTCTCCAACAACAAGCTCTGGAGCACGGGGCCCCGCTTCGCATTCTCTTGCTCGCTCCAACCGGAAAGGCAGCCGCCCGACTTGTGGAGTCGCTGGCTCAGAGCCTCGAGCGCCTAAAGCTGCCCGTGGAGCTCTCGACAGTCATGCCCACCAGCGCCAGCACAATCCACCGCGCCTTGGGATGGCAGCCTCGCACTCCCACGCAATTCGCTCACCACCGGGACAACCCTCTGGCGGCTGATCTGGTGCTGGTTGACGAGGCCTCGATGGTGGACCTCTCCCTCATGGCCAAGCTGGTCGACGCGGTCAGCCCCAGTGCGCGCTTGGTTCTTTTAGGCGACCAAGATCAGCTTGCATCCGTCGAGGCAGGCGCCATCTTGGGGGACATCTGCAACGCCCAGGGACACCGTCAGGCGTGGTCCCTGGGACTGCGCGAGACTTTGGGGCAACTCTCTTTGTCCCTCGCCGAAGCGAGCGCCGCCCCCCCCAGGGCTTCAAGACCACATCGTGCAGCTCACGCATAGTTTCCGCTTTAACGGAAACTCTGGCATTGGCAGCTTGGCCAAAGCTATCAACTCTGGGGAGAGTGCACAGGCACTGCGAATCCTTCGGGACGAGGCCTTCGACGATGTCCAGTGGGAGCCAGTCCCCCCCAATGCATCACCACAAGACTTGGACAGCCTGAGGTCGGTTCTTCGGGGCGGGTTTCAGATGCTGACCTTCGCAAAAGATCCCGCCCATGCCTTAGAACAGCTTGGACGCTTTCGCGTCTTGTGCGCACATCGCCAGGGGCGCTGGGGCGTCACAAGCATCAATCGCCTCTGCGAACGCATTCTGGCCCAACAAGGACTGATTCCAAGTGGAGAGCCTTGGTATGTGGGCCGGCCAGTCCTGGTCACTCGAAACGACTACGCCTTGGGGCTATACAATGGAGATGTGGGCGTAGCGCTGGAAGATGCTTCAGGACAGCTTCGAGTCTGGTTTCCTCCGGAGAGACCTGGGGAAGCGCTGCGCACCTTTCATCCAGCCCGGCTTCCGCCGCACGAAACCGTATTTGCTACCACCGTCCACAAGAGCCAAGGTTCGGAGTTCGCCGAGGTCGTCATGTTGCTGCCCCCCCGTCCGTCCCCACTGCTCACCCGGGAGCTCCTCTACACCGGAATTACCCGAGCCCGAGAGCGTGTTCACCTCTTCGGCAATGCATCCGTCATCCAGGCTGGGGTGGGAGCGCGAATTCAACGGGCCTCGGGCCTGCGCGACGCTCTTTGGGGTCCCTGATGCTTCGCGTCGTTCACACCGCTGACTGGCATTTAGGCCACACCCTCTACGATTACGACCGCAGCGCGGAGCACCAGCGCTTTCTGGACTGGTTGGTCCTGGAGTTGGAGCAGCGCGCGGTGGACGTGCTGTTGATCGCTGGGGACGTATTTGAGACTGCCAACCCGCCCGTAAGCGCGCTGCGTCAGTGGTACAGCTTTCTGGCAAAGGCCACCGAACGCTGCCCAACGCTGGAGATTGTCGCCATCGGGGGCAACCACGATAGCGCTGCCCGTTTGGACGCGCCTGAGTCCTTGCTAAGTGAGAGGGTTCACGTGATTGGAGGCCTGCCGAGGCGCAACGGCAGGGAGTTGGACATGGAGCGCATGGTCCTGCCGCTCCACAACGCCCAGGGGGCATGCGAGGCCTGGGTCGCCGCCATCCCCTACCTTCGTGTCTCTGATCTGCCGCGAGTAGGCAAGGCAGGCGAGCAGTCCCTGACGGACGGGGTTCACCAACTACACCAGCAGGTCTTTGAGCGACTGTTCCAGAAGGCCCAAGCCGGCCACGCCGCACTGGCGATGGGCCACCTCTACATGCAGAACGCTGCCCTGAGCCCAGACTCAGAGCGCAAAGTGTTGGGTGGGAACCAAAATCCCCTGTGCCAAGAGCTCTTTCCTGAGCGCTTGGCCTACGTGGCCCTGGGACACCTGCACTACGCCCAAGCGGTGGGTCGAGAGAGCATTCGCTACAGCGGCTCCCCCATTCCTCTCTCCATGACCGAGCGAGGCTACATGCACCAGATCGTGGTGTTGCAGGTTCAGGATGGTGCGTTGAAGAGGCTGGACCACGTGCCCATCCCACGCAGCGTCCAGATGATTCGTCTGCCAGACGACGGCTACCTGCCGCTGGTACCGCTTCTCAAACGCATTGCGGAGCTTCCGGATCGAGATCTGGCCGCAACAGACCTGCCCTACTTGGAACTGCGGGTCTCCCTTCCTTCAGCCGAACCCACCCTGCGGAGCCAAGTCGAAGATGCTCTGGAGTCCAAGGCGGTGCGCCTATTGGCCGTGCGCACCGAATACACAGGAGGCGGCAAGGCCCTGGCAGATCATTCCGAGGCGCTGGACCTGCTCCAGCCCGAACAGGTCTTTTGCAGGGCTTGGCAGCGGGCCTTTGAAGCGCCCATTCCAGAGGAGGTTCTGGCTGGGTTCCATGAGCTCATCGAGTTGGCCGAGCAGGACAAATGAAGATCACCCGAATCAAGACCTGCAACTTAGCCTCGCTGGCCGGAGTGGTGGAATTGGACCTCCAGAAGGGAGCTTTGGGACAAGCAGGACTCTTTGCCATCACGGGCCCTACTGGCTCGGGCAAGACCACAATCCTGGACGCGGTGTGCCTGGCTCTGTTTGACCAGACTCCTCGTCTCCAAGAAGCCGATGGTCGTGTGAAAATTTCCCGGTCTGGACAAGAGCACGACACCTTGAGTGCTCAGAGTCCCCGCGCCCTACTGCGCCACGATGCAGGCAGCGGCTATGCCGAGGTGGACTTTTTGAGCGCTCAGGGGCGCCCATTCTGCGCGCGCTGGGAGGTACGCCGTGCCGGTGACAAGGCGAGCGGGCGTCTACAGCAGCAGAAGATGAGCCTGATCGACCTGGTCACGCAGGAGGTGATGGGCTCGGGGACCAAGACCGATACCAAAAGCTTGATCATCGAGCACTTGGGCTTGAACTTTGACCAATTCATTCGCTCGGCGCTGTTGGCCCAAGGCCAGTTTGCGTCCTTTCTAAAGGCCAAACGCAGCGAGCGAGCAGAGCTCTTGGAGCGCATGACCGGCACGGATCTCTACGCCCGAATCTCCGAGCAGGCTTTCGCCAAAAACAAAGCCGCGAACCAGCTCCTGGAGAACTTGCAAGCGGAAAAGGCGGAGCTCAACCTGCTCACGCCCATTGAATTAGCCACCGTCCAAGCCACGCTGACAAGCAATCAGCACCAACTCAAGAATCTCGAGGAAGAGCAGAATTCGCAGCGGTCACACGCGAGTTGGCAGCAGCGCCTAAGCGAGAGCAACCTTCGCTTAGCGGAGTCCAAAGCGCAGCTCACCAAGGCCAAGCAGGTCTGGCAGAACGCCGCGCCACAGCGCGAACAAGTGCGGCGGTACAGCGCCGCCGCCCTACAGCTCGAGCGCCTGGCACAGCTCACTAAGACTCAAGACAACCTGACCCAGAAGCAGGAGGAGTTGCAGACCATAGGCCATGAACTCAAGTCCACGGTCCAGGCGCTCAAGGTCGCATCCGTTCAGCTCAAGGCTTGCAGGGAGGCTGACGCGGCCGCTCAGGCAACCGCGCATCGCTTAGCGCCCAAAATCCAACAGGCCCTTGGACTCGAACAACGACTCCAAGAAACACGACTGGAGGCGAATCGCGCCAAGTCGAAAGCGGACCAAGCTGATGCCGCGCTCCGGGACGCAGAGCGGGGCTTGGCAAGCCTTCGACAGGAGCAAGTGCGGACAAAAGCTGAGATCGACGCAGCAAAAGTAGCGCTTGGAATGGACCCACAAGCTGCGGCACTCGCGCCCCTATGGCAGCGGGTGCATCCAGATCTCAAGCAGGCAGTCGGACTGCAGCAGAAGGTGCAAGCGGGGGCCAGCCTCCAGCAGGAGCTGCTCACTGCTCAGGGAGAACACAGCGCGGCAGTGGGCATGCTCCAGGCCGCCAAGCTTCAACGGGAATCCAACCGTAGCCTTGCTGTTGACCACCAGACAGAACAGCCCAACGACACCGATAAGCTGACCACCGAGTTGGCCCGCCTGGAGAAGCTCCGGCTCTCGGTGGACAGCCAAGAGAAGGGTATTGCCGAGCTCAAGTTGCAGCTGAGTAGGACCCAAACAGAGCAGACCGCCCAACAAGACAGGTCAGCGAGGCTTGCCGTTCAAGAGGCGGACTTGTTGCTCCAACTGCCAATCGCGGAACGCCATTTAGTGGACCGCACCCGCATCGTTGAGCTCGGCGCATCCACACTACAGCTGGCTGAGCATCGACACCTGCTTCGCCCTGGAGAACCCTGCCCACTCTGCGGTAGCCCGGAGCATCCGGGCGCGAACCCGGCCAAGGTTGTGATCGATGCACTCGTGCAGGAGGAGAAACAGGCACAGGGCGCCCTGAACGCACTCCAGCTCAACCTGGGCAACTGCCGCCTGGAGCTCGCGCAGGCCAGGAAACTCACCAAGGAAGCCGCCCAAAACCTAGAGGCATTGCTCGATAAGCAGCAGGATGCACAGCGCACAAGCCAGGATTCCCTGGGCAGCTTTTCCACAAAGCAGGCCTTGATCGACGGTATCCAGGCCAAACAGGACCAGCTTGATACGCTCAAGGCAGCAAGGAAAACTTGGGCCTCCAAATCCAACCTGCTTAGCGAGGAGCTTCGCAACACCGAGGCCCAGGTTGAAGCAAGCGAAACGCTCGAGATGCGCTGCCGCATTGCCTTGGCCAGCCACGAAACAATGGCTCAGCAACTGGCACACGACACCCAGTCTTGGAAGCTGATTATTGAACGCTTGGGCCAAGAGCTCAACGGGGTGCCTGGGCTTGGAGAAGAACAGCTAAAGCAGTCCGCAGAGGCGCTCTTGGCAGCTTGGAGCAAACGCGTCCCTCTGGCTCAAGCTCAGCAGAGCACACTGGCGCTCGGACTGACAGGTATCCAGAATCTACAGGCCCCCATCGCCGCCGCAGAGGAGCGCCAGAAACACAGCAAACAGGCACAGTTGGCCGCGGAAGGGATCTTGGACAAGCACACCAAGGCCCTTGGAGCGCTCACTGAATCGCTGCTCACCCTTGGAATCCAAGACCCCGGCGCTCGCACCAAAGAGCTCCGTCTCACACTAGATGCTTCGACCGCAGCCACCAATAAGGCCCTGGAGCAGTACCAGACAGCCCAGTTAGACCATGACAGAGCGGACCAGCGCCTAAAGAGCGCCGAGTTGCTCCGTACCGAACTCTCCAGAGACTTGGTCCTGAAGCAAGAGGCCCTGAATCGGTCTTTGGAGACCCTAAGCCTGGATGAGCTGCACGCACTCCAGGCATGGGACAGTGCATCCAGACAACAGACAGAAGAACAGGTGGCATCGCTCCAGCGCGCTCTCCTGAGCAGCGAGACCATCCTGAGAGAGCGCCATGAAGAGCTCAGCCAGCTTCAGAAAAAAGAGCCCAAGCTTGTGGACTCGGACCCCAACTCTCCACCAATCCATGAGCGTCTCAGCCAGCTCCGCACACGCATCATTGAGCTCCAGCTCCAGCTCCAACAGGACCAGGGTACAAAAAAGAAGTCCCTGATCAACGACATCACCAGGCACCAGGAAGAGAACCAACGCTGGGCGGTGCTGAGCAGTTTGATTGGCTCGGCCAGCGGCGACACCTTTCGACAGTTCGCCCAAGGCCTGACCTTGGAGAGCTTGGTCGCCCACGCCAACCGGCACCTAAAAGAACTGGCTCCCCGCTACCTCTTGGCACGCGTTCCGGGTGAAGACTTGGAGCTACAGATCGTGGACCAACATCTGGCGGGTGATGTGCGCAGCGTGAACAGTCTCAGCGGCGGAGAGACCTTTCTGACCTCCCTCGCCCTGGCCTTGGGGCTGGCCAGCCTCTCGGCATCTCAGACCCCTGTTCGCACGCTCTTCATCGACGAGGGCTTCGGCTCCTTGGACCGAAAGAGCCTCGACACCGCCCTGGCGACCCTGGACGCACTTCAGGCTGGCGGACGACAAGTCGGAATCATCAGCCATGTGGCAGGCATCGCAGACCACATCGGGGTGCAAGTTCAGGTCAAATCCATCGCACCCGGCAGAAGCCAAGTCCTGCTGCCTTAGCCCTCCTTCTTCTTGATCGAGTCCTTCATGTTTGCCCTGCTGACGCTGGCTTGCGCCCAGCACATCTCCCCCGACGGAGATGTGAACCTAAGCGCCCGGTATCCAGCAGTCTTGGCGGCTTGCGTGCAGTCGGATGGCTCTGTGAACTACGCAGCATTGCGCGCAGAACGAGACACCGTCGCGGCCTATGCGGCGAGCTTGTCCCAAGGGACTGCGCCGATCGGAGAGCAGGGGCTGGCAGAGTCCATCAATGCCTACAACGCCTTTGTCTTGTTGGGGGTGTTGGATCGAGAGATTGAGCAGAGCGTACAAGAACTGCGCGTGGGACTGTTCCCCAAGGGCGGCCCAGGCTTTTTTGTGGGGCTGCGCTTCCAATATCGAGGGCAATGGTTCTCGCTGCGCGCCTTTGAAAACGAACACATCCGCGAGGGCTTTAGGGACCCCCGCATCCACGCCGCCATCAACTGCGCCAGCGCCGGCTGTCCGCCGCTCTCCGCTGAACTCTTCGCCGGCGAGAGCCTGGACCCCCAGCTCAACCGGGCCATGGCGCGCTTTATCAGCGAGAGGAACCGCATCGAGAATGACCAAGCCGTCTTTTCGCAAATCTTCGAGTGGTTCGAGTCTGACTTTCTCGACTGGGGCAACGCTGACAACCTCTGTGCCTATGCGGCCCGCTACGATGTGGCCTACATACCCTTGGCTCAGTCCGGTTGCCCCCACCGCTTCGAGCCCTACGACTGGTCCCTGAACCAAGCTGAGTAGTCCGATGCACACCCACCTCGAAGCACTCGCCCAAGCCCTGCAGGAAGAACATCGCTTTGCCAGCGAGACACTCGCTCAAGCTCTTCAAGGCGACTTGGACCAGAGGATCGCGGCCGGAGTGAGCTGGCCACCGATGACGGTCGATGAGCTCAGCTGGACACGACGTGGGCCAAGACTCCTACTGCGAGCCCACAGCAGTCTGCACGAGGGCATTCAGCCGGGAGCATCGATCACCTTGTCCCCCCCTGCTCGGGCCCAGGGCTTGGAAGGTTCACTGCTCGAAGTCGATGGACAGTGGGTCTCGATCCAGCTGCGAAATGAGGACCTACCCACTTGGGTGGAGCAGGGCCGCGTGGTGGTCAGCGAGCGCAACGATCCAGCTTCCCTGCGGCTGCTCTTGCGTGCGCTGAAGAAGGCGGATGAACACCCAAGCCCCCTCCAGCAGGTCCTCCTGGGCCAGCGCGAAGCCAGCTTTTCAGATCTTACTTCGGCTCCCCCTGGCCTGAACGCTGCACAAGAAAAGGCTGCACAGCGTGCCATGGCCGCCCAAGAGCTCGCCTTGATTCACGGTCCACCAGGCACAGGCAAGACCCATACCTTGGCCATCTTGGCCAAGAGCTTGGTGGCGCAGGGAGAGCGGCCACTGGCCTTGGCGGACAGCAATGCGGCGACCGACCACCTGGCGCTCGCCGCCGAGTCTCAGGGTCTCAAGGTCTTGCGTTTGGGGCATCCCGCTCGAATCCGCCCAGAAGCCAAGCACCTCTCCCTGGAGACCGCCCTGGCAAAGGGACCCTTTGCCAGAGCTCTGCAACTCATGGACAAGGAACTGAGAGCCCTGGCTCAGAAGGGCCACTGGCGAGAACGCCGCGAATTGATGCGGGAACGCTGGGCCCTACAGGACCAGGCACGCGCACAGGCCATGCACGCCGCTCAGATCATTGTGAGCACCCTGGGCACCATGATGCGCCGCCTGGACCAGCTGCCTCCCACACGAACCGCACTGATCGACGAGGCAACCCAGGCCATGGAGCCCTCGATCTGGGCAATGGTTCCGGCAGTAGACCGCCTGATCCTGGCCGGCGATCCCCACCAGCTTGGACCGGTGCTCACTCAGCCCGGCAACGCGCTGGAACAGTCTTTAGTGGACCGCCTTTTGGCCTTGGGCGAACGCATGCCGATGCTGAAAATTCAGCACCGCATGGCACCCAGAATCAGCGCCTTGGTTCAGTCCGTATATGGCACGGAGTACCAGCCCAGCACTCAGGCTGCCAAGAGATGCGCCAGGGATTTGAGCGAGCAGTTGCCCGAGTGGGCAGAAGCAGGCGTGCTCTTCCTGGACACGGTTTGCTCGGGCTTAGAGGAAGAGGTGGATCCTGCCTCTCGAAGTACCCGCAACCCAGGCGAAGTCAACGCCCTTGCCATGATCTGGTTGGCGCTTCAGAAGGCGGGCCTGCGCCCAGACCAGGTGGTCCTGCTGGCCCCCTACCGGGCCCAGGTAGACGCCCTGAAGGCCCACCCAATGCTCAAGACACTCCGAGCTGCGACGATGAACGCTTGGCAGGGGCGTGAGGAGGAAGTGGTGCTCTGCAGCTTGGTGCGTTCCAACCCCGAGGGTCGCCTGGGCTTTGTCGCAGACGAGCGCAGACTCACAGTGGCACTGACCCGCGCCAAGCGCCTGCTTGTGCTGGTGGGGGACTCCGGAACCTTGACCCAGCACCCCCGCTTTGAGTCGCTACTCGATCAACTGGACCAAGAAGGGTGCGTCGCGTCCATATGGAGCGAACCCTGGACCCAGTTGCTCTGACACCCTCTGGATGCCCCGTATTCAAGCTTTGTGGTCTCTTTCTGAGTACAGCTGGAACCAAGAGACTTATCCTTGCCGTCTTGGTGGCCTATCATCCCGAAACCCCCAGAAATCACTCAGGAAAAGAGTCCTTAAAGCACAGTCGCTCTCATCTTTTGATGGGTACAAGACTTGGCAAACCAAGAGGCTCGCCGGCGCATCATTTGCAGCGAGCGGAGACCTCGTCAACCCAGGCACCAGCGTCGCCGGCGAGAAGGGTGTCACCAGCGCACAGGAAGAATTTAAACTCAGGTAGATCCTGTCTTATCTTTCAGCCAAGATCGAATACATCTACTAAGCGTCGCAGGTTAAGGGTTCCTGGGAGCACGGCGACAGCTGCAAATCAAAGACCTAGGTCGTGGAGAAGGTGGCAGCTTGCTGCTCAATGAGCTCCACGAAGCTCTCCCCCTACAAAGACAGGGTGACCCACAATCTGGGCTAACCTAAGCACATGAACGATTCCGACTGGCTGCGAAAGCACCTGCGGGGCAAGACCCAGCGAGCAGTGGCGGAGACCAGCCCATCCATGCTGCGACGCCTGGTGGGCAAGGTGCTCAGGCGTGTACGACCACAAGCCCAGCCCAAGCCCAAGCCACAGAAAGAGCAGCACAAAGGGGCACAGCCTCAGGACTGAGCTGAGATCCAGTCCCCGATATCAACGAGCGCCTGCTCAAAGCTCGGTGCCAACAGGTAGTAGGGCTGAAAGGTCGTGGGGTCGTAGGGAAGCTCGCACACTGCGTCCAGATCCCATGGAAGTAGCACTGCTTTGCTAGAACGTGCCCGCTCTAACTCTCCTACGCTTGAGAGTAGACCAGCGCCGTATCCCTTGACCTGGCCAGCCTCCATCAGCACACCGAACTCCAAGGTGTACCAATAGATTCGAGTCAAACGCTCCATAAGTACCGGGCCAGCCCGCGTGGCCGCCTGACCAAAGGCCTGGCTCAGAGCACACACACCCGGGTGCAGCAGGCTAGCGGCGTGCCCTACCAGCTCGTGCACCACATCTGGCTCCGGCGTGTAGAAGGGCCGCGAGTGATGGCGGATGTATTGAGTGGACAGGAAAATGCGCCGACCCAGGTGCTCCATAAAAATGCGCGGGGTCACTAAGCCTGCAACAGGCTCCATGGAGAAGCCGGTGGCTTGCCGCAGGCGCTCGTTGACATCGCGCAGCTGCGGAATGCGTTCCGTGTCCAGGGCAAGGGTCCGCTCCAGCTCGAGGAGAGGAAGCGCGATTCCCTCCTGGTGCACGGGCACCAAGGCTGAGCGGATACCGCGCCAGACCGCATGCTCCTCATCTGAGTAGGGCGCCAAGGGCACCCTATCTCCAGCGCGAAAGCTCAAGGCGATGTGCGCGATAGCATCTCGACGTGCCCGATAGTGGCCGTCGCGAAAACCCGGGTGCTCCGGGTCCAGCTTGATCAAGCGGTGTTCCATGAGCCTTTAATGGCTCGTGACCCTGCACAGCGCAAGCCCTGGCGCGCACTCTAAATCGCAACGCAGCGTCAAATGGGTTCTACTGCACCATGGGTTTACGTGATCGGTTCAAGAAGCGGGTGGCCAAAGCCATCAGACGGGACTCCCCAACACAGGAGGCCCCTCAGAGCCCTACACCCAAGCCGCCGCCTCCGAGCAAGCGTCCTCGGGCCAGCTACCGCACCCACAGCGCCGCGCCCAAGGCTCCTGAACCATCCCCCAAGCTCCAGGCCGAGCCACTCCAGGCCGAGCCCCTGTTGAATGAGGAGACGGTCGCTGCCGAGCAGCCCCTCACCCCCAGCCCAACCACCCCAGGGCCCGCTGCTCCTCTTCCCGTCGACGAGGCCCCCATGGAGAAGCGGGAGATCGACTCAGAGATCTGCTACACCGTGCGCCTCTTCAACAAGGCAGAAGGTCTGGACACAGAGATCCAGGTCTTTGACGGGGAGTTTGTGCTGGACGCTGCGGACCGCTGCGCCGTGGACCTGCCAAGCTCCTGCCGGAACGGGGGGTGCACCGTGTGCGCGGGCCGCTTGGTCTCCGGCATCATGGAGATGGAAGACCAATACGTTCTCGGGGAAGAGCACATCGTGGATGGCTTTCAGCTTCTGTGTTGTGGTGTGGTGACCTCGGACGCGGTCATCGAGACCCACCAAGACGAGGTAGTCGCATGATTCGAGACCGACTCAAGCGTTTGGCTGGAAAGATCGGAAAACGCATCTCTGGACAGCCCGCTGCTGAGAGCCCAAGTCCGCCACCCATCCCCCGCCCACCCATCGAGCCCGAAGAGGAGGTGGTGCCCGTCGACTTAGAGATCGACGCCGTGGGCCTCCAGACTTGGTTGGACGAGGAACGGGCGATGTTGATCTTGGACGTGCGAGAGCCCAGAGAACTCCGAGGCGGCTTTGCACAAGACAGCTTCCTGCTCCCAATGAATCAGGTACCCCAGCGATTAGAAGAGCTGCCCCACGAGTTGGACATCCTTGTGGTCTGCGCCGCCGGGGCCCGATCCTTTGGAGTGGCCCACTACCTCCGTGAGCAGGGCTTTGAGAAAGCCTGGTCCCTGTCAGGCGGCGTGGGCGACTGCTTTCGTCAAGGCATCGAGCGCAGGGTTGCGGCCAGCCAAGCACCTTTCCAAGTCTTGGACCGCGTAGAGGTGAGCCTACCCGACCAGGAAGAGTTGCAGACTGCCAGCATCCAGGACGTGCTGGGCGAGAGTGCCCCCTTCCGCTACCGAGTTCGGCTCAAGCAAAACAACGACTCACAGTGGGTCTTTGAGCTCCCTGAGGAGGCGGTACGCGCTCTGCGTTAGACTGGCCGGCAAACAGGAGTCCACGTGTCCGATGTGCGCAACATCTTTGAGAGCATGCCTTCCCGCTACATCCCTGGGAAAATTCAGAAGACGGTGATCTATTACTTCTCCGTCGGAAGCGAGAAGTGGACCGTCAATCTGGCCCCCGAGTCCTGCACCGCTACCCCTGGCAAACCCGACAACGCGGACGTGGTTCTCAAGTGCGACCCCAAGCTCTTCGCCAACATGGTGCTCAAGGGCAAGATGCCCGGCCCCATGGACATCGCCCGGGGGAAGATCAAGACCAACGATCCGAGCGCGCTACAAAACCTGATGACCTGCTTCAAGCAGGCTTAGCCACCACCACGTAGTCGCTTCCAAGTGCAATGCCTCCTTCGATCTCGACCAACACCAGGGCTCGAGCTCGAAGGTCTTCTATGTGCGCCGCCATCGCATTGGCCAAACCCGCAGTTTTAAAGAAACGCAGTTTGTTACTGCAGACCTTGAGCTGCCGTTCGATGTAGCCTGGCCCGTAAACAATCTCCTTGCGCCACGCGCTCACGACCTCAAAGCCGCTGTTCTCCAATGAGCTGTGCACCCAGGTCTGAGGAAACTCCCGGTAGCAGCGATGCTGGGCCAACAAGATGCATGCGTCGCGCAGGTGCTCCAGCTCCAAGATGGCTCGCCCCCCTTCTGTCGGCGCCGTCGCAGGCAGCGGCTCTTTCCCAACAAGGTAAAGCACGCCTGCAACATGCGGCCGTAGGCGAGCGAAGAGCTGGCCCTGGTAGTAGGGCGCAAAGCCCTCGATCGCACCCAGCAAGTAGTCCGCAACCACCACATCAAAGCGCTCTTCAAACAGGAGAGTGGGGTCTTGCCAGTTTCCCACCAGGGCCCGGTCTTGCGGGCGCAGGTTTTTCTCCAAGCGCCGGGCTCTCGACGCAGCGCCCGTCACCAAGGTCAGGCTCTTGCTGTCCAGGGTGCGCAGCCAGGACAGGGAGTGGTCCCCCGTCCCGGCGTCCAGCACCCGTCCCCAGGAAGCGGCGCCGTGGTAGCGCTCGATCCCCGAAAAGAGCAGATCCTGAATAGGCAAAGCCTCAGCTCCGAGGGAAGCTCAGGTCCAAGATGATGGCCACGTCGTCCTTGATCAGGTCGTCGGGCTTGCCCGGGTAAGCGATGCCCCAGAGCTGGCGGTTCATCTTGAACTCAGACTTGAAGGTGGCCATGTCTCCGGCGACGGTGATGGTCGCTGGAAAGGTCAACTCCTTCTTCTGTCCCCGAAGGTCCAGGATGCCAGTCACCGTGTGGGTGCCGCCCTCTCCACCAGCGGTGATGCTCGTGGAGGTGAAGCTGCTGGCAGGATTGGCGTCTACCGAGAAAAAATCAGCGGACTTGAGGTGCTTGGTCAGCTTTTCAGCATCGGAAAAAGTGCTCTTCATGTCCACAATGAACATGGTTTCGGTGAGTTCCTCGCCCTCGACGACGGCGTAGCCAGTAAAGTCACTAAAACCACCAGAGTGGGTCCCGGTGACCTTGGCGCCCATGAACGCAATCTTGCTGCTGGTCGCGTCCACTTTGATGCCCTTTTCTGGCAACGTGGGCACGGTGGCCGCGGCGGGAGTTGGTGCAGCCTCGGGAACAGGGGCCTGGATTTCCTTCACCTCTGCGGCGGGCTTGGTGTCTACCTCTGTCTCGCAAGCGCCGAGAGCGGAGAGGGCCAAGCCCAGAATGAGTACACGGTGCATGAGTGCTCCAAAGCGTGATGAGGTCGCAGGCGACCCAGGTTCCGAGTCCCCTTAACCTTGACCCGAAATTCAGCCTGTCCCGGTACTGCGATTCACTGTCCTAAGTTCACACACCAAAGGGCGCCGACCCAAAAACAACACACCAGAAACCCGGCGGTTGCGGGAGACAGCCACGTCACGGAAGGGACTTTCTCAAGGAGCCCGGCTCCAGCTTCTTCGCAGAGAGCCCGGCCCTAAGGTACGACCTTGAGCTTAGACACCTGCAAGGTGCCCTGGTCTGAACCCAACTCTATGCAGAGGCGCACCTTGGCCGCACCCTCTGGGACCTGGACCGTCTCGTCCACATCCAGCCAGCCAGCGCTGTCGCCGGAGGCCTGGGCGAGCACCGCCATACCGCCATCGATAAAGCCTCCGTCGGCTTGGAAGAAGCGGGCTTGAAGCTGACCAGCCATGTGTTCACGGCTCACGCCGCTATACTGCCAGCGGCCAACGACGTGCACTTGGCCCTTGACCTGAAGGCGCTCCAACTCGCAGGCCTTGATCGACCGCACGCTGGGCTCAGACTTCATCGTCAGCTCGCCGTCGGCGAAGATGACCTGGTCTTGGTGGCCCTTTGGGGTCACCTGCCAGCGGCCGGCGTCGTCGATGGACAGGTCTCCCGTAGCGGGGGGCGTGTCCCCGAGGCTCTTCCCTTCCGGTCCGCTCTTTTTTCCCTTCGCCGCAACACCCTTTCCCACTCCATCAATCGCGTAGACACTGATCTCGGGATCCTGGGCGTTCATATCCAACATCCAGCCCGTATATCCAAAGGTCTTCTGGGCTTCTTGCCCCTTGAACCAGCCCACGGCCCCCTCGGTCGCCTTGCCCTTGATGGTGGTGTTGCGCGTCCCGCTAACCTTTAGACGTGTGCCCCCCAAAACATGGGTCGCACCAGCCTTGGCCCACCCCTCAGGCCCATCGTTGAACTTGACCGGAACCCACTGCAGGCCATGCAGCTCTTCCGATGCGATTCGCAGCTCTTCGGGCACCGCAATGATCCAACCCACCTGCTCGGGGGCGTGTAGCCAAGTGGTCATCTCCGTGCGCGAGTCGACCATGTTCTTCTGACTATTGGCCAAGTAGACCATCCCAAACAGCGTGGGCAAAGTCACCAAGGCGACTCCCAGCCCCAGCGCAAGCTCGGTGCGGCCCGTGCGTTGAGTCAGCACCTCGACCAAGGCACGGATACCCACTGCAGAGAGCAGGGCAAAGCCGGGCACAAGCACCACAATGTTGCGCCTAAAAAAGACCGTGGAGCCGCTCATGTAGGCGATGTAGGCCAAGGGAAAGGCCGCGACGACAAGCAAGGCCTTCCACTTCCCACCCTGGATGGCCAGCGGCAAGCCGAGGAGCCCAAGCGTCCACACAGGCAGATAGTCGACGGCCAGAGAACGCAGCATGGCCAGAAAGTGTGTTGGACCCGGCTCGATCGACGCCGCTCCATGGCCCTTGACCATGTAGTGATTCACTTCCTTGGCCATGTCGGTGAGAGCCACACTGGGCTCCACCAGTGCAAAGGGCATGGTGAGCACAAAGACCACCAACCCCAAAGGCACCAGCAACAGGCCCAGGCCCAATCGCTCCTGTCTCCGCTCGCTGAGTAGCCAAGCGCTCAAGGGAGCCAGCGCCCCCACTGCAGCGTTGTACTTAAAGCCGATGGCCACGCCCAGACAGACAGACGCCAGCAAGTAGTCCTTGACCGAGCCCCGTTTGTAGACCCAGGCAGAGGCCAGCATCAGCACAGAGACCCCCAAGGACGTTGGAACATCCACGGTGATCAAAGCCGAGTGCACCAAGTGAAGCGGAGAAAATGCCACCATCAACCCGGCGGCCAAACCCACCCAAGCGCCAAAGAGCTTGCGACCTGCGAGCATTGTAAAACCGGCTGCGAGAGCGCCCATCAGACCTGTGAGCTTCCGGCCTCGGGCCCACATGCTGGGATCGCCGATGGTGTGAACGAGGTTGTCGGCCGCGCCCGTTGGAATATCGGCCAGGGGGATAAAGTCGGCACTCCCCACATGATCCAAGTAGCCCAGGGCCGCGCCTACAGCCTGAATGTAGATTGGCAAGCTAGGGTAATGAAACCAGTGAGGGTTCAGGTCACCCGACTGGAGCATCTCGATGCCCTTGTTGATCAGCTTTGGCTCATCGGGATGCCAGCAGTAAGGCAGCCCGCCCTCCGCTCCCGGAAAGCGTAGGAGCGTCGCCAAAATCACCAGGCCCAGAAACACCACAGCTGGATGCTCGTGAATCCAAGTGCTCAGGCCCTGGAGCTTGTCTGGCCAGGAACGCGCTTCTGTCTTTGCAGCCGGTGCTTCACTCATAAAAGTCCCATAACCCAGGCTGTGACCTGTGAGGTGTCAACGTGTCCCCACAATGGCCCAACTCTGAGTCTGGCAGTCCGCGCAGTTGTTCCCCCCCGTGTAGGCCGCTTCGAAGCTGCCCCTGAAGTTGCTTTCATCTTCAAAGACTCCGTTAAAGCTGTAGTCTTCTTGACAGGCGCCCGGGACGCTACGGTTCGTGGAGAAGCTATCGCCACTGAGCGTGCCTGAGGTCTGGCCAGGTTGCCCCTTGGTCCCTTGGGCCTCGATCAGGAGATTGCTACCCGCCTGGGTCAGCTCCACTGTGGAGAAGCTCAGCTCCACCGAGCCCCAAGCACACGCCATTGTGATGCTCTGGTCCAAGAACCAAATGTCGGAGTAATCCACCGCGCAGTCTTCATCGGTCTCACCGTCGCAGTCGTTGTCGATGCCGTCATCGCACTGCTCCTCGGTGGCGATGGAGACCCTTCCGTTCAGGTCATCGCAGTCGTCACAGGCCAGCACCCCATCTTGATCTTCGTCTGCGGCGTCCAGGGTGAGTGCGTCGCAGTCGTCGTCGATGTCATTGCAGTCCACCTCGAAGGCACCCGGATTCACCTCAGCGTCGAGATCGTCGCAGTCCAGGTCCTCCACCTCGTAGGTGTCTTGGCAGTCGGGATTACTTCCGTCGAAATAGCCGTCCCCATCGCGATCATAGGGGCTGTCTACAGCATCCTCCGAGCGCTGCAGCTCTCCGTCGCAGACGCTGGTCTCGGTGATGCCAATGTCGCTCTGGCAGGCGAGGAGGATGAGTAGGATGAGCATTTCGAAACTCCTAAGTCACAAAAAAGGGGCTGTCGCCCTAACGAATCGCGTGTCTATTGTAGACCAGACTCAACGCCAACATGGACCCCGTGATGTTCGACGTACTCCTCCTAAACGCTGACTACAGACCCGTTCGGGTCTTGGATTGGCAGCGTGCTGTGTGCATGCTCTTGGACAACAAGGTCATACGTGTAGCGGACTACAACGGTCGTCATATTCGTTCTGCGAACCTAACTTTGCCCTGGCCAGCTGTGATTACACTGCGCCGCTACGCCAAGCAGCTCGGCCGGCTACGCTTTAACCGAACACAGCTTTTGGCCCGGGACGGACACACCTGCCAATACTGCGGATACGCGCCTTGCAATGCCAAGGGCGAGCCAGCGCGAACCAACCTGACCATGGATCACGTCGTGCCTCGTGCACTGTCGGTCGGTGGTCGCGTGACACTGCCCTGGAACGGCAGGAAGGTACCCGTAAGTTCGTGGGAAAACCTGACAACGGCCTGCAGAAGCTGCAACCAACGCAAAGGGGCCAGGCTGCCCGAGCAGGCGCGGATGGCGCTTCGCACTCTTCCTCGCCGGCCAAGCAACTACGAGGGCGTTCAGCTGATGTTTTCCCTTCGGAGCGTGCCCGAGGAATGGAAGGACTTCATACCGGTGGCGGCCTGAACTTCCAGATCCCCCCCTTCATAGACGCCGCAAGTCGTCGCTTAGATTTCACAGCGTCATCTCCTGTGCCGCTACAATAAGTGCATGTCCGTAGAAGCCCTTCTCTTGAGTTCCGCCACCCAGGTGGCTGCCTTCAGGCCCATCCTGCAGGCCCAAGGTTTACGCCTCTACGAAGCGGAGAATTTTCAAGACGCCAAGACCCTGGTTCAGCGACACCAACTGCGTCTGGCCCTGACCACCGAATCCCCAATCCACACCCAGCTCAAGGCCCTGCCCCAGCTGGACTTGGTGTTACTCGGCCGGGACGACGCAGAGACCGCACGCCGCAAGTTGCGCGCGGGAGCCGCCGACTGGTTGAGTCTGCCCCTGCGTGCCAGTGATGTGCAACGCATGCTCAGCTTTCATCGGCGCCGCCAGGACAGTGGTCAGTCCAGTGAACTCTTGAGCGCCTCGGTCTTGGTCGACGCACTGAACCGGGCACTGAAAAGCCAAGCCTCCGAGCAGGTCCTGCGCCAAGTCGTCCGCGCGGGCCGCGTTCTGACCCGCGATGACCTCACCCCAGGCAACGCGATCGCCGCAGTCCAGGCCGCAGCAACCCTGGCACAGACCGCCACAGGCCTTCGCATCGGCGTGCAGACCGACCCATCGCTCCGGCCGACACGCTTGGGCACAGCCAAGACCGCCCGAGCGGTGCTACATCTGCTCATGTCGAGCGCTCAACAGGGCGCAACCCAGGCCAATGTGAGCGCCATCGAGCTGAGAGATCACCTCCAGGTCGATGTCTACAGCGACATCCCAGTAAGCCTGGGCAACGCCTTTTCCACCGCGCCAGTGCACCGCATAGTGGGGTCCGCCGGGGGCCGGGTCGAGCTGACCTCGACGACAGGAAACAGCCTACAGATTCAGCTCAGCCTCCCCCTCGCGGAGCCCTGAGAGCACCGGATCCACGAAGAGATATTCCCCCTAAGTCCCGACCCTTCGGATGCTCTTGCCCCCAGGAAAGGACCGTCGCCGCATCACTCTTGCCGCCACTGTGGCCCACGTGCAAACGATCGAGCTGCGCTGGCTGTGTTTGGATCTGGATTCGCCCTTGCAGCGCGCCCAGTGCTGCATAATTTTCCGGCAACAGGTAGCGGCGACCGCAGCCCTTCAGCTTTGGGTAGTGGCCCAGGAAGAGCCAAAGCAACGGACCACAGTCGTGCACAAGCCGCTGCGCCAGAGCGCGCTCGACCCCTTCGCGCAAGCCACGCTCCGTCAGATGGTCCAACGCCCGCCAACGCCTGGACATTCTTAATTCTGCGAGGATTTCCAGCTGTTCACCCATGTCCTGTACGGCCAAGAGCCGGTCCAAGCGCCCCCCCATCGCGACCGGCAGTACACGCTCCCGAAGACGGGTCAGCCCACGCTCAAAATGGCCCTGCGAGAGAATTCCAACGCGGAGCGTGGGCTCGTGCTGATCCCAGTATCTGCGACTTGCCGCGCTGAGATTCGGGCGAACCAGGTGGTACAGCGTCAGTCGCCGACCCGGGTCCAGCAACCCGAGCAGCTGCAGATACTCTGGATGACGCAAGCGGGTGCCGACGAGCTTGAGCTCCAGCAAGGCTTGCTCCGCTGGGCTTCCCCAAGCGACGAGTTCGGCCCCAGAGAGCGCCAGCGCCAAAACACTGTCACCCCCTTCGATCACCGCTCCCACCCGGCCGGGTCCGCCCAGGTGCTCGACAACCAAGTCCTCATCTTCCCAACACTGGGTCTGGAGCAGATCCAGTTCAGGCCTGTGTGCGGCCGCCCGGGGGCGGAAATGGCGGAGATTGATGGGCAACGAACGCTCTGTCAGGGGAAAGCTATGGATTCAGGTGGAGCAGAAGAATCATCGCAGCGGAATCAGCCGGGTTGGGTCACCAGCGACCACGACCGCCGGACCTTCAGCCCCTTGGACCCATGCGATTGATCCTCCCTCCGAAGTCTGTGCGACCACAAGATCCCGCCATCCCAGAGCGTCCCGCTGAAGCAAGTGCACATTTTTCGTGCCCAAGACCAAGACGCGGCCTTCGTGAACCTCGATCTCTTGGGCGCTGTAGTCCTGGGGAAAATGGGCGATGACCCGGATCTCACTCCAGTCCGAACCGGAGAGAACCGCCACCCGTCCTTGGGCCTGGGTGCCATAGGCGTAGTGCCAGCCATCGCCAATCAACAGCTCCTCTTGGCCATCCCCGTCCAGATCTCCCAGCGCCATGCTGCGAACGCCCCGGTGACTGGGGAGCAGGGTGTCTCCTTGAGCCCCGTGCAGAGTGAGATCCCCGTCACTCTTGGGCTGGTCTCCATAGACCCGTCCGACCACGACGCCTTGGCTACTTGGGACCTGGCGGAGGGCCAACTTGGCGCTCTGTTCGACCTTTAGATCCTCGTCCTGGATCCAGCCAGCCTGCACCACGTTGTCGGCACCAAACAGTGCAGCCCACACCCTACCGTCCACCACCCGAAGCTCCGGCACCTGCGCCCTGGGACCTGCACGCTCGATAAGTAGACTGACCCCATCGTCGCCGACGGCCCAGATTCGAGCCGGAGAATCTCGATCACTTCGTCCAATTCCCGTGGCGATCAACGCCTCTTCCTTGCCATCCCCGTCCACGTCTCCTCGAGCCGCCCGCTGAAAGACGCCTCCGAGTTCCGCGCTGCCGCCCGCCCACTCCAGGCGACCCTGACTGAAGCGCAGGACCTCGTCGAGGCCGTCGCCATCGAGATCGGCAGCGGCCACCGCCTCACTGGCAGGAAGGGTCTCTGGCGTTCCGAGGCTGTAAAGCGCCGAGCCAGGGAGTGTAGAACTGGAGCTGGTGCAAGCAGCAAGGAGCAAAGACGCGGTCGAGATCATGCACACATCCTATCGGAATTGGGACTGTGCGGGTATGCTCGGTGCCTCGCTAAGGACACCGATGAACGCCGGACCGAATACCCTGCCAGAGGGCGCACAAACGATCTCCGTGCAGCGGCAAGGGCATGGAGTGTGGGCGCTCTTTGTGCAGCCTGTGAATCCGACCTTTGCCATCGACGTGGTGGCGTCGATGGCGGGACGAATGGTCGAACTGGGCAACGGGGAGTACCTGCTAAGCCAGGAGCCGATCTCCGATAAGGAACGTTCCAAATTGCCGAGTAGCCTATTGGCGGCCCCCCACGAGGCACTTCCGCAAGCGTTGGGTGTGCGTTTTGGCGCGTCTCTGAGCGCAGATGGTCACGCAGTCTTCTTGGCCCGCGATGCACAGGACCTGGCCCAGGTTCTAGCCCCGCTGCTCAGCCCCGGCTGTCCAAACCCTGCGCGGGTGTCGGCCAAGAGCTTGCTGGACTGGGCCGGACCAGAAGAGAGCTGGGTCGAACTCTCGCAGGTCACCCACACGGGCCATCGGGTTCTGGAGCTTCGTGAGTGCACAGGCACCCGAACTCTCCGTCAAGAACGCTGGGTTGCACCGAAACAAGGTGGTCAATGGCGTGCGGGCTGGTCGTGGTAGCCACCCCAACTTGGGTGGACACTCCAGAGGCCCTGAGCGAAACCCTGGAGCACCTAAGGCTTGCGGTGGCAGCGGGGCATCGCATCGCTATCGACACGGAGTTTCATTCCGAGCACCGCTACAGCCCCAGGCTCATGCTCATCCAGCTGGCGACCGCCGCCGGCCAGGCCATCTTGATCGACCCCCTGGCCCTGCCAGATCTTCGGCCCCTGGGTCAGGTACTCGCCAACGCTTCGCTGATCTTGCACGCACCAGGGCAGGACCTTCCTCTGCTCGCCAAACGCTGCGGGCTTGAGGTGAAGAATCTTCAGGATCCGCAGCTCATGGCCGGATTCTGCGGAATGGGACACCCAAAATCCCTTACTGACCTCTGCCGCGAAGTCTTGGGGGTATCCCTGACCAAGGGCTCGACACTCTCCGACTGGAAGAAGCGCCCCCTCTCCAAGGAACAGCAGGAGTACGCAGCAGACGACGTGCGCTACCTGCACCCTCTGACCCAGGCCCTACAGGACCGTCTGCCCCCGGAACTACACCAAGCCTTGGCCGCTTGCACCGCAGAGCGCACCCACGCCGCGCTGACCCTACCCCCAGCCAACCAGTCTTGGCGCCGCTTTGGAGTGGCACGAGTTTTGGACTCCCGCTCCCTCTGCGCCCTGGTGGCCCTGTGCACTTGGCGTGAGAAAAGAGCACGAGAGAGGGACCAGCCCACACGGCAAGTTTTGGGAGATGGACTCCTGATCGACCTGGCACGGCGCCTTCCCACCAGCGTTGAAGAGCTGTCCGCGAATCGCCGCTTTCCAAAGCGACTCCTTAAAGAAAAGGGCGAACTCCTCCTGGAGCTCATCGCAGCCAGCGCCAAAGACCAACCGCCCAAGCAGCCGATCAACAATGAACGTAGCCGTGCGCGTAGGGCGTGCTTGGACGCATTTTTATCCCTGCGGGCTCTGGAGACCGGAGTATCGGACAAACTGCTGCTGCCCATCGAAGCTCGAGACGAGGCGCTGGCGGGAAATCTTCACTCTGGCTGGCGAAAAACCCTGTTGGAACCCAACATGTCGAACTTCATTCGACATGGGTCCTCTATCCGAATGCCTGAATAAACCAAGCCTCTCCCTCTGTTTGTCTCTGAATGTCTCCAGTTTACGAGGCTTGGGCTGGAAACTTCGCTTCCGCCAGCGAGAATGGCATCAGCCCAGGCCCCATTCCCGCGATCCTTGCTGCTTCCCAACTCGCACGTCAAGCCGGGGTCGAGGCAGCTGGCCCGATCGACCCACCTATCGAGAGTGGTGTTTTGCCCATTGCATTGCCCCGACTTGACGACATGACTGGCGGCGAAGACCCGGGCTGGCGGCGAAGACCCAGGCTGGCGCTTTGGCGCTAACAAGCGGCCTGCGACCACCAATGGACATCCCAGACCCGTCTGTAACCGAAGGCAATCGAACGATGTCTCTGAATGTCTCAGATTCTCTTGCTTTGTCGGAGAAGTACTGCTACACCTGTTAACAACGAAGGCGCCGGCCGTCCTCGGAAACTGATTTCCTCTTATTTCAATTCGCCGCGAAGCGGCCATGGAGTTCAAAATGATCAAGGCATTCATCAACGACGAGTCCGGCGCAACTGCAATCGAGTACGGCCTCATCGCCGGCCTGGTTGCCGTGGCCATCATCGCTGCCCTGACAGCACTCGGTGGCTCCCTGGACACCTTGTTCAGCAACGTGGCATCCACCGTGAACACCGCCGCTTCCTGAGTCGCTGTATGAAGGGCGCCTTCGGACGCCCTTTCGGCACTCAACGCCAAGGTCAGGCCCTAAACCAGGGTCCCTGGCCTTGGTGTGCTCTGGGGTAGAGGGAATAGATCGCTTCGACGCTTTTACGGCCTCGACCCTTCTAATACTCAGCTTCCCCATTTTGGGACAGACCTACTTGCCCACCCACGCGTGGGCCAAGGGCTAGGTGCCGGCCCTCGGCTGAACCTGCATCCGAAACACCCCTCGGCCTATACTCCCTGAGTACCTGGAGAGCGCAACACATGCAGCAACGTCAACAGACGGGCGGTCGCGGACGGGCCTACCTCTTCTTGGGCGTGTCGGTGGTCGCAGCCGCCTTGGCCGTCTTTTTGGTTGTCCAGCTTCTTCGTAGGGCAGAGAACCAGCTTGAAAAGGCCAGCAAACCCCAAGAGACAGTCGATGTGGTGGTCGCGACAAGGAACCTCTACATGGGCTTGCCCATCGGTGAGGAAGATATTGCAGTGGTCAAACTCGTTCCTGAAATCGTCCCCGCGGACGTGACCTTCACATCAAAGGATGCCGTCCTGGGTCGGATCCCCAAGGAACGGGTCTTAGCCCAAGAGATCCTGCGCACCGAGCGGCTCGCAAGGCGTGAGTCGGGAGTCGGCCTAAATGCCCTGATTCTGCCCGGTAAGAGAGCCGTCTCTATTGCGGTCAAGGCCGAGGAAGCGGTAGCCGGCTTTATCCAGCCCCTGAACTACGTAGACGTCATCGTCGTCATCAAACCTGACGACAAAGACGCGCTGAACACCCGGGCGGTCTCCAAGATTCTGCTCCAAGGGATCAAGGTGCTTGCCATCGGCGACAGCCTGAACGGCAACTATGGAGACGAGCAGGAGAAGGGCACCGAGAAGGGCACCAAGGCCAAGAAGAGAAAGGCGACCAAAAATAACGGCGTAGTCAAGGGCAAACGAACCATTACCCTCGAGGTCACGCCTGGCGAGGCTGAGCAGTTGGCCCTGGCCCAAGCCAAGGGCGAGATTGTCTTGGCCCTGCGCGCGGACATCGATATCAACCGTGTCGAAGAGAACGGTGTGATTGTGGACGAGCTGATTGGCTTGGAGCGATACGAGACCCCACCTCGTCCTATGAAAAGCACACAGGGCAAAAGCAACGGCAAAAACGCAGCCAACGCCGCCCCCACCAATGGAGCCCAGGTCATCCAGGGTTCGAGCACCACGGGCTACACCGTTGGCGAAGACGGAAAAGTGATCGAAGACAAGGGCCGCAAGGGCCGCTGAGCCCCAGCACACTTTCGAAGGATTGAGCAGATGCGCGGTATGAAAGCAGCAAAGGCATTGGTTTTGGGATTGGGCCTGGCGATCGGAGCCGGCACACTACTTGCTCCAACAACGGCACACGCCCAGGAGACTCGACAGACTTGGCTCGACGTTGAGGTAGGTCAGTCCACCATCCAAAAGAGCGGGCGGCCCTTCCACAGGGTGCTGATCTCCAACGACCAGGTCGCAGAAGTCCGCTTGTTGGAGGCCGGTCAGTTCCAAATCCGAGGACTGGCGGTCGGAACGACCGACCTTTGGATTTGGTACCGCGATGACGTCGAGCATCCCACGGTCATTGAGTTGACCATCCACCGGGATCTCTCGGAGATGATTCGACGTGTCAACGACATCGTCGGCGAAGATGCAGTAGCTCCCCGCGCCTACCCTCTCGAAGACCGCCTTGTCGTGGAGGGCAGCGTGGCAGACCTGCCCACCCTGGAGCGCATCGCCGCGGTTGCTCGGATCTACGACCCTGAGTTCGTCAACCTGCTCAGCGTTCGCGGTGACCATCAGGTTCAACTCGAAGTGGTGTTCGCCGAAGTGAGCCGCACCGCGACCCGCGAAATGGGCTTGAACTGGCTCTGGGGAAGCGAGGACATCGGTCCCGGTGTGATGACTGGCTCGGTCAGCCCCGGCACCACCGGTGACCGGGGCTTTGTACAGATGCCCGACGTGGTCGATGGGGACAACTTCCAAACACTGGTCAACGGCGGCGCCGCGCTCTCCGCAGGTACCGGAGCCTTTGCCATTCCGCTCCTCCTTGGGGAAGGCGTAGACTTGGCAGCGGTGCTCTCCGTTTTAGAGCAGCACGACATCACCAAGATTCGTGCCGAGCCCACCTTGGTGGTGCTCTCCGGCCAAGAGGCGGAGCTGCTGGCTGGTGGGGAAATCCCCATTCCCGTGGCTCAAAACAACAACCGAATCACGCTGGAATTTAAGGAGTATGGCGTCAAGCTCTCCTTTGTGCCCACTGTGCTCGGCGGCCAGGTCATCGACCTGCGCATGTACTTCGAGGTAAGCGAGATCGACAACAGCACCTCGACCAGAATTACTGGAATCGAGATCCCCGGCTTTCTCAGTCGCAAGGCCAGCACACACCTTCGCGTCCGCAACGGAATGACCTTTGCGGTGGCCGGTTTGATCAGCGAGGGACTGCGCTACAGCCGTGCAAACATCCCCGTTCTAGGTGAGATACCGATTATTGGCTCGCTGTTCAGCTACACCAAGCACATTCGCGACGAGACAGAGCTGATGATTTTCGTCACGCCACGCTTGGTCCGACCCATGACTGCCGGAGAGGTCCCCGCACCTCCTGGTGCCTTCGAAGACAACAACCCAAATGACTTTGAGCTCTTTATGCTGGGCATGGACCACAGGACGGGCTCTCGTACAGCCGACCCGGCGGGCCCCGTCGGTATGCAGCGATAGACCCCCATGCGTAACTACGGACCAGGAGGCGTCGGCTCCAACATCCTCATTGTAGGTGTCGATAGAAAAGGCATGGGCCAGCTTCGCGAGGCCTTGGGAGCTGACGCAGTCCTTCCTCCCAATTCCTTGAGCTACGAGCAGGCCCTAACAGAAGCCCGGCGCTCCCGACCCAGCGTGCTCGTCGTGGGCTTCGATACCGACTTTGAGGAGGCTGTCCGTCTGGGCTCGGCACTCACCTCGGAGATGCCCACCTTGACCCTCGTGGCCCTGTCCTCGGGCTCCGACCAGAACAGAATTCGCTCCGCGATGCGTTCCGGGTACCGCGAGTACGTGGTCCTACCCGACGATGGTGACCTCTTAAGACAGGCTGTGCATGAGGCTCTCTACGCCAACACCTCAGACAACGAAGACAGAGGGGAGATCATCGCCGTTTGCGGTGCCAAGGGCGGCACAGGCTGCACCAGCATCGCCATCAATCTGGCCGCCGAGCTGTGTCACATCCACCGGGTCGTTGCGATCGATTTGAACTTCTCCATGGGCGACGTGGCCAGCTTTCTGGACCTCAAGCCCACCAAGAGCATCTCCGACCTACTCTTAGAGCTCGATCGACTGGATGAGCGCGTGCTGGCCGGGTCGGTAAGCGTGCACAGATCCAAGCTACATGTGCTTGCCCAGCCCAACGAGCTCGACGAGCAAGAAGACGTCAAAGGGGACAACGTCCTGCGGCTGCTGCAGAACTGCGCGGACTCTTACCAGTACTGCATGGTCGACTGCGGCACCGCCTTGAACGAGGCGACTCTGACCACCATGACCGTCGCAGACACCATCATGATGGTCGTGAATCCGGACGTTCCTAGTGTCAAGAACGCTTGGCGTCGCCTGCAGCTCTTTGACCGCATTGGCGTAGAGCGCAACCGCATCCGTCTGATTGTGAACCGCCACGAAAAGAATGCCCAGCTCACGCTCTCTGACATCGAGTCAAACTTAGGGCTCAGGGTCGCAGCATCGATTGAGAACGACTGGAAGACTCTGTCCCAAGCGGTCAATGAAGGTCGATTGGTCCGAGACGTCAACAAGAAGAGCGCTGCTGCGCGGGACATCTCGAACATGGTCACCCTCGTCACTGACGGTGATGAGTTCGTCCAGCCCTCTTCTCCCGAAGGGAAGAAGGCTGGCGCGCTAAGCTGGCTCTTTAACTAGAACAAGGGAAATCACCGTGGGAAGTTCCAGACTGATCGACCGAGTTCGAGGCGCCCAACAGCGCTTTAAGACCGCTGCCCCAGCTGCCGGTGGGAGTCAGAACAATGAAGAATTCGACAGCATCAAAAAGGCACTTCACCAAGAGCTGATCGAGTCTTTAGACTTTGACCAAGTCAGCCAGACCCCACGAGAGGAACTGGCTTCCCGCCTGCGCGCCACCCTCACAGAGCAGGTGGAGCTGAGGAACCTTCCGCTAAACCGCCTGGAGCGGGAGCGCTTGGTAGAGGAGATCCTTGACGATATCCTGGGTCTTGGCCCCTTGGAGCCCCTGCTGCGCGACCCTGAGATCACCGAAATCCTGATCAACGGTCCCGAGCACGTCTACATCGAGAAACAGGGCAACCTGCAGCGCTATCCCCTGCGCTTCCAGGACAACAGGCACCTGATGCAGATCATCGACCGCATCGTCTCCGCAGTAGGCAGACGTATCGATGAGACAACCCCCATGGTGGACGCGCGCCTCGCAGACGGCTCCCGGTTCAACGCCATCATTCCGCCCTTGGCCTTGGACGGCCCCACCGTCTCCATCCGCCGATTTGGAACCGTGCCGATCATGGCCGAGGACTTGATAAACCTGGGCTCCTGTCCTCGTCCCATGCTCGAGGTACTGCGCGGCGCAGTGGCCTCGCACCTGAATGTGATCATCAGCGGTGGTACCGGATCCGGTAAAACCACCCTGCTCAATGCGCTCTCCTCCTTCATTCCAGAAGGCGAACGCATCATCACCATCGAGGACTCCGCTGAGCTTCAGCTTCAGCAGAGCCACGTGGTTCGCTTGGAAACTCGGCCTGCCAACCTGGAGGGACGCGGAGAGGTCACCCAGCGCGACCTTCTCAAGAACTGCCTGCGCATGCGGCCCGACCGCATCATTCTTGGAGAGATTCGAGGCATCGAGGCCATCGACATGCTCCAAGCCATGAACACAGGTCACGATGGTTCCTTGGGAACCATTCACTCCAACACGCCTCGCGACGCCCTTGCCCGCATGGAGACCATGGTGTCGATGGGCATGTCGAACCTGACCGACAAGACCATCCGCGAGATGATCGCTCGGGCACTCAACCTAGTCGTTCAGCAGACCCGCCTCTCCGACGGAACCCGCCGTGTCACCGCGGTCACCGAAATCCTCGGTATGGAATCCAACGTCATCACGACCCAGGACATCTTCCTATTCGAACAGACTGGAATCGACGATAAAGGCATGGTGCGCGGACATTTCCGGGCCACAGGCGTACGCCCAAAGTTCGCGGACAAGCTGGCTAGGAACGGTATCCCTCTACCCCCTGACCTGTTCCGCTTTCGCATGGAGGTCTGAGAGATGAACCGTGTTCTCCTCATCTTCATCATCGTGGTCGTCTTTTCGGCCGTAATGCTGGCGCTGCAGGGCTTCTACTGGTACCGCGTCACCGAAAAGGAACGTGAGGCCCGAGAACTGTCCAGGCGCTTGGGCACCGGTGACGGTGACACAGAAGAGAACGAGTTGCTCTTCAAGCTCGCCCTAAAAAGGGATGGCGACGACAGCCTGGACCTTGCAGCACGCATCGAGCGCAAGTTGCTCCTGCTCCTGCTCCACGCCGGTCAGCCCTACTCCTTTCAGTCGCTTGTCGTCCAAATGGCCCTGGCCGCTTTGGTCGGGATGGCCGCAATGGGGCTGGTTTTCAGGAGCTTGCCCATGGCAGTCTTCGGCACCGCCTTGGCCTATGTACCCGTCCTACTTGTCCGATCCAAGGCCAACGCGCGGGCTGCCCGACTGACAGAGCAGCTGCCAGACGCCCTGGATATGGTCGCCCGCTCCCTTCAAGCAGGACACGGAATTGCCGAATCCTTGAGAGGCTGCGCCGAGGAGATGGACATGCCAATCTCAGGAGAGTTCGGCTTGGTCTACGAGCAGAACAACCTCGGCCGTGATTTTCGCGACTGCATGCGCGCACTACTGGGACGAAACCCTTCCAACTTCGACCTGAAGATCTTCGCCAGCTCGGTGCTCCTCCAACGCGAGACAGGTGGAAATCTGATTGAAATCCTGAATGGAATCTCGAACACCATCCGCAAGCGCTTCCTGTTCAAGGGCAAGGTCCGAGCGCTCACCGCAGAGGCTCGATTCTCGGCAATCATCCTGGGCGCTCTTCCGATTGTTATCTTTGGTGCGATCAAAGCGATTCGCCCAGAATACTTGGACCCCTTGTTCAACGACCCCATCGGCTTCGCAATGGTGGCCTTTGTCTGCACCTGGTTCACTCTCGGCGTCATTGTGATGGTCGAACTCACCAAGATCGAGGCCTGAACATGAGTCCAATCATGATCGGCGCTGTGCTCCTTGTCATCACGGCCGTAGGTGGGATTTGCGGAGCAGCGTGGGTCTTCGTCAACCCAAGCCGCAGCGCTCGGGACCGACTCGAGGACCTGACACACGGAGGAGACGTGCCAGCCCAGCAGCTGGACGACCGCCTTCTCAAGATGCGCTCCGCAGTCTCCAAGGTGGCCGCACCCACCGATCTGGAAGAGCTCAGTGTACTCAAGCGCAGACTCATCCAAGCCGGCTACCGCGGCAGGAACAACGTCGAGAGCTACTCGGCTACCCGCTTTGCTCTATCCGTTGTCTTGCCGCTGGCTAGCCTTACGCTGACCGGTAATCTGGTTCTGATCTACCAAATCTTCATCGCTCTTCTGGTCTCTGCCCTGGGCTACTACCTGCCAGCGATCATCGTGACCAACGCCCTGCAAAAGCGCCAAGAGACCCTGCTCAAGACTTTCCCGGATGCCCTGGACATGTTGGTCGCCAGCGTCGAGGCCGGCTTGGGTCTGGATGCGGCCTTCCGCCGCATCGCCAGAGAGACGGAGGAATCCGCCCCCCTGCTCGCCGGCGAGCTGCAGCTGGTCAACGCCGAGGTTTCCGCCGGAGTGTCACGCGCCGAGGCACTCCAACACTTGGAGAACCGCACCGGGCTGGAAGAAATTGGCAACTTGGTCAATGTGCTCATTCAGTCGGAGCGCTTCGGTACCCCGGTTGCCAAGAGCCTACGTGTGCACAGCGAGACGGTCCGGGTGCGCCGCATGCAAGCGGCCGAAGAGGCGGCTGCCAAGATCTCTCCCAAGCTCACAGTGGCCATGATCTTGTTCATGCTGCCTTGCTTGATCATCATCTTGATCGGGCCGGCCATCATCAAGGTCGTTCGCAATCTCATTCCAGCGATCAGCTGATGCTCACTCTCTTTCTCATCGCCACTGCCTTTGCTGCAGCCCCTCCGCCCACCTCTACCTGGGACCCGGCAGAGGCCGAGCAGGTTCAGCTGGAACTCATTGAAGTACTGATCGACTCCAAGCAGCCGGACAAGGCCCTGTACGCAATCACCCAGGTGCGCGCGGGTGGCATGACCGGAGCAGACCTGGACATTCTACAAGCACGGGCGCTCGTGGCCAAAGCCCTGCCCATGGATGCGATTTTGCTCCTTGAGAATCAATACATGCGGAACTACCAGCGCCACAAGGTGATGTGCCTGGCCCATATGGACCTGAAAGAGACCGACGAGGCAGAGCTGAACTGCCGGAAAGCCCTGCGCTTCGCCCCGGGCACACTGAGCAGCATCGACGTGGCCGACCTGCACAACAATCTGGGTTTTGTGCTGGCGTCCCAGAACCGCCACGAGGAGGCCATCCACAGCTATCGCGAGGCCCTCAAACTCAGCCCAAATCTGACGCGCGCCCGAAACAACATGGGCTTTAGCCAGGCCGCGTTGGGCCAAGACGAGACGGCCCTGAACACTTTCCGGTCCGCTCTCTCCGCGAGCTTGGGCTTTGACCCCGAGATCCTGGAGGCAGAGGCCCACTTCAACCTGGGTGTGGCCCAATTGGCCCGCGGGGCCGACCAACAAGCCAAGGGCAGCTTTCACACCGCTCTAAAACACGTGCCAGGACACGCCAATGCGCGTGATGCCTTGGACCAGATGACTCCAAACTTGAAGGAGGCGCCATGAAGCGCTTGATACTCAGTGCGCTTGCCCTCGCCGCATTGGTCGGCTGCAGTCACCCCCAGACCCTGCAGTATGACTACGGACGCGCATACACTCAGACCTTCGCCATGCAGGCCGACTTGGAGCGTGCGAGCGTAAACATGGAGCTCTACGAGCTCTCCGGCGTCGAAGGAATAGCCATTCGCATGGCCGCCGAGGTCGAAGCAACCGACGCTGAAGACAATGAAAACTCCAGCATGCAAGTGGGCATGTAGTTGCCTCCCGCAGGGACCTCGCTGCGTGTAGCGGTCCTGGCAGCCTGCCTGAGCACCTTGGCGGTGCTTCTCGGTGTGGCCCCTCTGCTCTGGCAGCTCCAGGGCGACGCGCGGCTTCGGGCCCAAGACCATGCCGTCGAGGTGGTGGCTTTGGCTCTAGAGCGAGCAGGGGATCCCCCCCACGAGAGCCTCTCAGGATGGTCGGGTTTAGACGAGAGCGGGGAGGCCCTGCTCTCCGATCCCGCAATCCAGGCCATCGCAGCCCGCTGCCCCCACCCTCTCCCCGAAGACCGGGTGTACCCAGCAGGGCCGCTGCTTTTCCAAGAGACCTGGATCAAGGGTGCTTGTGGCCTGACCCCAGCGGGAACACCCATGGTCGGCTGGATGCCGGCACCTGACACCCGCTCCTGGCTGATTCAGATGGCCTGGGTGGCCGCCCTATCTGCGGCACTGGCTGGGTCACTCGTCTTCCTGGTGCTCCGCAGAAGCTTGGCGTCACTCACTCCAATGGCCCACTTCGCAGAAGCCCTGGGACGTGGAGAGACCCCTGCACCCCTCAAAGCTCCCCGGGAACTCCAGCTTCAGATCTTGAGCAACGCACTCAATCAGCTCTCCAGTGCCCTTGCCGCGCGAGAAGACGAGGTGGCCGCCCGCCAAGCCCTGACCCAGGAACTGGGCGCCGTGGTCGCCCACGAGGTGCGCAACCCCTTGCAGAGCGTCACCATGCTTGCGGACCTGTTGGCCCACGAGCCTGAACTCTCAGAGCGCAAGCTCACTCTCGCTGACCTGGCTGCAGAGGTCACGCTGATTGAACAAGTGGTTCAGCGACTGCTGAACGCCGACGGAAACCTACGCCTGATCCATGCCCCCTTCCAGCTCAAAGAGATGCTCCAGCGGGCAGTCGGCCTGCACCAACCTCGCGCTCAGGCAGCTAACGTGCAGCTGATCCTGACCCTACCTGAGCTCCCGGTTCAGGTCCGAGGAGACGCAGCACTGCTCCGTCGGGCTGTAGAGAACTTGATCCAAAATGCCATCGCAGTCTTGGATGAGAAGGGCGGCAACCAGGTGCACCTGGGACTGATCGCCGAAGGAGATCAGCTCTTGATCGCGGTCGAAGACGACGGCCCAGGCGTGCCTCTGGCTCTACGCGAACAGATCTTTGCTGCCGGGTTCAGCGCACGCCAAGGCGGAAGTGGTCTGGGACTGAGCGTGGCCAGGCGCGTGATACACGGACACGGCGGACAACTGGAGATAGATACGAGCCCGATGGGCGGTGCACGCTTTCTGATCACCCTGCCTGGAGCGCCCCAGTGATCCTGGTCGTCGACGACAACCGCAGCGCAGCCCAAGCCCTGGCCAAGATACTGAACCGCCAAGGCCATGACGCTCAGGCCTATTTTGATGGTGCAAGCGCATGTGAGCGCCTCTCCGAAGGCGACGTGACGTGGGTGTTTTCAGACCTAAAAATGGAGCCGATGGACGGCCTGGAGCTCCTGCGCATCGCCAGAGGACTCGAACAGCCTCCCCAGGTGGTGCTCATGACCGGCTTTGGCAGCGTGGACATTGCCGTCACGGCCATGCAAGAGGGCGCTCGGGACTTTCTGACCAAGCCGGTGTCTCCATCTACAGTGCTGGAGCTCCTACAGCCCCCTGAGCAGACGGAGTACTCCCAGCCCGTGCTGCTTGGAGAAGCCCCGGCCACCCAGGCCCTTCGGATTCAAGTCGAGGCACTGGCAGGCGTGGACTCCACCGTCCTGGTGATCGGCGAGCCTGGGAGCGGGCGGGCAGCCCTGGCACGCAGTCTGCACAACCAGGGCCGGATTGTGACCCTGACCCACCCAGATCGCGTGCCCAAGGACCTAAGCGGTGTGAGCACTCTGCTGCTGCCCAGCGTAGATCTGCTCTCGCCCCAGGCCCACCAGAGCTTGAACCAGATCCTCGACGCCTTAGCTCCCAGCGGCGGCCCCCGAGTTCTGGCCTCGGCCGAAGAAGACTGGTCCCAAAAGGCTGCACGAAACCCAGCCAGCCAACAGCTCTACTACCGCTTGGCCGTGCTGGTCCTGCGCGTCCCACCCCTGCGTCAACGCATGCAGGACTTGCCTACCTTGGTGAGCGCGCTTGCCCAGGCTCGGGCCCAACAGCTGGGCCGCAGCACACCGGTGGCGTCCGCGGGTGAGCTCCAAGCCCTGGACCAACACGACTGGCCTGGAAACCTAAGGGAGCTTCAGGCTGTAGTCGAACGCGCCGTGGTCTTTGGCAGCTTCCAGTCGCCCGCCCAGGCTCCAGGCAGCCAGTCCATGACCTTGGGGGAAGGCTTCTCTCTGGCCCAGCACCTCGAGGACACCGAGCGCGCAGTGCTGTTGCAAGGCATCCAGCAGGCCAAGGGGGACCGTCAGTTCTTAGGAGAGCTTTTGGGTGTGGAGCGCAACACCCTACGCTACAAACTTAAGAAGTTCGGGCTCTTAGATCGTGTCTCTTAGGTGAGAGCCCAAGAACAAACTCGCGTCCTGCGCAAGGGCCTGCTACTCGCGTTGTTGATCCTGACGAGCATCGCACTGGCTGCCCTGGCACTGTCTCGAAGCGAGCTGGGAGCGGACGTAGTCGCCGACCTACTGGGGCGTACCCGCTTAGGCCCCATCCTGGCAGCCCTGCTGGTGATGACCAGCGCCATGTTCCTGTTGGGAGCCCGCTGGCGCAGCCTGATTCCCGGTGGTGAGCACCTGCCCATCTTGGGCTTGAGTACTTTGACCACGACTGGACTGCTGCTCAACGTGGCCCTACCCGGTCCAGCGGGCGAATTAGCCGTCGCGGTGTTGGTGGAGCGCCGCTACGGAGTTCCAGCAACCGCTGCCTTGGCTGGCGCCCTGAGCGGCCGCTTCGTCGGTCTGGCATCGGCTGGACTGCTGGCTGCGATGGCCCGTCTCAGCGGCGAGCTGCCCGTGCCAGAGCAGTACAGTGGGCTGGTCGAGTTGGCCTCTATCGTGATCTTCGCGGCCTCTGGCTTTCTAGCCTTTGTCGCAGCCAAACCCCGCATTCTGTCCACCCTCGCCACGCACACCATCGGGCGCCTTCGAGGCCCCGGCCGCCTGGGCCAATGGATGTCCAGCGCCCACGACGCCGCCCAAGCCATGGCCCGCGACCTGTCGGCGGTCGCGGCCCTTCCCTGGACCCGCTGGATGCAGGCCTGCGGCTGGAGTTTGGCCGGCCACCTCTGTGTCATCGCTGGGATTGGGCTGGGTGCCTGGGGCATGGGTGTGAGCTTTAGCGTCTGGGGCCTGGTGTTCACCTACAGCGCCGCCACTGCCGGCATCGTGGCCCTGTTCCTGATTCCCGGCGGGCAACTGGGTTGGGACGCCATGTTCGCCGCCTTTCTGCACGTGACGGCTGGGGTTCCCCAGCCAGATTCAGTCGCTGTCGCGGTGCTCGTTCGGGTGCAGCAGACCGTTCTCCTGCTCATCGGCGCCGCCAGCTTTGCGGCCGGTGGAGTGGGAGACAGCGGAACCCAAGTTCCCCCACCCAGGTCAGAGTCTCCAGTGTCGGGTGACTCCACCCCTTGATCCACAAGGCAGGAGG
>CAJQPC010000030.1 GCA_905480105.1 uncultured bacterium | reverse complement strand
CTGAGATCTCGGGGTCCAGGAGCACGATGTCGGCGTCCATGCCTGGGGCAAAGTTGCCCACCTGCGACCCCAGGTCCAAGAGCTCTGCGCCGCCAGCGGTGGCGAGCCACCAGAGTTGGGCAGCGTTCAGGCTCTGGCCTTGGAGCTGTGCCACCTTGTAGGCGTCGCCCATGGTGACCAGTGGGCTGAGATGCGTGCCCGCGCCGATGTCCGAGCCCAGCCCGACGCGGACCGTTGGACGAACTTGATGGAGTGGGAAGAGTCCGCTGCCGAGAAAGAGATTGGAGCTTGGGCAGTGCACCACGCCGGTCTGGGTCTCTGCGAGCAGACCCAGGTCCCCTGGCTCCAGGTAGATGCCATGGCCGTAGAGCGCTCGGCGTCCCATGAGTCCGAAGTTCGCGTAGACCGAGAGGTAGCTGCCCATGCCTGGGAAGAGCTCGGCCACCCACGCGCACTCGGCTTGGGTCTCTGCGACGTGCGACTGAAGGTACAAGCTGGGGTCTTGGGCCATCAATGCGCCTGCGGCTTCCAGTTGCTCGGGGGTGCTGGTTGGGGCAAAGCGCGGCGTGACGGCGTATGCGTTTCGGCCCATGCCATGCCAGCGTTCAATCAACGCCTGGGACTGGTCAAAGCCGGTCTGAGCGGTGTCTTGGAGGCCCTCGGGGGCGTTGCGATCCATGAGCACCTTGCCGGTGATCATGCGCATGCCGGCTTGGCTGGCTGCCTGAAAGAGCGCCTCCGCCGACTGGGGGTGCACCGTGCTCCATGCCGCCGCCGTGGTCACGCCATTGGAGACGCAGGAGCGCACGAAGAGCTCGGCGGCTTCTTGGCAGACCTGGGGGTCAGAGAAGCTCAGTTCAGCGGGGAAGGTATAGCGGTTGAGCCAGTCTAAGAGCTGCTCTCCATGGGCTCCCAAGATGCGCATCTGGGGGTAGTGCAGGTGCCCGTCCACAAAGCCCGGCGCCAGAATGCCGCTGACGGATTCCGGCTGCAGCTCGGGATGGGCCTGGAGCAGGGTGGTGGCGTCTCCGACGTGCACGATCTTGCCGTTCACGGCGTGGATTAGGCCGTCGCGCTCATAGACCAGGGCGTCATCCGTCTCGAAGGGGTTGCCTTCAAAACGGATCAGCTGGCCTCGCAAGGTCAGAGTACTCGGGGCTTGGTTGGGGATCATTTAGGCCTTCTTAAGGTAGGCCGTAACCAGCACGATGGTCTGCTTGTTGACCCGACCCTCGATGTGCAAGGGATTGTCGGTGAGCCGGATGCCCTTCACAAGGGTTCCGCGCTTTGCGGTAAATCCGCCGCCCTTGACGTTCAGATCCTTGATCAAGGTCACGGAGTCTCCGTCGGCCAGCGTGGCACCGTTGCTGTCTACAGTGGCCACGGCGTCTGCATCCGGCAGGCCGTCCTTGGCCCACTCCAGCGTCTCTTCCTCCAGGTAGAGCTGCTCGCGCAGGTCCAGGGCCCAGGGCTCGCTCAGGCGGCTGAGCAGGCGGTAGGCCATGACTTGAACGGGCGCAAAGCCCGACCATGCGGAGCCTTGTAGGCACATCCAGTGCTGTCCGTTGAGGGGATCTGCTTGCAGCTCTGTCTCGCAGGTCTCGCAGATCAGGACCTGGTGGTCCGGGTGCTCGTCCAGGTGAGGGGCCACCGAGTGGGCGTGCAGTCCCGCCGTGTTGGAGCAGAGCTCGCAGGCATTGTCAGATCGTTCGAGCAACTCTTGGCTGGCCATGTTGGACTCCCATCCCCGGCGCCCCTACCCTGTCCGAGGCGCTTTGGTCACCACATCCTATCTGGCCGCATGGGGACAAGGCCCGCAACCTCCAAGAAGGCGTCCAGGCTGAACACCCGGGTATTCACCTGGACGCATTCCCGTGGCATGATTTTCCCTCTTGTTGGAGCCACCCCTGCTGTACGCCATTCTTCTCTCCTTGGCGGCCTGTACGGGGTCGGTGGCTACGGAGGACCCTGGTCACGCCACCCCACCGGCCGCCCTTGAGCTGCAACGCCCAGACGTGCAAGAAATCGAGCGTGCTGCGGCCCCGATGTGCCCCAAGCCCACCATTATTCAGACTCCCATCACCTGGAATTCGGAGCGGGAGACTTTGACCCGTGCGTATCGCTCGGCCCATCAGGCCCCGGCACCGAACAGTGCTCCGACCACGGTGCAGATCGCGCCCAAGGTGGTGGTCCTGCACTGGACTGCCGGAAGCAGCTTCTCGGGTGCGTTCAATACCTTCGATGCGGTTCGCCTGGTTGGCCGACCCAAGCTCGCAGGCGCCGGCGCCCTGAACGTCAGCGCGCACTTCCTGGTGGATCGAGACGGAAGCATCCACCAGCTGCTTCCGGTGACCACCATGGCCCGTCATGTCATTGGCCTGAACCACGTGGCTGTCGGTGTGGAGAACGTGGGGGGAGCCAAAGGGTTCCCGCTCACCGAGGCGCAGGTTCTGGCGAACGCAGACTTGGTTTGTTGGTTGAGCAGCCAGCACCCCATCGAGCTGCTCATCGGACACCACGAATACCGTGAGCTGGAAGGCACACCCTACTTTGACGAGGTGGACCCGAGCTATCGAACGGTCAAGGTGGACCCCGGTGATGCGTTCATGGCTCGGGTACAAGCGGAGCTGGAGCGAGCCGGGGTTGGAGACCTGCGTCCACCGGATTCTCCCGGCCCTTAGAGACCGTGTCCGGCCTGCGCCAACACCGCACCCGCTGCAGCCACCCCGCTCAGCCATGCGGCCTCTATGCGTCCCCCCAGGCAGCCGTCGCCTGCATAGAGCAGGCCTTGGTGTTGGAGGTGGTCCTTTCCCATGGCTTGCGTGACCAAGCTGTAGCGCCAGCGGTGCACGTCCAGCGAATGGTCGCCTCCGCCGCCCAGCTCGGCGAATGCTTGAGCGAGCTGCTCCGCTACCCAGTTCTTGTCCGCTTCGAGGTTGGCTTGCGACCACTCTGGGCTGGCGTGTAGGACCCAGCGCTCCTGTCCACCTCGATCCGGAAGGGTGTCTTGTCGGCCAGCCCAAGCCAGGGGGCCGCTGCTGCAGCGAATCCCATCCCATGGCAGCCCCGCGCGGCCGTGTAGCATGGCCGCCCAACAGGGGGCGTAGTGCACATTCTGCAGGGCTGTAGAAAAGGCGTGATCGGTCCCTAAGAGAGCCAAAGCTTGAGGCGCCGGAATCGTCAGGATGACGCGATCATAGAGTCCGAGCTCTCCCGTCTCGGTCTCCACCCGCCACTGTTGGCCCTCTCGGGCGATGCGCTGCACATGAGTCTGGGTGTGCAGAGTCAGGTCCTGGAGCAGGCGCTTGGGCAGAGCGTTCATCGCGGGGGCAGCGACGAATCGGGGTTCTGTGTTGGACCCGGCGCTCAAGACCCCATCAAACTGGCCCAGTTTGCCTGGCCAAGGGGCCACGGCACCGGCCGCTTCCCAAAGCTTGACCTGCCGTACAAAGCGAGGGTCTCGGGCCGTGAAGCTCTGGGCGCCGTGGTCAAAAGCACCTTGGGGATTGCGGCGCGTGGACATGCGGCCACCGGCGCCTCTGGACTTGTCGCAGACCTGGACGTGCGCGCCCGTGCGGGCCAAGGTGTGTGCAGCTGCAGCTCCAGCCAGGCCAGCGCCGACGACCAGGATGCTCGGAGTGTTGGGGAGAGATGCTCGACTCACCCACGCACCATAGCGCTCTAAGTCCAGGCGTCGAGCGTGGTGTGCCAAGCTCCGAGACCGCACGCTACCGAAAGGGGGCTCTGGGGGTGAAAATGGACGGTCCATGGCGCCCAGACACCAAGTGAGTCCAGCGACGCTGGCTGGGTCACGCCCGTCCAGAGCATAGCGGTCGTTGAGCTCGAAGAGCCGGGCCAAGGTCTGTCGCGGGCTGCGGGACCACTGGAGCAGGGCCTTGCCCCAGGTCATACGCAGATTGTTGTGTAGCTCTCCGTGTATCAACAGAGACTTCTGTGCGAGGTTCCATAGGGCAGAGTCAGTCTGGCCCAGCTCCAGGGCCTCGAGGGGCAGCGGCGTGCTTTCGTGGTGTGCCTCCAGCGTCTCTCTGGCCCATGTCGGGAGCGCAGTCCAGGCGCGGGGATCTGAGACGGCGTGGTGGCAGTGATGCCACGCCAGCTCCCGCCACACCAAGAGTTCGTCCAAAAACTTATCCGCGGCCATGGCCTGGGCTTCGCGCGCGATTCGAAAGGGAGAGATGTGTCCGTAGTGTAGATAGGCGGAGAGACGCGATACGGAGCGGGGGCGTGCTGCGTCGTTTCGCTGTCTTGCATAGTGTTTTAGGGGGCCATCACGGAAGCGCTCCCAGCGCGCGTAGCCAGCCTTTGAACCGCCCAGGGTGTCGGCTACCGGTCCGACGCTGTGGTCGATCTCACAGGCCGCGATGAGGGTGGCCAAGTCTGCCCGCTCTATGTCCACCGGCTCGAACCCTAGTTCTCCGTGAAAGGCTTCTGTGTGGGCGTCGACCTGGGGCCAGGGGTCCAGCATGTCCTGGCGCAGGGCTAAGGTGGCCTTCCTAAACGCAAACGCCCGGGTAGGCTGGCGCTTCAGGGCACTCATGGGCACCACGCAAGAGCAGTCCATCTGCCACAGTGGCGCGTGCTCGGCCACCGCGTTGGTCCAGCTGCTCAAGGGCTTTAGAGGCATGGCGTCGGTGATGACCAGCGCCGCCCGCGTCGCAAGCGCCTTGAGCACAGGGCCCCTGTGCCCTGGGCGCTCGACATGAAACACCCCCCGAAGACCCTGCTCGTGCAGCTCTTGCGATAGATTTTGCGCGCCCTGTAGGATGAAGGCGTGGTGCCGGTCGCTGGCATGCGGGTAGCGTTCTGAGACAGCGTGGTAGACGAGCAGCGGCAGACCGAGCGTAGCGGCCATGATGCGCCCCGCGTCGAGAGCGGGGTTCTCGTGGCCACGGACAGCCACCCGCAGCCAGACCAAGACCAGCTCGCCGGCACGTGGTTCGGCCCGGGTTAGACAGCGTCGCTCAAGGTGCGTGGGTAGCGGCGTTGGGTGGGCCGGTGTTCCGGGGAGAAGTGGGAGTTGGGACATGCTCAGTCTGGCCTTGGCTGCGCAATGGTTGCAATTTATGCGAGCCCAACGCCTCTGTCGGTCAAAAGAGTCAGTGTGTCCTGTTTTTACGATTCCCTTCAGTCCCTCAACCCAGAAGCGGGCTCTGCACGCAATTGGGTGTATGTGCCCTACGATCAGCTCAGCGAGGGAATCGGACCGCTCTCCGGTAGTAGTCCAGAGTCTCTGGGTATCGTGCTCATCGAGTCCAATCACAAACCCGGGCGCAGGGCCTACCACAAGCAAAAGTTGGCTTGGATCCTGAGTAGTCAGCGCCACTTTGCGCTGGAGCAAGCCGCTCGAGGGGTGGCCGTAGACTATCGTTTTAGTGACCAGGGCTATGCACATGTTTTGGCGGAGGTTGTGGCGGAGCGGGGTCCGCTATGCATGATGCGGGCCGCGGAGAGAGAGCTTCGCTTGGAGCTCCAGGAGCTGGTCTCCTCCGGCCGCATTCAGGTCCTCCCACACGGCGGTTGGCTAAGCTCAGAACAGGATTTTTCTAAGGCGGGAGTCGGCCCATTTCGCATGGATGCCTTTTACCGAAACCTTCGAAAGAAGACCGGTATTTTGATGCAAGATGGCAAGCCGGTTGGGGGCAAGTTTTCTCACGACGCGGACAATCGGCGGCCCTGGTCAGGAGAGCCCAGCGCACCGCAGCCTCCGACCTTCCAGGTAGACTCCATCACGCAAGAGGTTGTAGAACTGATACAAGAACGCTTCGCTGACCATCCGGGGGAGCTGGATGGGAGCCAAATCCCCGCGTCTATCCAACAGGTTCAGTCGCTCTGGGCTTGGGCCAAGCAGGAGTGTATGACACACTTTGGCCCCTTCGAGGACGCCATGTCCACGCAGTCCAGAGGGCTGTTTCACACCCGAATTGCGCCCTTGTTGAACCTGCACCGCTTGCTGCCTCAGCAGGTGGTAAACGATGTGCTGGAGATGGATATTCCGCTGAACTCGAAGGAAGGTTTTGTGCGGCAGATCCTGGGCTGGCGGGAATTCGTGCGGCACATTCACCGGGTCACGGATGGAATGCGCAGCCTAAATGGGCAGCCCCTGGTGGACCCCCTGGAGCGCCAGGAAAGGCTGCCAGCCGCCTACTGGTCGGGTAGCCCTTCAGGGCTTCGCTGTCTGGATGAGGAGGTCCAGGCGGTGTGGGAGACTGGCTGGACCCACCACATTCCCAGGCTGATGGTGCTCTCAAACATCGCGACCCTGCTTGATGTGGTGCCGCAGGATCTCAGCGACTGGTTTTGGGTGGGGTTTGTAGACGCTTTTGACTGGGTGGTGGAGCCCAATGTGGTGGGTATGGGGACCTACGGGGTTGGCAATGTGATGACCACCAAGCCCTATGTTTCTGGTGCCAACTACATCCATAAGATGGGGGACGCCTGCCAGAGTTGTGCATTCCACCCAAAGAAGAGCTGTCCGATCACCCCGATGTATTGGGCTTTTCTGGGCAGGCATGCCAAGAACTTCGAGGGGAATCACCGGATGAACATTGTGATGGCCTCGTCGAAAAAACGCAGTACAGAGAAGCGGGAGATGGACCTGGCTGTGTTTGAGTGGGTTCGAGATGGCCTGCGCCAGGGTCTAGTCTTGGATCCCCAAGACCATCCCCAAGCGGTGGATTCTCTGCGGCTGCTCTGATCGGATAGGGGAGCCGAGCCTGGAGCCCCAATGTCCTTTGAGTTCGAGAAGCGCGCTGCCCGTCACCTGCTGACCATGCTGGAAGACGGCACGCGTCCCGTCGCCGACATCCGCGTGGAGGCCGAGCAGGCGGACCCGGCTCTGGTCTATTTGGTCTTTGCGTGGCTGCGGGACCGATACCACCCCGGTCACTCTGCTGCGGAAGGGGTCTTGGGCCGTATCGTGGCGCTTTGCCAAGCCAGCCCCCAGGTGTCCCGCATGGCCCGAGAGGGCGAGAAGGATTCGATCTGTGTGTGGTTTGAGGAAAGCTACAGCTACCGTCAGTTGGACCGGGAGGAGTTCATTGATTTGATTGTGGAGAAGCTGGAGGGGTGAGCGCGCCACCGCAGGAGAGCCTTAGACAACTTTGGGCCTGCCCAACACGAACTCCAATCCTGCGCTAAGCGCAGCGACTTGAGCCAGAGCACAGGTCTCCGGGTCTGTCTTGGGGCTGTCCGGGTACACTTCTGTCGTGGTGCAGAACGGTGCGCGGGTCATGCCCATGCACAGGCCCAGCTTCACCGCGTCGTATTCCACCACCCCGTGCTGCTGCAGGGGCACGCCAATGAGCATTCCGTTCTCGTCCGGCTCGGCGATGTGGGTGACCTGCGCCACGGCTCTGCAGATGGCCTGTTGAAAGTCCGGGGTCGGGCTGTCGCTGCGGTCTACCAAGTAAAAGCCATCGGGAATGTTCCAGTTGGTCTGCACTGTGCCGTCTCGAGCCGCCTTTGCGGGTCGGAATTCGCTGTTGTCGCTGTCGGTGGTCTCGTGCAGGTCAATGTGCATCGCGACGG
>CAJQPC010000029.1 GCA_905480105.1 uncultured bacterium | reverse complement strand
GACGAGCCGCTTCTTGGTCTTCGTGGCGGTGGTCAGCTCGTAGGCTGTCGATTTCTTGGCGTGGGCCTGTGGGATCAGAGCGTCAAAGACAAGTGTGGACAGTGCGAGAGGCAAGATGAACATGACGGTTCTCCGTGGGTCTGGGTGGCCTCCTTAAGGTTCCATCTTTGGCGTAACGGCGGTGTAACAACGGCCTGAAACGTCCAAACACTCACAACAGATCGAGCGTTTGGTCGTTTGGAAACGCCTCCAGTAGGCGATCGAAGGCCATCACGTCACGGCGGGGTGTTCGCACAAAGCGTTCGCGGGCTGTTGCGTAGCGCTCGGTCCATGGGCGTTCTGGGGCGTCGGTCATCGACTCCAGAAGCGCCAGCATGCCCGCCAGCCTTAGGCGTGCGTTTTGGTCGGCGAGGCTGGCGTACACTGTGTGGGCAGTCTTCAACCCAGGCGCCTTGGGGCCAATGGTCCCGGCGTGCGCATGTGCCAGCGCTGTCAGCAGGCGCAGCTCCAGTGCCATGACACCGTCTGAATCTCCGCAGGCCGCAATGCCGTCTTCGGATGCCGCTGTCGCCGACCGCCACTCGCCGCGTGCAAGGTGAAGCTTCACGGCGCTGCGCCACGCGATCCATCGGTAGCGAGGCAGGATCTCGGTGCGCGCTGCAGTTAGGGCTTCCCGGGTGTGTTGCCGACTTCGTTCGGTCTCACCGACCACATGCAGCAGCTCGGCGTACACGCTCAGGTCGGTACTGAGACCTTGGCGCATCCCGAGCTGACGCATGAGAGCGAGGGCCCGTTCCTGGGCCTCCAGCGCTTTGGGGACATCGTCCATCAAGAAGTGCAAGGTGGCCACGTTGCCCAGGTCGCGGGCTTCTGCCACGTGGTCGGTCAAGGCTCGGGCGGCCTCTACCCCGGCGCTTGTGGCGTCCAGTGCTTCGTGGAGTCGCCCAGCACGCCAGTGGGGTTGGGCGACCCAGCAGGCGTTTCGGGCCACGGTGAGGTGATCGCCGGCCTCTCGCCGTTCCCGCATGTGTCGGAGCAGGGCGCGCTGCACCTCGGGTCTCTCGGAGGTGGCCACTCTCGGACCGACCGCAAATCCGAGGATGTTCACCCGGTTCCACGGGGTGACTCGGTCGATGAGTGCCAGGGCCGCCTCGGCGTGAACCGTGGCCAGTGCCGTGTCGGCGGCGCCCAGGGCGAGGTAGCCCGCGCAGATCCGAAGAGAGGCTTCCAGGTTGGTGTGGCCCGCCTCTTGGGCCGAGACCAGAGCGCTGTTCAAGCGTTCGGGTGGAGGAATGGGCCGGTGTCCCAGGGAGTACTCCAAGACCAAGTACTCCAGCTCCGCGCGCTCCACGGGTTCGAATTCCAGCTTGGGGTCGAGCTGCTCGAGCAGAGTGTCCAGTGGTCGTGCAGAGGCGTCGTACACTGCCAAGCAGAACAGGGCCCGCATCGCGCACAGAGTCTGTCGGCCATTCAGCGCTTCGCTTCGCACGGCCTTTTCTAGATCAGGCGCCCGGGTGCGAAGCTCGATCAACCACCCGGACCCAGTGGGGCTTCGCAGCTCACGGAGTGTCTGGCGTTTGCCAAGGTGGGTGCACCAGGCGTTCACCGCCGCCTGTGCGCGCCTTGGGTCGTGGGGTGTCTCGACCTGGCGCACAAAGGCTACGAGGGGCTGTGGAATCCACAGGCGCGTTCCGTGGACGGAGGCCCGACGTTGAATCAGCGCCTGTCGCACGAGACGGTCGAGCACCCCGGAGGCGGCGTCCCCGAGAAGAACGCTCAGGACGTGCTCTGCGCCCTCTGGCGAGACTGAGCCGGAAAGCTGGCACAGGCCCATCAAGCCCAGCTGAACTTCTGGGGCCAGCCCAGTCCACATTGGAGCCAGTAGGTCGTTGAGCTGTCGCCACGCCGAGGTGTGGTTCCACGAGCGGGCTACCTCCTCGGGACTGCGAGTGGCGAATCCTGCGCCCAGGAGTTCCAGTGCCAGGGGCAGCCCCCCGGCCAGCTCGTGCAGGGCTGCGGCCCCGGGGTCGTGTGGCGGCAGTGGCTCGGCAAAGGGGGCGTGGCGCTCCCATAGAGCGGCGAGAAGCTGGCAGCTGCCCTCCTTCGACAGAGGTCCAAGGGACAGTGCCTTTTCCCCGGGCAAGCCCAGCGGACGGGGCCCGGTGTAGAGCACGCGTGCCTGGGGTGCGATCTGGTTGATTTGGTCGAGCAGGGCGCGGCAGCTCGCCTGCGCCGCTTGGTGTCCGATCATCCAGAGCACGGCTTGGGGTGTGTTTGCGAGCGCCTGCAGAGCATCCGTCAGGGTACGGCGGGCGCCCAGGCCTGACACTCTCAAGACGGCTCCCGGCAGATCGTCGGAGTCGAAGGGGACCTGCACGCTCCATACCGGCGCCGGATGTTGGGCCAGTGTCTCGAGAGCCAAGCGCTTTTTGGCCATTCCCGGTGGCGCAATCAGCGAAACCCGGGCACCCGGCGGCGCGAGGAGACGCAGCAGCGCGGCTTGTTCTGTGGACCGGCCACAGAAGGGGGTATCTGAGACCGGGACTTCATCGGGTCGCAGGGTGTGGGCGAGCTCGGCGAGCCGTCCTCCTCGCTCGATCTGCTCGGCCGTGAGGGCCAGCCTGTAGCCGGTTCGCACGACGGTCAGGAGGTGCTTGGGGGACGATGGATCCGGCTCAATTTTGGTGCGCAGTCGCCGTACCGCCACGTCTAAAGCGCGTGTGGAAGTACCGCCGCGGTAGCCCCAGACCCGGCGCAACAGCTCGGCCCGGGAGAGCACACGGCTCTCGGCGGCGACCAGAACTCGCAGCAGTCGCGCCTCGGTCGCCGTGAGGCCCGTTGCCACTTCTCCGGCGGTGACCTGGCGTGTGTCCAGATCGATGACTCGGTCGCCCAGATCGACCCGGGTGACGGCCTCGAGTTCGACTGCGCGACGCAGACGGGCGGCCAGCTCCTCGGGTTGCACGGGATGCACCACAAAGTGCGCGTTGGCGGGAAGCCGAGAGTCGCCGTTCGCCAGCTCCTCGGAGCCCACAATCCAGACCACCGGTACGTGGGCCTGAGTGGCAGCCCGACGGGCATCCTCGTCGTGCAGGGAGCCGAGAACAGCCAACACCGCGTCTGGCCGACCCTGGGCGCTCCTGAGCGACACGCCGTGTCCGCTCAGAGCGGAGGTCAAGGAGTCTAGCAGCGGAGGCTCCAGCAGCCCAAGGACGTTCATGGGTGGGTATCCCAGCGGGTGCAGCGGCTGGGTGAAGCCCTTGCGGTGCTTGTGGTCCACGTTGGACTGCGGGGCAACGGGTCATCGAACCATCCTACGTGGCCACCCACCGCTGCGTCGAGGAGCTGCCCTGCGAGAACAGCGGGGCGGGCCTCCCGCAACGTACGGTGTCCGTGCCCTTGCGCACTTGCCGTTCTCTCAAGGGACACAAGGGGCCTCTTCGAAGGCCCCCGCGGGGCATGACAGCAGAAGCGTTTGACCGCTCAAGTCAAAATGGACCGGATGTTTCCTATTCCTCCCAGCTGTCGTAGTGTGTGGGCATGATTTGGATGCTTCTTGCCTGCGCGCCCGACCCCTGTGAAGGGGACTCCGCCAACCTGACATGCTCCGTGGCGACGCAGAGCGTCGACTACTACGCCGAGCTGTCCAGCCGCTACTTCGACACCATGGATTCACGGGTCGATTTAGAGGAGGAGATGCCCTACAGCGAGCAGGTGGTGCGCTGGGAATGGGGCCCTTGGCTCAAGCTGACGGCCTTTGGCCGGGACGACATGATCGCCGTGGATGCCGCTCTGGTGCTCTACCCGAGCATCGTGGACGAACGGGACTGTCGCGGCTTTGACGTCCAGCCATTCGGACGCTGCACGGTGACCTTTTACTACGACGCCCACGACGGCAAGCCTTGCCCGATCTACGAAGAGTTCGTGTTCAACGACGCCGGGGAAATCACCTGGGTCGAGGCGTGGTCCTATCTGCCTGGGTATCTTCCAATGGAGGGGACAGACCCCTGGGCCGATGGGGTGGACCACGGTCGCCTCTCGGCTCGCATCCCTGGACTGGGGACTCCGACGGGTGCGATCGACCTCGAGAGCCAAGCCATGGCGGATGCGGCCGCTGCGGACGCCGATGTGGCGGATTTTGCCGCGCGCGCCGATGATTGGCAGGCGGCCTGGCTGGACGAGGTCGCCAACAACGACCAAGACGCCATGTGGGCCGAGGGCTGCGGTTGGTAGAGGGCGTTGTCGTGTGTCCTTGGGACGCGCCGTGCCCGCAAGCTGGGGCGGACCGTCCACTGCTCAGAGCTTCTTCGCCGCCGCCTCCCGCAGCCGGTCCTTCTTGCTCTTGCGTTTGCCTTTGACCCCACCGTGGACATCCGGCTTGTTTGGCGCCTTGGGGTCCAGCTCGAATCCGGGGAGCTGCTCGCGGTCCAGCCTTAGGCTGTTGCGCTTCTCGATCAGCTTCATGTGGGGCTCTGTGTCGTGGTCCACAAAGGACACCGCTTCCCCCGTCTCGCCGGCACGAGCGGTGCGGCCGATTCGGTGGATGTAGTCGGCTGTGGAGCGCGGCAGATCGAAGTTCACAACCGCAGCGAGCTTGGGCACGTCGATGCCGCGGGCGGCGATGTCCGTGGTCACCAGGACCCGGGCCGCCCCGCTGCGAAAATGGGTCAGCGCGTAGTTGCGCTGTCGCTGCTCTAAACCGCCATGCAGATTTAGGGCGTTCGTTCCAGAGACACGGAGCTTTCTACTCAGGTTGTCGCAGCCGCGCTGGGTGGCGACGAAGACCATCACTTGGGCCCAGTCATGGGTGGTCAGCAGGTGCTCCAGTGCCTTGCGACGTGACATGGAAGGAACCTGAATCACGCGCTGGTGCACGCCGTCGGCTGCCAAGCTCGGGGCGTCGACGGCGATGCGCTGAGGCGATCGAAGCAGGTCTTGGGAGAGGGCCACGACCCGTTGGGGCAAGGTGGCTGAAAACAGAAGGGTCTGCCTCTCTGTGGGGACCACTTCTGCCAGGCGCCCCAGCTCCTCCCCAAAGCCCACGTCCAGGAGCTTGTCGGCCTCGTCCAAGACCAAGGTACGCAGGGTGCTCAGATCCAGAGAACCACGATCCACCAAGTCCAGCAGGCGGCCGGGGGTGGCCACCACAACCTGCACGCCGCGAACAATCTTGGCCTGCTGGCGCTCCAGATCGACACCGCCGATGGCGACCAAGACCTCGACTCGTGGACGCAGGTTCTGAGCGGCCTCCAAGAACGACCCCGCGACCTGATTGGCCAGCTCCCGGGTGGGGCACATCACCAAGACCTGGACCCCATCTCGCTCCTCCAGCCGATGCAGCAGGGGCAGTGCAAACGCCAGGGTCTTGCCCGAGCCGGTCTGTGCTTGGGCCGCCAGATCCGCGCCGTTTAGGATGGGACCGATGGCTTGGGCCTGAATGGCCGTGGGCCTGTGGAATCCCAGGGTGTCCAATGCGGAGAGCAGCTCAGAGCGCAGACCCAGGTCCGCGAAGCGTTCAGCGTCCAAGGGGACCCCCTAGATCGTTGTCGGGGCCGGCGATGAAGCCGGCCAGGGTGCAGGCAAGTTGGACGCAAACGGTGAACATGACCACGGTCTATCCCAGCGGACGTGTGGCCCGCACCTCCACCCCGCGGGTGCGCTCCTGTGGGGCAGCTTGCGTCCTGGCCTCCCGCGGACCCTCGGATCGCGATAGCAGCGCGCATCCCCGGAAGGCAACATGTCCTCGTTCGCGTCTCTCCCTCTCCTCGATTCCCTCAAGGCCAGCCTGCGCGAGCAAGAGCTAAAGACCCTGACCGAGGTACAGGCCCGCTCCATTCCCAAGCTCCTGGCTGGAGAGTCGCTGGTGGGCGTGGCGGAAACCGGCAGTGGCAAGACCCTGAGCTTCGTGCTGCCCATGTTGCACCAACTCAAAAGCCTGGAGCTGGACGATGACCCCATCACCCAGCCGTCTCGTCCACGCGCCTTGGTGCTCGTGCCGGCGCGTGAGTTGGGAGAGCAAGTCTCCAAGGTGTTTAAGGGTTTGACCCACAAGACCCGACTGCGGGTTCGTACAGCACTGGGGGGAACCAAGAAGCAGGTGGCCCGCCAGAACGTAAAGGGCGGCTTTGAGGTCCTGGTGGCCACGCCTGGGCGCCTTGGGCAGCTCTTGGAGAGCAAGGAAGTACGCCTGAGCGATGTGCGCATCTTGGTGTTCGACGAGGCCGATCAGATGCTGGATCCCGGCTTTTTGCCAGTGGCTACACAGATCATCTCCGCTTGTCCCAAGGATCTGCAGCTCGTGATGTTCTCGGCCACCTTGCCCAAGGCGCTTCAGAAGGCGGTCGAGGCCCTGTTTCCCAAGCCTCCGATTCGCGTAGAGACCAAGGGCAGTCAGCGCCTGGTGCCCACTCTGCAGACGGTCAACAAGGACGTTGTACGCGGCGATCGCTGGACCGTGCTCGGGGACGTGCTCGACGCCGATGAGAAGACCCCCACCATCCTGTTTGCCAACACCCGTCAGCAGTGCGACAAGATCGGAACTTGGCTCAACGAGCAGGGCTACGCATTCGCGGACTACCGCGGGCAGATGGAGCACAAGGAGCGCCGCGACAACCTGGCGCGCTTTCGCAGTGGCCAAGTGCAGCTGCTGCTCACCACCGATCTGGGCGGGCGCGGGTTGGACATCGAGCAGGTGGGCCGCGTGATCAATGTGCACCTGCCTCAGCAACTCGACAACTACCTGCACCGGGCTGGGCGTACCGCGCGTGCGGGTCGGAAGGGTTTGGTGGTGAACCTGGTGACCGAGCGGGACGCGCCGATTTTAGAGAAGGTGGCGACGATCCAGGGATGAGAGTTCGCCCGTGCATCACGCGACCCCTTTCTGTTCACTCCCGAATGCCCGTGGGGTAGAGTTGAGACCTATCCGAATGTCATGAAGCAGACGGACAAAGCCGGAGGGCAAGCAGGTGCACTTATCGCTGGTTTTTGTTGGGTCCTCGATACTTCTGAGCGGCTGTACGAAGCACTGCCCGGAAAACTCGAGTCTCAGAGAGGATGGGCGGTGTTACTTCGACGGGGCCGGCGACAGTGGCGCCGATGAGCTCGATCTCTTCAGCTTCTTCGTCACCAGCCGGGTCGCGATGCAGGACCTGTCCGGCAGTGAGTTCGCTTTTGGCGGGGATCTAAGCTTCGGCGAGACCGGTCCGGGCGCTGGCCTGCGCGGGGCGGATAAGATCTGTGCCGAGATCGCCGAGCGGAGTATGCCTGGCGCGTCGGCCAAGCAGTGGCGCGCCTTCCTGAGCGTCGAAGCGGACGAGAACGGCGAGCAGCTCGACGCCATTGACCGCATCGGTGACGGGCCTTGGTACGACCGAATTGGTCGGCTGGTAGCGCCCAACTCCGAGGACCTGAAGCACACCCGCCCTGAGAACGGCGACGGCGAGATAGCCGGCGACTTACCGAATGAGAACGGCGTGCCCAACAGCGAGGTCGACCCGGGCGTCAACACAGCCAATGAGCGCAACCACCACATCCTGACCGGCTCGAATGTCGACGGCACACTGTACCCGGCGCGGTGCATCGATGAGTCTCATCAACTCGGGACGGTGGGCGAGTGCGTATCGACGTGCGTCGAGACCGGGGGCGAGAGCATCGAGTACTACGTCTGCGACAACTGCGAGTTGCCCATCCAGGACTCCGATATGCTCGACGAGTTCTGTGGGGCGGCCTGCAATGGGGTCGACGGGTACCTGCTGGACTGCGAGTCCCCTGTGAACAGTACCTGCAACGACTGGACGCTGGCAGAGCCGGACCCAAGCCAGAGCAAGCCGCGGGTCGGCCTGTCCTGGCCCCGGGACGACCGGTCGATCGACCAAGATTGGAACTCGTGGTGGAACGTGGGCGGGTGTGCGCCGGTTGGGTCCACCGACTCTGACGGGTCTGGGTTCGAGGCGGGTCAGCCCGGCTCGTACGGTGGCATCTACTGCTTTGCGTTGGAGCCCTAATGGGCTGGACCTTGCTCGCCCTATGGGTGTTGGGTTGCAGCCAGGAGACCACGGAGCAGCCCCCCGGCCCGGTCGGGGACCAGCACGGAGAGGGTGCCTTTCAGTTGGAGATTGTCCCTCCCGGCGACCAAAAGCCTGGCATGGCAGCCATCCTGGGCAAGGTCAACGACGGCCCCAACCCGGAGCTCATCGTCTGGGAGAGCGCCAGTATCGAGAACGCCTGCGAGCTTCTCGTCCCCCGCATTCCCTTCTGCTATCCGAGCTGCCCCAACCTGTCGGCCTGCGTCGAGGACGATGTCTGCCAGGAGTATCCTTCGGCCCTCGATGTGGGCACGGTGACGGTGGATGGGGTCGAGACCACCGATGGCGAGACGCGCTTCACCATGGATCCCATCGCCGGGTACTACCAGCCAGCCGCCACCATTGATCTCGCAATCCCTCCCTTCGCTGAGGGCGGGGTTGTGACCTTTACGGCCAGCGGCACCCCCACCGCGGCGCCCTTCACCTTGACCGCGACAGGCGTCTCCGCCCTCGAGGTGCTGAGCGAGTCCATCACGCTGGAGGATGGTGAGCCGGTGGTCGTTCAGTGGGTTCCTCCGGCCGAACCCTCGCTGAGTACCGTGCTCGTCAGCGTCAACATCAGCTACCACGGGGGGACCAAGGGAAGGATCATCTGCCGCACACCAGACACGGGCGTGCTGGAGCTCTCGGGTCCGATTCTGGACGAGCTAAAGGCGCTGGGTGTGTCTGGCTGGCCCATGATGGTCTTCACGCGCACGAGCCGGAGCCACACAGAGCCAGAGATGCCCGTTGAGCTGATCATCGAGTCCTCGGTGACACAGTTTGTGAACATCCCCGGGCTCACCTCTTGCGACAGCGACGCAGACTGTCCCGACGGTCTGACCTGCCAGGCTGACTTTCAGTGCGGATGATGGAGCACAAGGAGCGCCGGGACAGCGCGGCGGGCGTTCTCAGCGGCCAGGTGCAGCAGATGCTCACCACCGAGCTGGGATACTCAGTGCTTTTGGGGACCAAGACGGTTCTCCGCGGGGTCAAGTGATGCCCCTGTTCTGGGCGCAAAGCCGCTCCTAAAGCCAGTTGGGGGACCGCTTGTACGAATGCACTTCGTGGTACAATCCGGGTCGGGAGTCTCCACCATGCCAGCGCTTTCAAGCACCGTCATCTCTGTTGCCATGGGCGCGCTTTTCGCTCCGGCCGTCGCCCATGCAGCCGATCCCTTCGAAACGCTCGGGGTATCTGGAGAATACACCCTCGTTGCGCTCTCCGAAACAGGCTCCGGTACTGCGGGTGGTTTTCTCCAGCTCGGATCTGCCGCCCATGTCTACGGTCACGTGGGCGGTCGGTATCGGGTCGAGACAGCTTCGGGCGTCATCGTAGAAGGGGACTCCCACCATGGAGCGGGTGGGGCACTGCACGGCGGTACGATTTTAGGAAGCGACGAGGCCCTGGACGCAGCAGCATGGTTGGACCTGTACGGGGAGGCAGCGGCGACGGTCCAGGCAGTGCGCGCGCTGGACGCCACCGTCATCTCTGGCACACCGACCGAGCAGTGCACCACTTCGGGAGCAGCGACGCTCAGCATGGGCTCGATGGTCCTTCACGCCGATCGGGACGACGAAGGCCTGAGCGTCTTTGAAATCGACGGATGCCTGTTCTTGGGGGCTGGCGAAACGCTTCTGATCGAGGGTTCTCCGCAGGACCGCTTCGTCATCCGGGTCACCGGGGGCATGCGCCTGGAGCGCGGCTCTGCGATTCAGCTCGACGGCCTACCCGGATCGGCGGTGCTCTTCTCGCTCGAGGGTGGCGGCTGGGCAGGTGAGCCAACGGCACAGGTGACCGCAGAGGACGGTCCGGGTGGCGTCGGTGCCTCCATCTCAGGCGTCTTCGTTTCGCCAGACATGTACTGGCAGCTGGGAGACGGCACGCTGATGCCTGACACGCGAATCCTGGCAGGGGGCGTTCAGGCAAACATTCAGGACATGCACACGACAGACCCCATCACGGGTAGTCCGCTCGACGACGAAGACGAAGACGAAGACGATTGCGAAGACGAAGGAGACAGTGGCACGGACGAAGACGACGTTGGCTGCGTGTCGGACGATCCGTGTCCATGGTGGGACGAGCTGATCCTCATCCAGGAGTTCCCCTCTGCATCCACACCGGCGGACACGACAAAAGACACCGCCAGTGATCCGGGCCTGGACGGCGAGTCCGAGGGCAAAGGGTGCAGTGCCACAGCCCTGGGAGCCACATGGTTCTGGCTCGTGGGAGCGGGTCTGTTGGCGGCTCGCAGGCGGCGCTCGGTCTAAGGATCTGAGCCGTCGATGACGGGACATATGACGCTTTTTATCGAGCTTTGGGCGTCAGAGGCTGTGCTGGCTGGAGTCCACCCGGAGTAAAGGTCGGATCGACTCGGTCGTTCCTTCCAGCTTGGGCTTCTGTCGTTCCCGTTGGTCTGACAGTCCCCTGATGGGATCGTTCCAGATCGACGTGGAAGGGAAAGCGACCAACCGATTAGGGGGGCTCCAACACTTTGGAGAGTTCATGTTTATCGGATTGGTTTTTGCCTGCTCAGGAGGAGAACCCACCCCGCCAGCTCCTGCCATCGCAGCGCCCGCCACGGAGGCGCCGGTGGCCGCCGCGCCGGCCGATATGAGTTGTGCGGACAAGCTGGCGAGCTACTCTGGGCGCTTCTCAGGGGGGGACAAGCTGTCAGCAAAGGATGCTTTGGCCATCCCAGTGGATGAGCTGCGCGTTGTGCGTAACGAAATCTTCGCGCGCCATGGCCGCGAATTCTCCAGCCAGGACTTGCAGGCCCACTTCAAGAAGGAGCCGTGGTACTGCGTGGATCCAGGCTTTGAAGATGCGCGCTTAAGCAAGACCGACCGCGCCAATGTCGCGCTGCTGAAGAGCTTCGAGGGCGACAACAGCGCCAAGCTACAAGCCCACGGACGTCTCCAGACGGTGTATGACGAGTGGAACATCGCTCTGCAGACCGATGACCGCTGTGAAGTCGTGGATCTGAGCGACATGTACAACGCCGAGTCTGCCAGCCGCTACTGGGACTCTCGCGGAGAGTGGATCGTGACTTGGGACGGCCAGGAGAAGTTCGAGCTGGGCAAGGTCCAAGACCCTGCAGCCTTTAAGCTGGACGTCACGACCGGCGACATCCTGGAACACGTCAAGCTCTGAGTGGCGGCTGAACGACACCCCCAGACACAGCGGCTGGCCCTCGTTGCCGTGGCCTGTGGGGTGGTGGCTGCTGTCCTTCGGGGGGCGGTGCTCTTCGATGACCCTCTGGCCCACGGCTATGATGGTTGGTACTACGTCATCCAGGCGGAGTCTTGGGCGGCGGGGTCCCCAGAGTTCGCAGACCACTCCCTGGCCTTCTGGCTCTTGTCGGCAGCGTCGCTTCCTTTTGGGGCGATAGTTGGAAACAAACTCGCGGCGCTCTTGGGTGCGGGGTGGATGGCAGCCGGTGGGGTTGTGGCCGGCTGGCGCTGGACCCGCAGTCTGCCTGCGGCATGGATGTTTGGGCTGTGGCTTGCGGCCTCGCCCTTGTTGCTGGGTGTGAGTTCGGAGTATCTCAAGAACGCGCTGGGGCTGGCCTTGCTCCCCTGGATTCTGGCGCTCTTGGCCGGCGACAGAGTCTGGGAGCGTCTGGGTGCGTTGGCACTGCTCATCTTGGGCCTGTTCATCCACAAGCTCTCCGGCGTGATGGGCTGGGTCTTGGCCTCAGGAGTCATCGGAACGCAGCTGCTTGGGCCACGAATCCGAGTGCCGCGGTGGCTGCTCGGCGTGGGAACAGTTGGCGCCATGGCGGCTTTGGTCTTTGGGGTCCTGCGCGCCGAGGATCTGGAGCGGGTGTGGTCCATGGGCGGCGGTCGACCCCGTCTTCAAGCCTTGCTTGGTGGCCGCCTTCGCTTGGGGGAACTCGCCGAGTTGGCCTTGCTGGCGCTGAGTCCAATGGTGCTGCTCTGGCGGGCCTGGGTCTCCAAGCGTGAGCGTCCGCTGGCGGTGGGTGGGCTCCTACTGGCTGTTCTCTGTCTGGCCCCAGGTCTGCCTTTCGGGTTTGATCTCACCGCGTGGAGGCTGATGCTCGTAGGCGGGCTCCCGGTTGCCCTGATGTGCACCTTGCTCACAGCTTCCGTCCCCGAGGTCATGCTGCCCGTCGGTGTGGCCTGCCTCATGGCCGTCGTTCCGAGGGTCGTTTTGGCCAATCAAGCCCGGGAGCCGGACTACGTGGCGTTTGAGCTCAATCTGCCGCTGATCCAAAACAGTGAGAAGGTCGTGGCCCACCGCGGCATCTGCGGTCAGATCATGGCCCAGACCGGTGTTCACTGCGAGAACTTCCAGCCGCCCGAGCCGCACCGGGGCTGGACCCGCGTGGTCTACGGCGTTTCCCTTCGGTACTTGGCGGAAGTGGCGCCGGATGCCGTGGACTTAAAAGGTCCCTATGTCATGCTGCCGGAGCCCCAGTGGCAGGCCTTTGTCGCAGGACCCGGTTCGGATTGGTTTCTGGTGCGCGACCCACGCAACCCCTACCGGGCACGGCCAGACTTTGTCTATGGGAGCCAGGATGACTGAGCAGGGTTCACCCTGAGCGGTCAACCATGGGCGCTGTGTCTTAGGGCTGCAGGATCACGCGCCCGCAGCGTTCTCCACTGCGCGCCAGCGCGAAGGCGGCCGGCCAGTCTTTGAGAGAAAATACGCCAGCGACTTCTAAGGTCAGTCTCTGGGCTTGCATCTCCGCAGCAAGGGCACTCAAGCGCCCAGCCTCCGCTTGAGGATGCGTCGCATTTTCTCGGTACAACCAGTACCCGCGCAGCGAGATCTCGTTGAACACGCTGTTTCTCACCGAGAGCTGGGCCGGTTGCCGGGAGGCGGCGCCGTAGCAGAGAACCTCTCCGCCGGGATCCAGGCAGCTGGCCATTCGGTCTACCAGGGGGCCACCGCTGCCGTCGATGGCGCGTGTGAGGTGGGCGCCCCCAATCAGGGCGCGCACCTGGCGGCGCAAGCCTTTGGTGTCCTGATGGAACACGGCGTCTGCCCCCAGGTCCTCGAGACGCCCTCTGCGGGATTCACGGCGTATGAGACTGATCGTATGCAGGCCGTGCATCTTCGCGAGTTGAATGATGCACTGGCCAACCGCGCCTGCTCCCGGGCTCTGGATGAGCCAACTCCCCGGCGCCAGGCCGGCGATGAGGTCCAGAGCGCTGGGCGGATTCAAGCGCAGCATGCAGGCTTGGATGGGGTCCAGATCCCCAGGCAGACGCAGGGATTTGGACTGGGGAATGATGGCCCAGGTTGCCCAGGGGCAGGCCCGCATTGGCAGCAAGGTCAGGCTGTCCAGCCAGGACGGATCTACACCTTCTCCGACGGCTTCTACGCGACCCACACCTTCCAGGCCAGGTACGGTCTGGAAGGCCGGCAGCACGGGGTAGTGGCCGGCGACGACCAGCAGATCCACCGGATCGATGGGGCTGGCCAAGACACGCACGAGCAGCTCTCCAGGGCGCGGATCTGGACGCGCTTGGGGCTGTAGTTCAAGGGCCTGATCTGGAGCCCCATGGGCCTTCAGCGTTAAAGCGTGCATGCCCTGGGTATAGCCCGGTGGGGCGCTTGGATCTTTGTATGCATATTCATTGCATGACTATTCAGACCGGTGTATAGACTTGGCCTATGACACCCCGCGAACGCCGCCGCAGCCTGATCAAAAGGATCATCCATGAGAACCGAATCGGCTCTCAGGAAGAGCTCGTGCGCCTGCTCGCAATGCACGGTGTGCAGTGTACTCAGGCGACTTTGTCTCGCGACCTGCGAGACATGAATGTAGTGCGCCGAACAACCGCAGCGGGGCCTGTCTACCAAGCGGACCGTAGCCCGGCCTACTTGGAAGCGCTGCGGCGTGTGGTGGGCATGGAGATACAGAACGTGCGCCACAACGGCAGCCTTCTGGTCATCCGAACCTTGGCGGGTCGGGCCGAGGGCGTCGCTGCCTTCCTGGATGGCTGGGGACACGGCAACATCTTGGGCACCGTCGCCGGAGATGACACGGTCTTTGTCGCGCCCTGCGATACATCAAAAATCGACGCTCTGGCGGACGAGATTCGCGGTCTTGAGATCGCGGATCCCACCTGAGTCGCTCCAAACTTTAGCAACCAACCGCGGGCCCTTTTGGGGCCCATCTTGAAGGACGAAGCTCCAATGTCTGAGATCAAGAAGATTGTCACTGCATACAGCGGCGGTCTGGACACTTCCTGCATGATTCCCTGGCTGTCCGAAGCCTACGGTGGCGCCGAAATCTACGGCTTCACCGGCGACTTGGGCCAAGGCGAGGACCTCTCCGGCATCCGCCAAAAGGCTATCCGAACCGGGGCTGTTGACTGCGTTGTCGAGGACCTTCAAGACGAGTTCGTCGAGGACTACATCCTGCCGGCCGTTCACGCATCGGCTGTCTACGAGGGCATGTACCCCCTGCACACCGCCCTGGGCCGCCCTCTGCTGGCCAAGAAGCTGGTGGAGACGGCGCGCAAGTTTGGCGCCACCGCTGTGGCCCATGGCTGCACCGGAAAGGGCAACGACCAGGTTCGCTTCGAGGTCGCTATCCGCGCCTTGGCGCCCGATCTGGAGATCATCGCCCCTCTGCGCACTTGGGACCTGGTGACCCGCGAGATGGAAGTGGAGTACGCCCTGGAGCGGAACATCCCCATCCCCATCACCAAGGCCAAGCCCTATTCCATCGACCAGAACCTCTGGGGCTGCGCCATTGAGTGCGGCGAGATGGAAGATCTGTGGACCGAGCCACCGGCCGATGCGTGGCGCATGACCAAGGATCCCAGCCACGCGCCTCGTGGCTCCATCGAGATGGTGCTGGGCTTTGAGCAGGGAACACCGGTGTCCATCGACGGGCGGGTGATGAGCCCCACCAAGCTCATCAAGGAGCTCAACGAGGTCGCGGGCGGCTTCGGCGTGGGCCGCATCGACATGGTGGAAAACCGCGTGGTCGGACTCAAGTCCCGCGAGGTCTACGAGGCCCCCGGCGCCAGCCTGATCCACATGGCCCACACCGAGCTGGAGCGCATCTGCTTGGACCGGGCGACCTTTAATTACAAGAACAAGATGTCCCAGGACTTTGCCAACGTGATCTACGACGGCGTCTGGTTCAGCCCCCTGCGGGAGGCCATGCAGGCCTTCTTGGAGGAGAGCCAGCGAACGGTCACTGGAGAGGTTCGCATCCGCGTCTCTGCTGGTTTGGCCCGCATCACCGGTCGCCGGAGCCCCTACAGCCTCTACGACATGGGCTTGGCCACCTACTCCGAAGGCGACACCTTTGACCGCGCAACGGCAGAGGGCTTCATGGCCCTGTATGGCTTGCCCTTCAAGACCATCGCCGAGGTTCGCCGCAAGGCGGGTCAGCCGCTGTTTGTCAGGCGTCGTCCGCAGGGCAAGTAAAAGACGCGAAGGAATGAACCCCTCAGCGGAGCACGGTGCTGGTCCGCCGAGGGGTTCGTCTTTTTCGGCGTGTGGCCTGTCAGGAGTGGACCTGGCGTGTGCTGGTCTTTTGTGCGCCCATCGATCAAGGGTCAAAGCTCAAGTTCTGTGATCCGGAGTTGGACCCTGGCATCCCACGCGGAGACTCCTAAGGGTCACCCGTGGCTGTCACCCGTGGCTGTCACCTTGATCCGGGGCCCTTGTTCCGATAGCCCCATGCCCCCTGCTGTGGAGACGAAGATGGCCTTGTGGTCCGGTCGATTTGAGGGTGGCCCAGCCGCCGCCTTTCAGCGCTTCTCAGAGTCTCTGGGGGTGGATCTAATGATGTTCGAGGAGGACGTCGTCGGCTCCATGGCCCACGCAACCATGCTGGGCGAGGTAGGCCTGCTCTCCAAGGCCGAGGTCAAGACCCTCATCGATGGACTCGCTCAGGTGCGCAGTGAGCTGCGCGAGGGCACCTACACCCCCGGCATCGAGCTCGAAGACGTGCACATGGCCGTGGAGTCTCGCCTCATCGACATTGTCGGCCCAGTGGGCGGTAAGCTGCACACCGCGCGCTCCCGAAACGATCAAGTGGCCACCGACGTGCGCCTGTGGATGCTCTCCAACCTGCGTCTCTTGGATGAAGCACTCGCTGGCCTGATCGACGCTCTGTGCACCCGCATCGAGCAAGACGGTCGCACCCTCATCCCAGGCTTCACCCACCTGCAGCGAGGCCAGCCTATCTGGCTTGGACACCACCTCCTGGCCTACTGCTGGATGCTTCACCGGGACCGCAGTCGGGTCCAGGACTGCATGACCCGCATGGACCTGTCCCCACTCGGAGCAGGCGCCATGGCCGGTACACCCCATCCAATCAACCGCCAGCGCAGCGCAGAGCTGATGGGCTTTGCGGGGGTGGTCGAGAACGCGATGGACGCGGTCGCTGCGCGGGACCACCTCCAAGAGGCGGCGAGCATCTGCGCCATCTCGGTCACCCACCTCTCCCGCATGGCCGAGGAGTTGGTGCTCTGGTCTACCCCAGAGTTCAAGCTGGTTCGCATGGGCGAGGCCTACGCCACCGGCTCCAGCATCATGCCTCAGAAGCGCAACCCCGACGCTGCCGAACTCGTGCGCGGCAAGGCGGGACGCGTCTACGGGGACCTACAGGCCCTCCTGACCATGGTCAAGGGGCTTCCCTTGGCCTACAACCGCGATCTTCAGGAAGACCGCCACAGCCTCTTCGACGCCATGGGCACCACCATCGCGTGCGTGGAGATGATGCAGGGCATGTGGGCCACCCTGAGCGTCTACACCGAGCGCTACACCGAAGTGCTCAAGGGCGACTTTTTGCTGGCCACGGAGCTGGCGGACTACTTGGCCGCAAAGGGCGTGCCCTTCCGGGACGCCCACCACGTCAGCGGCTCTCTGGTGAAGTGGTGCGAGGACCGGGGCGGGAATTTCTCGCTGCTCACCCTCGAAGTGCTCCAAGAGCACCACAGCGCCTTCCAAGCCGACGCCTTTGAGTGGCTGGAGTTGGAGGCTGCGGTCGAGCGCCGGGTGTCCCATGGCGGAACCGCTTGGTCAGAGGTTCAGCGGCAGGTGGAGTTGTTGAGGGGCTAAGGCTCTTTCTCAGCCACGCTTGTCGTGGAGCAGAGTGCTGGCGGCTTTGGAAGAGCGGTTGCGAGAGGGCTCTGGGTCCCTGTGCTGTGCTGTGCTGTGCTGTGCCAGCTTTACCCCTGGGCGACTCCAGACCGCTCCAACATATTCCGGGTGCCTTTGATCTCGGTCTTGCTGTCCACCAGCACCTGACCGCCGCCGCTGCCCATCACGGCACCCATGTGGTTGTCATCGATGCGACCGCCCTCCATGGCCAGCACCGCCGCGTCTTGGATGCGCACACCCCACTCGCGGCCGCCGGTGATCTCGCAGCCTACAAGCTGGGTTTTGCTCTGGTCGCGGGCGTACACTCCAAAGGAGCCACTCGTGGTCATCTTGGCGTTTTCCAGTACGATCTGGCAGTGGCCGGCGGCTTCTAGGGCTTGGAAGGTCACCCCAATGATTTCCAGGTCGATGGACTCCAGCTCGGCTTGGTCTTGCACGAAGAGCCCGCCACCGCCGCCGCCCTTGAGCAAGGTGCGCTCGAACTCAGGCTTGGCATTCTCACTAATCTCGATGGCGGACAGAGCGCAGTTGTGGACCTCTACCTCCAGGTAGGTGCCAGTGGACTCTCCGTGCAGGAAGATTCCGCCGGCCATTCCTTCCTTCACCATCAGCCCGTCAACCTGTGGGTTGGCCTGATCGGTGACCTCCATGCCAGCGAGTCCGGTTCTCTGGATCAGGCAGCCGGCAACCGTGGGGGTGGCTTGCTGATTGAAGAAAAAGCCGCCGGCCGCTCCTGCGACCACTGCGACCCCTGCAAGCGTCGGCGAGGCCTGATCGGTCACTTCCACCGCCGCCATCTTTCCGCTGCTCAGAGCCGTGGAAGAGATGAGCCCGCCGGACTCGTTTCTAAAGAACAAGGCGGTGCCTGAACTCGTGATCATGCAGTCGTCCATGTGCGGCTGGGCCGTGTCCTGCACGCTCATACCGATGCTGCAGCCCTGGATATGTATGCCTGTGATCTTCGGTGTAGCCGCTTGGCCGCAGGCGATGGCCGTCGCACCGACGCGCATCTTGATCTGGGCGAGGGTGGGGCTGCCTGCCATGATCACCACGCCGTGACCACCCAAGTGGGTGAGCTCGGTGCCATGGATGTTGACGTCTGCGAACAAGCCCAACGCGAAGGCCCCATCTCCAGAGATGGTCCCACCGCTGATCTCCAAGGGCTTGCGAATGCGCAGTTCCTTGGCTTGTACGGCCCCCGTCAGCTGAATGTGGTCGCCCTCTTGGGCAGCCTCTACAGCTTCGGCGAGGGTGGGGTGGGTTCCGGGTACGTGGATCGTGGCCATGGCTGCCTCCGTGGCAGCCCGCCTAACCCAGCCGGGATCGGAGGCTACTTGCCGCCGCTGCTACCACCCAGTTTAGGAGGACCGCCACCGAGCTGTGGGGCACCGCCCATCTGAGCAGGACCACCCAAGCGCGGAGGACCACCCAAGGAGGGCGCGCCGCCCATGGAGCCGCCGCCAAGGGAGGGGGGACCGCCGCCCAATGATGGAGCGCCGCTGCTGCTGCGACTGTTGGCTTCTCCCAGTTTGGGGGCCTCTAACTCTTGTGTCTTCTCAGAGAGCTCGCTCTGATCTGGGTCGACCTCGGGCTTCTCTTCAGCGACTGGGGCCGGCTCCGTCACAGGCGCGACGGCCGCAGGGGTGCTCGGGGGGGGGGCTTCTTGTGTGCATGCCAGCACAGACAACAGAATCAACATGACCGATGCTCCCGGGTTTCTGTAGGTACTGAATACCTAGCATCATTAATGCATTGCCTCCAGAACAACTTTTAAGGCTGTCTTCCGCTGGTCAGCGGCGGGGCCGGTTTAAACCGCCTCGATGCCGCACGGCAAACCAGACTGCTCTGGCGCCCCGCTCACGGGGTCCAATGACTCGGTACCGACGACATCGCCCACCGGAATCGCCCAGCCCCAGGGGATGGTCACGCCGAGGGGGTGTTGTGTGGGATCCAGGCGAACCGGCCCCTGGACACTGCCGGTGGCGCTCCGGACACGTACTTGCTGGCCCTCGGCAAAGCCGGCATCTGGATGCAGTCTGATTCCGGGCTCCTCAGCATCCGCCGTGCGGTGACGCCAGCCCCAGCCTCCAGGCCAACGGGCGGCTGTGAGCAGACGAAAGGGCATGCTGGAGTCCGTCGCTGGGGCCTTCAGGCCTTGGATCGCGGACTTGAGCGCATCGGGTGCCAGGTGCAAACGCTCGTCTTCGTGGGTGGGGCGCCACTGGCTGCGATCGGTCTCCCCTTCATCCATCCCGTGTGGCATGGCGCGCAAGGTGGCCTCGTCTGGGAGACCACTCCAGTCCAGGATGCGGGCGACCCAGTCGTCCAAATCAGCGCTGGCCCCCATGCGTCCCATGAGACGAAGATGCCGTCCCCACTCTCCGCGAAGGGAGGGCTTGGCCGCTCCAAAGAGCTGCTTTAGGATCCACTCGGTGGACCGCACACTTTCGGGCGCTGAGAGTACGGGTGCGGTGGCTTGGACAGAGTCCGAGGGGAGCATGGCGTTGTCGAGCAGGTGCAGGTCGCCGCGCTCCCAGAAGTGCTCGGTCGGGAGAACCCAGTCGGCCTGACGAGCGGTCTCGCTGTCCACGTTGTCTAACACCACGAGCAGCTCCAGCGCATCGAGAGCCTGAGCCATTTTGGCGCGGCCAGGAAGCTCTTGGAGGGGGCAGCCGCCTGCGACGATCAGCCCCTTGAGTTGGCCTTCTCCGGGGGTGAGGATCTCCTCGGCCAGCAGGGTACCGGGAAACTGAAGGAGCAGGCTCTCCAAGCCGCGCACTCGGCTCTTTGGGGCGCGCTCGCTGGGCAGGGTGGCCAGGATTGGGTGCAGGTCGATCAACCCGCCGGTTTCATAGTGCCCACCGGGTCGCAGCAGATTGGCGGTCAGTGCCGATGTCACCAGCCATGCCCACGAGGCCACGGTTCCCATATGGGACTGGCACACAGTGGCACTTGGCAAGATGGTGGCCATCGCTGCGCGTCCAAACTTCAGCCCCACCCCAACCAAATCGCCCACCTCGATCCCGCAGATGTCGGAACAGACCTGGGGTGTCCAAGGTGCCAACCATTCCCGGAGGGAGTCCAGTCCGGTGCAGTAGTCCTGTAGGTACTGTGCATCGGTCCAGTTGTTGTACAGGGTCGCGTGGGCCAAGCCGAGTAGAAACCAAGGCTCCGTACCGGGCTTGATCTGGATGTGCTGATCTGCCCCTTGGGCCGTGGGTGTGTTGCGTGGGTCCACAACGATGAGCTTGGTGCCGTTGCGCCGCTTGCGAAAGTAATCTTGTGCTTGGGTGTGGATCGTACCCGACTGCAAGGGACCCCAGCGTGCCTCTTGTTGGTCACTGCCAATGAGCACTGTGTAGTGGGCCCGTCCTACGTCGCTGGTCAGTGGCACGGCTGCACCGACAACCGCTTCGACAGCCCGCAAGCGGCTGGCTCCGTACATGGCCAGCGGAGAGAACAGGTTTGGGGTGCCGCTGCCCAGTGCCCAGGCGGCGGCGCGCAGCGCACCCCTGTGGTCAAAAGCAAGCTCAGTTCCGGCGTATAGGCCGATTCCGCGGGTGTGCTCTCGTCGGAGTTTGGCCATGGCCGCGCCAATCTCTGAGATGGCTTGGTCCCAGTCCACCTCTTGCCAGCCGTCGCCAACGCGCTTCTTTGGTCGCAATGGGCGGTCCGCGGCGTGGGGCTCCTCGATGGTGGCTCGGCCCACTTTACAGAGGTGGCCGGCACTGAAGGGGTTCAAGCTATCCCCCTCGATCTCAGTGATTCGGCCGTCCTGCACCTGAAGCTGAACACCGCAGAAGCCCTCGCATGCTCGGCAATAGGAGGGAATGGTCTCGGACATATGGGGAGGTCTCCGGCGCAGGTCGTGGCGCATCCTAACAGGCGCGCAGGCCTGTTAGGATGAGGCTGAGCCGCGCTTGCGCCAGTGGAAAGGGTCCTAAGTCTGCCAGCACATTTATCGCGGCCTCTCGGCTGCGCAGTTTGGACATGAGCGGTAGGAGGATCTCCGGGGCTGAAGTGCCCTTCGCGGCGGCGATCCAGGGGACCACGCGCATCTGGGGATGTTCCGCCAGCAGGCGTCCTGCTGCCTGGGCAGCGGCTGAAGAGTCCACCAACGAAAGCGCGCCGACGGCTGCTGGGCGACCCTGTGCAGCTTGATCCACCAGGGCTGTGATGTGTCCGGCCTTGGCGTGGGCCACGCAGAAACTGGGGTAGGCCGGATGGATGTGGGTGCCATTCAAGTGAATGCTGCCCGGGGTCTGAGCATCAAATTTATCGGAGAGCCCCACTATCCAAGCGGCGGATGGAAAGGCCTGTACCGCCGCAGTCAGGATCTCGGGCCGGGTCTCTGGGGCCAAGTCGCCCAAGCGCCGAATGGTGCCTGCAGGTGTGGTCTGCTCAACCAAAGCAGGGAGCACCCCCAGGGCCGCTTCAACCGCGCGCGCTCCAGTGGCCGCTTTGGGTCCCAAGACCAGGTCCACCAGGGCCATCGGCGCTGTGGTGGCCAGGGCTTGGTACAGTGGAGTTAGAGAAGAGCCTTGGTTCAACAGGTGGGCAACTTCGCCCCGGAGTAATTCTAAATCGCGGGGCAGGACCAGGTCGCTCAGGTCGCCCAAGGCCAGCTTGGTGCTCATGAGCCTTCCTCCACACACACACCGATCCTGTCCTGCGGGGTGCAAGGCAGGGAAGGGGGCGGGTCCTTTGGAATTCCTAAGCGTCTGGGAAATCCATGAGCCTTGGGGAGGCCTTCAACATCGGACAGTCCGCAGCCTGTGAGCCAGCTGCCCGTTGGATCGCTGGCTTGGGCGAGCAAGCTGAGATCGTCGCCCCGTGTGGGGCCGAGGGTCTCCGGGGCACTCGCCAAGGTGCGCCAGAGGGATTCCAGCAAGCTGGGAGCGTCCTGGCCGTCTACGTTCTCCAAGAGCTTTTGTAGTTCCAAGACCGCGTCCCAGGACTGCTCGGGCGGCAATCCGTGGGCCAAACGGGCGGCGATTTCTATCGTTGCGGTACCCCGAATCAGCGTCAAGGTGACGTAGCCGCTGTAGGGCATGCGTGCGCGGGAGGGGGACAGGGACAGGGGCATGACGATCCAAGCTCGGTCGCACGGTAGCGGCCGTAGCTGCCTAACCGAGCGTGGCGCCCCTTGTGGGGGCCTTGCCTTGGTATAGAGCGTAGGGTAGGAGAGGAGCCTGGAGATGTCATGCACGACTACTTGATCCCCTTTGGCGGTGTCCTGACCGCGTCCGGTCTCATCACCATGCTGCTCGGCGGTTGGTCCGGACCCCAGGGCGAACACATGTCCACCCAGATTTCAACCCTGGGCTTCTCCGCTGTCTCGGACATCAGCCTGACCTCAACGGGGATTCTGGCTTTTGCCTTGATCTTCAGCGGAATCGCGATGATGGCCTACGGCAACGCCACCGCGCACAAGGTCACGGGCGGCTACTGAAGTGTCCCAAGAGCCCCCGAAGTTTGAGGCGGACCCGGCGTACAAGCCGCGGCTGCACAGGGGGCTCAAAAAGCTTGTTCGGCCACTTCTTCGGGAGGTCGAACGTGCGGTTGACCAAGTAGAAGAGCCGCTGGGTCGGGTCGAGGTCGCCCTGGCCCATTTGGCCTTGGGAGACACCCCAGAAGGCCAGTCGCCTGCCAGTCACTTGGCGCCTGGGGTTCCGCGTATTCGGCCGGTCTTGGTCCTGTTGGCCAGCCGGGCGGCGGGTTCCGAGGATGCGGTCGTGACCGAGGCGGTCTTCTCGGCGGAGCTGTTGGAGCAGGCGTTGCGCGTGCACGATGCAGCGCTGGGCAAGCAAGACGGCCGCCGTCGCCGCATTGCCCGCCGGCTGCTTGGGGGAGCCGCCCACTGGCTGGGTGGCCACAACCTGACCCTAAGAGCACTGGAAGTGGCCCGCGCTGCTCCCAGCCCAGAACTCTTGGGAGAAGCACTGGACACCGTTCGGGAGATCAGTGAGGGCCACGCGCTGGCGGTTTCTCTGCGGGACCGGGACGCCTCCGAGGACGACTGGCGGGAGTACGCCGAGTCTCACAATGGGGCGGTGTTTTCATTTTGCACCCGTGCCGGTGGCCGCTTGGCCCGAGCTCCGCGACCGGTTCTCTCCGCTTTGGGCCGATACGGCCGCGCGATGGGCGTTGCTTGGCACGCGGTCGAAGACCAGTGGATCATGTCCCTTCCTGCCGACGAATTCCTGCGGGTTTTGGCTCGGCGCTTGGCCACAGGCCGGCCTGTCTTGCCGCTGATTGTTGCCTTGGAGCGGGACTCTGCTCTGGACCAGCTCTTGGACAGGGTCTTGGCCTGTGGTGTGACAGCGGACGCGGAGGCCCTTCGTCAGGCCATTATCGCGACCGGCGGGGAGCTGGTCGCACGCCGCATGCTGGTGGAGTCAAGCTTTGCAGCGCGTCGCGCACTGCGGGCGCTGGAACCATCCGAGCACCGAGACACCTTGGATCGGCTGGCGGCAAGCATCGCGACACCGGGTGGCAGCTCGCCGAGTGATGCTTTCAAGTAGACACCCTGTCTTCTCAGTGGGTTAAATCCATCTTGCGCCTTGAAAGGTGCAGAGGAGGTTGACCTTGAAGAAGCTGATTTTTGGTGTGCTGTGCCTAAGCCCACTGATCGCCTGTGAGAGTGTTTCGAGCAGCGACGTGCTCACAAGCGGCATGTATGCAAACTTGGACGTGAGCGCCGATGGCAGCGGCGTGAGCCGTGCGACTGCCATTCTGCGAGTCGGTGGCGCAAGCTCCAACGTTTATGTGGACCTGGTGGACGGTGACGTTCTCACGGTCGAGCAAGGGGACGAGATCGTTGAGCTGGAAAAGTCCAGTGTGGGCGAGTACCGTGAGTACATCACCAGCTTTGACGTGGATGCTGCGGACACCGAGTTCGACTTTGCTTTTGTGCGGAACGTGGACGATGGCGCGGCGTCTTCTGTCATTACCTTGCCGGCGAAGTTCGAGATCACCGGCCCCGAAGTGGACACCACCGTCTCTCGCGCCGAGGATCTGACCTTCACTTGGGACGGCGGTGGCGACGACTTGATGCTCTACAGCATGGACGGCGACTGCGTGCTCAGCACAGGAGAAACCCTCCAGGGCGACGAGGGGAGCTACACCATTCCTGCCGGCACTTTGGAGTCGGTGGACGAGAACGCGCCCCTGACTTGCAGTGCCGAGCTGGTTCTCAGCCGCGTTCGCATCAGTGAGGTGGACCAGGGCTACGGCGAGGGTGGGAACGCCGAAGGAATCCAGGTGCGTCGTTTGCTTCTTGTCAGCGCTCCTTGACGGGCGCAGCTTTTTGGGGCCGCCCAACGCAGCTATGGCCAAGACATGGCATGGGTCGGTCGGGTCCAGGGCGACCCCAAGGTTTTGACCTTGCTGTCCGCGAGCTCTAAGCCCGTCCCTTGGGTGCAAGGTCCATAAAGCGGACTTGGCGCCCTCTGATTTTTCTATGTCGTTTGTCTAGCTTGCCGCAGAGTGTTGGGTGCTTAATTGTCTGGGCCAACTTGAGGAAGTCGAAAATGGTCCGTGCACTGACCGGAATTCAGCCCAGCGGGCCCCCGCACATCGGCAACCTCAAGGGGATGGTCGAGCCAGCTGTGGGGCTGCAGGAGAGCACCGAGCCCTTTTACTTTATTGCCAGCTACCACGCGATGACGACCCTGAGAGACCCGGTGCTGTTCCGCCAGTACCAGCTGGAAGCGGCGGCCACCTTCTTGGCCTTTGGCTTAGATCCGAAACGGGCGGCACTTTTCCGGCAGCAGGACATCCCCGAGGTGTGTGAGCTGTCCTGGATTCTGAGCACCCACATAAACATGGGGATCTTGGAGCGGGCACACGCGTTCAAGTCCGCCAAGGACAAGGGCAAGGAAATCAACCTTGGCACCTTCTCCTACCCGGTTCTCATGGCGGCAGACATCCTGCTATACGACACCAACCTGGTTCCTGTCGGGAAGGACCAGAAACAGCACGTGGAGATGGCGCGTGATTTTGCCGCGGGGTTCAACCACCGCTACGACCAGGAGATCTTCGTACTCCCAGAGCCAGTGATTCGGCCCGAAGTGGCCACGGTGCCCGGCTTGGACGGGCAGAAGATGTCCAAGTCCTACGGCAACACCCTCAGCGTGTTCATGCCGCCCAAGAAGCTGCGCAAGCGCGTCATGAAGATCGTCACGGACTCCAAGGAGTTGGAGGAGCCCAAGGATCCGGAGTCTTGCAATGTTTTCGCACTCTTTGGCCTTTTTGCCAGCGCTGAGGAGATGGCAGAACTGGCCGGACGGTACCGTGCAGGCGGCATGGGCTACGGCCATGCAAAGCAGGCATTGTTCGAGGTCATGGATCGCGCCCTTGCTGAGCCCCGCGATCGCTACACAGAACTCATGGAGGACCCCAAGCAAATCGAAGATGTGCTGGAAGAAGGCGCCGCGAAAGCTCGACCTATTGCCCTGCAGACCATGGAAAGAGTACGCTCTGCCACCGGTTTGGGCGCGCGGCGCTAATGCGGAGACAGAAACCTGTCAGCCACCTTACGTCTTCTTGACAAATAACTCAGTACTTTCCCTGTAGAACTTCGCAACGCAAGTCTCTACACTCCATACTTCCTTACCGGTCTCAGGCGCTTTTAGCAGCCCCCTTCCGAGACCAAGCCCAGGAGTCATTAAATGGCCATCTTCCGCACCAGCTTTGGTGGAGGACTTCCCTCTGGCGGTTCGCGCAGTGAGCGCCTTACCGCAGAGGAAGAGAAGGACATGGCGCGTCGGATTCGTGCAGCGGAGGAGTCCGCTCGCGATGCCATCATCGACATCGACCTGGCCCGCGCCATCATCGGTCGCCGTCCTGAGCGTGCAGAGCGCACCCGGGCTGGCGCTGTGAGTCGGCTGGAAGAGGCCGTTCAAGAGGTTGGGCGTGCCGCTCGGAAGAATCCGGAGCTCCGCAAGGCAGCTCGAGAGGCGGGCAGTGCGTGGCAGGAAGCGGAGAATCTTCGCTGGCGCTTAGCGATGTCTGGCCGACGCATCGCCCACGGCGAAGCGCGCAAGCTGGCCGGTCCCTTCATGGACGAAGAGGACTTGGTGCAGGAGGGCTACATCGGTCTGCTCCGCGCAGCCAAGCGCTTTGACCCCGACCGTGGCATTCGCTTCTCCACATACGCCCGCTGGTGGGTGCGTGCTCAGATGACCCGGGCCATCGACCATACGGGGCGTCCCGTCCGTCTGCCTGGTTGTGCAGTGGAGCAGACTCGAAACCTGCGCAAGGCCATGAAGCGCTTTGAGTCCGGCGGCATTGCATACAATGTGCAGGATCTCGCCGAAGAAGTGGGTATCGACAAGGAACGTGCAGAGCTGCTGTTGTCTCAGGGCAACACCATCTCACTGGAGCAGCCTGTAGACGACGGTCCCCGTCCTCGGCCCTTGGAGCGCTTTCTCTCCGACGACGATGCACCACAGCCGGACGGCGAGGCCATTCAGGGCCAAGAGCTGGCTCGCATGCACAAGGCCTTCGCGGCTGTGCTCAGTGACCGGCAGCGCTTCGTGCTCACCCGCCGCTACGGTTTGGACGATGGCGAGTTCCGCACCCTCTCCGAAGTGGGCAAGGAAATGGGTTTGTCCCGTGAGCGTGTCCGTCAGATTGAGCGTGAGGCTCTGATTCGTCTGCGGGACCATTCGGGTATCCGTGACGGAGCCTTGGCACGTTTGCGCGCGATGATTGCCTAAGGGCACCTCCTTGTAGGCGAGGGAAGTTGGGGCGCGGCCTGCTGGATGCAAGCCGCGCCCCTTCTGCGTTTTGGCAGCGCCTTGGCGGGGACCGACGGTGATGCAGGGAGCGACCCCTTCGGTCAGGCAGACAGGACCGCATGTGAGGGGCGCGCGCTCAAACTTCCGCGCTCCTTTGTTCTCACCCTTTGCGGAGTCGCACTCTAAGTGCGCCTCGGGGGGGTACTCTGCGTGACGAAGGGTACAAGTCGGGGGATGTGATCGGGTTCAATTATCACCTAATTAGGGAAAGATTATCCCAATATCGACAACCCTGTACACAGTGTATAGGGTTTGAAGCGACCCTGTACCAGCATTTTTGCCCGACAGTAAAAGCGCTAAACTATTTGAATGTATGAATATTAAGGCCGAGTCAGGCCTTGTTCGAGCCTGTAGCGTTTTGAGCATAGTCTGTACATAGTTTGACACCAGTTTGGATAGAGAGCTCTGAACCTTACGTGAGGGTGAGGGTTTGCATCCCCGCAACGTTTAGCGGTGCTATGTTGTGAGCATGAAGACACCAAAGACCTCTGACCTCGAGCTCGTCCAGGCCTACCTGGAGCGAAACGACCAAAACGCTTTTGAGCAGATTTACCTGCGGTACAAGAGCAACGTCTACCGGGCGATGTCACGCGCCCTTGCCGGATTCTCTTCGGCTGTAGTAGACGAGTTCTCTCAGGAACTCTGGGCCCGGGGCCCCGCACTCTTTGAGCCGTGGGATATCGAACGTGGGTCCCTCCGCACTTACTTGGTTGTCCAGGCAACCTGGGGAGCCCGGTCAGCGGAGGCAAAGCGCATGCGTCGGCATGCCAGTCGCCGTGCTGCGGAACTTCCGGCGTCTGGCCAAGACCCCGGCGCTGCTCGCTGCATGTCGGCTTGGTCGCTGGACAACGCCGACGGCGCTGAAGGTGCCCTGAGTGGCGACGGCGCCCGCAAGGCCAACGCAAGCCAGGCTATTCGCGCTTACTTGGACAGCGCGGACGAGGATCGTCCCGCCTACGTTCTCCGTCAGTGGCTCGACGGCCGTACAGGCCGCGAGATTGCGAAGGACTTGGGTGTTCACCCTGCACAAATCAGCCGTGACTTGGCACGCGCTCGCTCCAAAATGCAGCAGTTCCTTCCCGAACGCAGCCTGCCCATCCGTAAGGG
>CAJQPC010000028.1 GCA_905480105.1 uncultured bacterium | reverse complement strand
CCAACAGCGCCAGTCTTAGGCCGCACTCGGGGGGATCCAGCCTGGGCCAGAGAAAGCCTGGCGTGTCCATCAGGATGTAGCCGCCCTTGAGCTCAATGCGCTGCTGGGCTCGATTCCGGACAACGTCGTGGTCTACGAGGAGCTGGCTGTGTTTGCCGCTCAGACACTGATGGCCCGGTATCCAGACCAGGTCATGGCCCGCTACAAGATCAAGGAGATGCCGGAGACGCCGGAGCTCCTGGTCGAGAAGATTGGCATGAAGCGCGGCTGTATGCGCAAGGGGGGCATTGTCGACATCCAGAAAGCCAGCGAGGTCTTGGTAAAGGAGCTGCGGGCTGGGCTGCTGGGGCCAGTGAGTCTGGAGCGGCCGGGGGAAGCAGCGGACCAGGTCTAAGGGGCCCCCTAAAGAGCACCCAAAGCTGCGATCTCCACATCTTCCAGCGTGCTCCTGCCTCCCTCTGAGTTCATCAGAACGACCACCCCTCGGCCGTCTGATTGCCGGAAGAGGATCTCCGCGGAGACCCCCACTTCCCCACCGTTGTGGCCGATGACTGTCTCTCCGTCCAGCTGCCACTGGTACCACATCAAACCCTGCTCCTCGTCGAGCTGCGGGGCCTGTACGCGGAGCATCTCGTCGACGGAGCTTGTCTCCAAGAGCGTCGTACCCAGGGTGCTGCCGCCACTGGAGACGGCTGCCAGGAGCACCGCCATGCTGCGCGCATCGGCCCGAAGCTGCCCGTTCGGGTAGTCTGGGAACCCATAGTGGTCGATGGTCTGCCACTCTCCCCCTTTGTACTCGGTTGGAGAAGCGACCTGTTCCACGTCAAAGTCGGCCAGGTGCCAGCCGGCGTTCAGGTCCAGCGGCTCGAAGAGTCCCTGCTGACAGTAGTCATCGAAGGGGGTTCCAGTCGCCGCTTCGACCATATAGCCAGCCAGAGCCGCCCCGCTGTTGCTGTACTCCGTGACTTGACCCACTCCATCTGGGTGGAAGTTCTCCAAGGCGTCGTAGTCCACACCACCCGGCACCAAGTAGCCCTGCAGAAAGTCGCCCAGCGCCTCCTCCGAGTCCCCCGTCACGTAGTGGGACTCCAGAGCGTCCCAGTTGTCGATGATTCCTGAGGTGTGCGCCATGAGCTGGCGCGTGGTGATCTCGGCACCCGGTGCGTCAGGATGATTGACCTGGAAGGAGAGGTGGTCATTGATCGCATCATCCAGGCCCAGGGCGCCGTCTTCCACTGCCTGCATCACCGCCATCCCGGTGACCGCCTTGGACACGCTGGCCAGCATGAAGGGCGTGGAGGGCGTGGCCAGCATTCCAGACACCGGGTTGGCTTGGCCGTAGCCACCACACCAGACCACCTCACCGCCGTCGATGATGCACGCGGCCAAGCCAGCAACGCCGTCGGACTCCATCACGTCCGTGATCTTCTGGTCCAGCTCCGGGAGGCTGGGCCAGTCGGCGTCGGGGTCGCCATTGACGGAGCGATCTGGGGCAGATCCGCAGGCGCTGAGCAGTGCGAGCGTGTGCAGTGCAATCGTTGGGAGCATGTCTTTGTCCGTATAAGACGCCGATCATAAGCCCAGTTTCATGGCTGCGTACGGAGCCAGGGAAAAGCTCGCCAGGGACCCTGTAGGTCGCCAGCGTCGTCCCCTTGGGAAAACCAGTCTTCTCGACCCGCACCTCACGGGCATCCTAGAGGGTATCGACGACTCCCCCAACCGAGGCCCCAGGGACTGCCTGGCCTGGGCACTCGCAACTGGATCGCTTCCCCTTGCCCCCTCGTAGAGCGAGCGCTATATGCCGTGGGCTGTGAGCAACAGCGTCTCTTCCGGGCGATTAACTCAGTGGGAGAGTGCTACCTTCACACGGTAGAAGTCACTGGTTCGAATCCAGTATCGCCCACCATATTGGACGCACCCCTTTGATTTCGGTCAAAGGGGTTTCGTCGTTGCGGACCTCTTGTGCCAGATTCCTCAAGAAGCAGAAGGGCTTACGAAGCTCGACCTTGAGTTGGCCCCCGCCCATTTCAGAGTTCGAACACAGCAGATCGAAGAGAAGTCGCTGCTCGTGGGGCTGTCGCTGACAGTACAGGTCGTAGGCCTGGTCTGAGAGTTCAAGTACCTGCACGCCGAGACCGAGGTTGCAGCTGTCCTCCCGGGCCCGCCGCGTGGTGCAGCCGATCCACGGTGTTCATGGGCGCACACCCCGCGCTGTCGACATCTCGTGCCCACCGAAGAGCTGGCCGGTCAGACCGGGCAAGGCCACCATGTCGGGGCGCCACGGCAGGAGACTCATGATTCGCATTGCGCATGCCTACCCCGGCATCGGAAATCCCTACAACCTGTCCCACGCCATGGGCCGCGTGCCCGTCGCGTTGTGGCGGGCGACCGGCGACACCGGTCAGACCGTCCCAGACGCCGACGACTCAGACGCCGCGGCTGACGACGACGCACCGCCAACCCGGTGCCCGGAAGGGTGTGGCTGCAGCAGGTCAGCCCTGCCCCCAACCGTCTGGGCGCTACTCCCCCTGATCGTGGCGCGACGCCGGCGAGGGAGGTCCACACCTCAACAGCCGCCCTACTCGCAGCCCGGGACGTCGTCGTCTGCCACCGAGCAGGGCATGAGGTAGTCGTAGTAGCCGACGACCACTTCGGCGCAGTCATCGGCCTCGGCCAGATCGAGTGCACAGCCCCACTGCTCGGTCTCGCCCTTGGCCCAGTTCGTGGCGCACTCCACGGACTCGTCGAGGTGGTCGTCGTATTTCCGCTCGATCTCGTCCTCGGCACACCGGTCGCAAGGATCGCTGACGACCAGCAGGACGTCAATGCACTCGTCGTAGCTGGAGTAGGTGTCGCGTTCTTCCAGGGAGCACTCGCACATCAGCTCGTGGTAGCGATTGCAAGCGGCGTAGCAGTCTTCGGAGAGCTGCTCGAAATCCACGATGTCGAGGTCGATGTCGTCGCCGACGTCGTCCCCGTTCAGGACGCTGCAGGCCGATGCGAAAACGGTGACGAAGAGGAGCAGAGCGAAACGCATGTGTGTGTCCTGGCGAGTATGAACGACGCTATCACGAGGCCCGCCGAACCTGGAGCGCAAGGCCAGCAACATTGCCCTCTCGCGTGGGCTTCGATCCAGAACCCCAGTGCAATAGGACCTGCTCCGGAGGTGAAGACATGCGGCGAGGGCAAGTGGTTTGGCTCTGCCTGGCGGGGACCCTGGCCATCGGCTGCGGAGGAGAGGAGACCCCCTTCGACCTGGGTGGCGGTGACGGAGATGCCGGCAACTCGGACGGTGGCGCTGGCGGCGACGACGGCGGCGAGACCGGCGACGATGGCGGCAGCGACGACAGCGGCAGCGGGGATGATGGAAGCGGGACCGACGACACCGGTGATGTCGTCGATGACGGAACGCTCGCCAACTACGGCTGGCGGCGACTGGTAGCCGCCAGGCTCAGCGCAGCTCCAGGTCCACCCAGGCGCTGGTGTCGCAGCTGTAGCTGCTGTTTTCCTCGACCCTCAGGACCACCTCGCCTGGCTGCACGCCCAGGGGTCCGAAGGTCGTCGCCGGCTCGTACTCGAGCACGGTGTCTGAGCTCCAGAGCTCCTTGTCACCCTGCCAGACGCTGAAGACCGAGCCGTCGCCGCAGGCCGCCCGGGTCCAGTCCTGCATGCCTGCGCCTCCGCTCAGCTCCCCGTGGCCTTCGGGGATCTGCAGGGTCACGGTGCTGGGCGCGTGGGCGAACAGGCCCGTGCATTGGTGCTCACCGGCCACCATCAGGCCGGGGCCCCAGTTGTTGCTGTCCACCATCAGGCTGCCCCAGCCCACGCTCCCGCTGGGGTCCAGATCGGCCACCTGGAGCCCCTCGGATTCGGGGCAGTCCGCGACATCCTGCCCGGCGAGCGCCGACCAGCGGCTGTGCAGGAAGAGCCGCACGGCGTGGGCCCGGACCTCGAAGCTGGAGCCCACCCCGAAGACGTCCGCGTGCACCTCGTCCCGGATCAGCTCAACGGCCTCGACGACCTCGGCGTCCATGGTCGCCCAGTCCAGGGGCCCGGCCAGGAGCTCCTCGATGAGCGCCTCGGGGTCCCGGCCCTGCTCGAGGTTCCAGAGCAGCACCGGGTCGGTGTAGGCGGCGTAGGACTTCGAGTTGTACCTCCAGGGGCTGGTCAGCCAGGGCTGTCGCGGGTCCACGCTCAGCGCGGTCGGGAGGTACCAGACGCCCAGATCGACGTCGCAGTCCCAGGGCACGATGCGCACCTGCCCCTCGTCGACGAAGAGGTAGAAGTTGTTCCCGTCGGCCGAGAAGCTGAACCTCACCGACGCCATTGCGGCCAGCAACGCCAGCTGGGAGGCCTGCAAGGACACCGACCCGTGAGAATCGCAACGCTGAGCTTCCGAGGGTGAGACCGCCCATGGGGCACCCACCGCGACCTTCCAAAAACGGGTACAGTTGGGCACCAAGACACATCCGCAGTACCGAATCTATTGCCACAAAGTCGCCCCAAGGCCCCAACCAAGCCAATCCAGGATCCCCGCGACATGCTCAGCCGCACCCTCATCGGAATGACCCTCCTCCTCGCCTCCTGTCGCGGCATCGAACACCCAGAGACCCCCCTCATCGCGCTCACGCCCGTCGAGTACAACAACTCGATTCGGGATTTGTTTGGCATGCCGAACGGCGGCGCCGCGTGGCCCGACCCACCCGAGATAGCCGCGCGGTTCACAGCGGGTCAGGGCGAGCAAGCTGGCCTATTTGGTGGCGAGGCGAGCAAGACCTCACCCTGGCCTTGGCCGCTCCCAGACGAGGTGAAGGTAGACGGCTTTGACGGCATCTACGAAGGCCAAGGGCCTTCGGCCTACAAAATGGAGGAGCTGCAAAAGGCCGCGGTTCACTTTGCGAGCTACTCCTTGGTCTCCAGCGTGTTCTTTAGCTGCAACCAGTGGGCGGAACAATCCACCGAGACCCAAGCCACTTGTGGTTGGGAGAGCGTCAAGCGCTTTGCGCAGCGCGCTTACCGGCGGCCCCTAACGGACGACGAGCGCAGCCGGCTAAAAGCCTTGTGGCAGTCCAACTGGGACGCGGGCACCCCAGAAGAGGCGGTCGTGCTCACCACCGCCGCAGTTCTGCAAGCGCCCCAATTCCTCTTCAAGGTGGAGCGAGGCGACGAGGACCTGAAGCGGCACGGCATCCTGCCCCTCTCTGACTGGGAGATGGCCTCCCGCCTGTCCTATTTCCTGTGGGACAGCGTGCCCGACCCGCAGCTCTTCGCCGCCGCCGAGGCCGGAGAACTCACCACCGAGGCTGGCATACGCGAACAAGTACAGCGCATGCTCGCGGACCCAAAAGCACATGACGCGATGATTCGTTTTCATCAGCAGTGGCTGCAACTGGACGGCCTCTACACCATCGCTCCCGCTCGCTCCGCCTACGGGCCTAGCTTTGGCCTGACCGACACCCCGCCGCTGGACACCACCGGAGATGGCGAGTGGCCAAGCGTCATCGGACCCCTGCGGCACGCCTTGGACGCCGAATTTCAGCTCTTCGTGAGCCACGTCGTCTTCGACTCTGATGGCACCCTAAAGGAGCTCTTCACATCAACAAGGGGCTACGCCAGCAGCGCGTCCGACATCATCCACATAGACTCGACGCCGGCGGATGGCGACTCCGTGATCTGGTCCTACGGAAACGTCGTGAACTCTGGCGGCTTAGAGCAGAACATGACGCTGACCCCGGTCACCTATCCCTCTGACCAGCGCTCGGGCATCTTGACGCTCCCAGCGGTCAACGCTGTCGGCGCCTACCCCGTGCACCCAGACCCGATACACCGCGGCTTGCGTGTGCTCGAGCGGGTCGCCTGTATGGACTTGGGTGCCCCTCCTGCATCTGCCGAAAGTGCCAGCCCAGCTGACATCCCCGAGGCCGAGTCAACCAATCGATTTCGCACCGAGAACGCGACATCTCCGAGCAACTGCCAAGGCTGTCACGTGCAGATCAACCCGCCGGGATTCGCGTTCGAGAACTACGACTCGCTCGGTGCATGGCGGACACAGGACAACGGAGAGGCCGTGGACGCGTCGGGCTCCGTCACGCTACACGGTGGCGAAACCATCAACTTCAGCAACGCTATGGAGCTCTCAAACGGCTTAGCCACCACCGAACGCGTCCAGGACTGCTACAGCCTAAGATGGGCCAGGGTAGCAACCGGAGAGCAGCTCGACCCTGACGACGAGCGCCTCATCGACCTGCAGGCCAGCTTTCGCGCCGACGACGACATCAAAGCGCTCTTAGAGAACATCGCGGTCAGTGCGCTGTTCAGAAACCTCAACCTCGACGAGGTGGACTAATGGACCGCCGAAACTTCATGAAGCGCTTGGGACTGGGCGCTGGCGCCATCGGTGGCATGAGCGTCCTTGGAATCCCAAGCCTCATGGCGGCCGAAGGCCAGGCCCCCAAGCGCCTCATCATCCTCTCTCACTGTCATGGCTGGCCTTACGAGAACTGGAAAATGCGCCCTGGCGGCGCGACCAGCTCTACTCCGTGGGCAAAAGACCTCACGTCCATGGACCAATCCGAGTTTAGCGCCCCGCTGGCCCCCCTCTTTGCTCATCGCAAGCGCATTCTACCAATTGATGGAATATCCCTGGCGACCGCCGAGCTGGACGTAGACGGGAACCGCCACGACACGGGCTGGGTCCAAGCCTGGACCGGAAACTGGGTCAACTTTAGCGGGTCCGACACCCGAAGCACCTCAGCGTCTTTGGACCAGCTGGTAGCCGCACAGATTGCCCGCTCCGACCGGCTCCCGTCTATCGAGTTTTCGGTCGATGGCAGCGGGGAGGGCGGCCGCCCAATCTCGTACGCACCAACCGGGAGCCGCCTGCCGGTCGCGAACACACCGCAGCTCGCGTGGCAGCGGCTGTTCGGCCTCACGTCCAACGCGGACCCGCTGGCGCTGCGACAACAGCAGATGCTGGACTACGCAAACGCTGAATACTTAGCGCTCAAGCCGGACTTAGGCGCGTCCCAAAAGAGCCGAATCAGCGACCACTTTGACCTGCTTTCCCAGTTGGGGGCGCGCATCCAGGGACTTGCGAGCCTAAGCTGCGCCGACTCGCCCACGCCGGTTTCGGGCGGCAGCTACGACGAGAGCTTCGACAGCTTTAGTGAGCTCATCGGCGCCGCGTTCGCCTGCGATATCACTCGAGTGGCCACGCTCTCTCTCGGGGAGCTACCCACCGAAGATTTTGGCTGGGGAGACTTCTCCGACGACGTGCACAAAGGCATCGCGCATGGCATCTACGACAGCGCCGACAAGCTGCAGGCCATGACCGACTACATCGCCATGCATGGCGCACAGGTGGCCCGCCTAATCTCGCTCTTAGAGAACCTGACCGACATCGACGGACGCTCCGTGATGGACAACACGCTGATTGTTTGGGGCTCAGAGCTGGCCGACGGCTGGCACGGCTACCGACACTGGTGCCCCGTTATCATCGGCGGTGACTGGCACTTCAGAACCGGTCGCTATGTGCACTTTCCACACGAAACACCCGTTCAAATCTTGGCGCATCCGGACCAAGCGTCCGGTGGCTACACCGAGACGTCCGGGCTGCCACACCAGCGCATGCTGGTGAGCGTTGCGCAGGCCATGGGACTGGATACAGATCACATCGGAATTGAATCTTGCCAAGGGCAGACCGGCGAGCACATCGAGTGCAGCGGTGCCATTGAGGAGTTGGTATGACACTGCTATTTACACTGATTGTCGGCTGCACCGCCAAAGTCGAAGACACAGGCGATGACTGCTGGTACTGCGTTGACAGCGAAGCCGAGGCGGACGACAGCTCGTCTTCGAACGACACCGGCAAAGGCGGCAAAGACGACACCGGCAAGGGTGGCGGTGGCAAAGATGACACCGGCGAGGGCTACCCCGCTCAGAACGGTTGGGTAGGCGCCATCTCGACCACCGATGGCAGCGGCACCTACGACTATGAGTTCTACGACCCCGACAAAGGCACCTACTGCTTTCTGAGCTACGCCGTCGCCGCGACAACGCTGGAGAGCTGCGCTGAATGCGAAATAGCCTACGCGATGCCGCTCGGCGTCGAAACCGAGGGCAAAGAGAATGGCGGGTGCGCCGTCGGGACTGGATTGACCGGCAAATCGTTCTACTTCGGCGGCCAGGGTGACACCCTCTATGGCAGCGAAGACGGCAAGACCTGGGCGGCCATGGAAGGCGAGAGCAACATCAAAGAGAGCGTCTGGTACTTCTCCTGGAGCTACTGAGATGCGCAAAGCCGGTGAACCATCCCCCGCCGGACCTCGACGGACTGTTCCGCACCCATCAAAAGATGGTGTCGCGGCGTGACCGTTCGACGGAGCCTGTCGCCTCTCGGCCGCGCTCAGGGATAGGCAACATTAAGCCGGTTCGAACCACACCACGAGGATTCGCCCCCGCGCTCGAGCCCCCCCCTTCGCCCCCGACGGACCGCGCAGGCCGTTCAAAGGGTAGCGACTGCCCGCGTCGGGCCCCCCGCAGCGCCTTCACGAAGCGCGCTGCCCCCGTCCTGGCGTACCCCTGCCCGCCCGTCGCGTTCTGACGCTTCAAGCCACCGCCGAGTGCTCCCCCCCGAAACCGCTCAAGAACCCCATCCTCCCAGCGTTCATGAGCCGTCGCAAAAGTTCGAACTTCGTCCAGTATCGCCCATCACTTTGGACGACCCCCTTCGGCACCCCCGGAGGGGGTTGTTTCGTTTCAAGACTCACGTGCCAGACTTTTCGTGAAAGAGAAGGCTCACCCCCTGACGCTGCTCTGCACTCAGCCAGCTTGAGACATCCTCGAAGCGCCCCGCGCCGTCGTTGCGCAGGAGCCTGTCCAAGGCCCACTCCTCGGTCGCGCCCGGACCTGCGCATGTGGAGCACGAGACCTTGGCTGCGGTGCGCCACGATGAGCTCGTCGAGGTCGTCACCGTCCAGATCGAGCCGCCACCGCGCCAGCTTCCTTGCGTCGAGGCTCCCCGTCCGCAGTGTCCACCAAACCCCAGGCCTCGGCCCGGTCGACATAGGTGACCGCCTCCGCTGGCGCTGCTCGAGCAGCCGCTGAAGCAAACAATGAGGAGAAGCCAGGAGCGCCGGACGTTGTTTCTCTGCTAACGCTGCGGTTCCTCCGCAGCGCGCACCCTATTCTGGAAATGCCCAAGGCTCCTGAATCTCCCGAAGCGCCTCCAAAAGCTGCTCGTTCGAGGGCTCCGTCCAGGTCTCGTCCAACACGCCGAACCAGTCCACGGCGCCGTACTCCCGGTCCTCCGCACGCGCCGCCGTGCCGTTGACGGACCAATAGGCCCAGTCGATGTCCCCGGCGGCCAAGTACTGGATGAAGTGCTCGAACCAGACGCCGTTGAAGCGGTCCTGAACGGTCCCATCGTTGGTGTCCCCGCCGATGCAGTCCGCGGCCCAGTTGCAGGTTCCGAACTCACCGACCCAGACCGGCGCGGTGAAGGGCATGTCCTGCACGATCAAGAAGCCCCACCAGCTGCCCAGATCCCTTGCCAGATCCTCATAGGTGCCAAAGCCCGTGTGGAACCAGCTGTAGTCATGCGGGGAGAGCACCAGACGACCCTCAACCGGCAGCACCAGCGGGTCCCAGTAGTGGCCGCTAAAGTCCGTGGCGTAGTTGATGGGCTCGACGACGATCAGCTTGGTGCTGTCGATCGACAAGATCTGCTCCGCCGCCCGCTCAGCTGCCGCCTTCCAGTCGGTCGCTGAATCGCCCCCCCAGGTGGCGCCGTTGCGCAGCTCGTTTCGTAAATCGAAGCCCACTACGGCCGGGTGGTCCAGGTAGCGTTCGCTCAGCTCGCCCCACATGGAGAGCCACATCTCCTCCGGGTACGCATCGGTGTACCAAAGCCCGTTGGTCTCGCTGTACCAAACCGCCTCGCTGGAGTGGTTGTCCAGAATCACGACCAGCCCCTCCTCGGCCAAGGCGTCGATTACGGCGTCCATGACCTTGATGGGGGTCTGCCCCTCCATCTCCGGGTTGGCCGCAACCACGTGCGGCGCAACCGCGCCAGTCTGCTCCACCATCTCCATGGAGAACGGCAGCCGCACCGAGTTGAAGCCCATCTCCGAGATGACCTGGGCGATCTCGGAGACGTGGGCGATTTCCAGACCGGCGGGCACGTAGTCGAGCTCTTCAAAGCCATACCAGTTCACCGACGCCAGCTTGAAGCGCTCCCCGTTGGCATCGAGGATCCACCTGTCCTGGGTCTGGAGCGGCGTCGCCGGCAGCAGCGGAAAGGGATCTGGGGGGGCTGCGGTCTCGCCCGTGTCCCCTCCGCTGTCTGTCGCAGAGTCTTGGAGGGCCGGCGAGTCCAACGCCAGGTCCGGGCTTCCGCAGGCGAGCGGCCACAGCGCGAATCCAAGAACCAACACAGGGCATCTCCTCAGGTGTGCAGCGAACCTATCTCTACCATGCCAGAAGCCCTCAGCCCCCCGCCTCTCTGACCGCGTTGAACACCCCGCGCGGCTCCATGGCGGCCGCACAGAGCAGTCCGCCCATCATCGCACCCATCACGCCAACGGTCGTGACCTCGCAGCCGCTGAAGAAGAGGTTCTTCACCTCACTCCTGGGACGGAGCGCCGCGTTCTCGAAGCGCTCGGGGGTGGGCTCCAGACCGTAGATGCTGCCGCGCATGGGGCGGCAAAACCAGTGCGTGCTGATGGGGGTACTGAGCTCGCTGTAGACGAGGTACTTCTCCAGCTCTGGCATCTTCTTAAAGTACTGTTTGAGCATCGCGTCGTGGATGCGCTTCTTGAGTTGCTCGTAGTCGTCTCCGCGCTTGCGCCAGCGACTGTCCTCCCACTTCTCGAAGAGCTCGTAGGGCACAAAGGTAACGACCTCGCCCGTGTGACGTACGTCCGGTCCGGGGTCGTGCCGTGGGTCCTTGAGCGAGGGGAAGCTGCAGTACAGGCAGTGGGACTCACCAACGGGCTCGTTCGCGTCGATGCGCCAATCTCCCGTCTCCATGTCCCAAGTGTCGTAGAACCACTCGTTGGCGCCTGAGGCTCCGCCCTCACGAATGTCGCCCTCAAAGCCAAGGTACAGACAGAGGTGAGCGGGAGCTGGATCAAGCTTCTTGGTCTCCTTGGCCCACGTGGCGTTGTTGTAGGGCGGCGGGAGCAGGCGCTCGACGGTGGAGAGGATGCCGCAGGCGCTGACGATGCGCGCGGCCCGGAGTTCCTTGCCATTGACCTTCACACCGACGGCGATGCCGTTCTCGACAAGAATCTCCTCAACGTCCGCGCAGATGCGGGTCCAGCCGCCATTGTCGGCGACGGTCTTGAGCAGGGTGCGCGCAATCTCGGCGCTGCCGCCATCGGGGTAGTAGCCGCCCCACATGAAGTGCTTGGCCACGAGTGCCTGCATGGCGAAGCTGCTCTTGCTCGGTACGCTGCCGTAGTAGCCCCACTGACCGCACAGGACCGCGCGCAGACGCGGGTTGTCCGTGATGCCGTCGATGACCTCCTTGGTGGTCATCGTCAGGTACTTCTGGGCCTGCCGGGCGAAGAGTTTCTCGGCGACAACCCCGACGCTGCTCGGCATGACGCGGGCCATGTAGTAGGACTTCATGGCATGGGCGACCTTGCGCACCATGGCCAGGTAGGCGTCGATGGCGTCGACCTCGTCGGGGAAGGCGTCGATGAGGTTCTGCCGGAACTGCGTGGGGTTGTCCGGGAAGTCGATGGTCATGCCATCGGGGAAATGGAAGTGCTCGTACGTGCTCCCCAAACTCGACCAGGTCAGCTCACCCTGGCTCAGCCAGGACAGCACGCGACCGGTCATGGCGTGCTCGGTGACCTCGCCGATGGCATGCACGCCAACGTCCCAGGTAAAGCCCTTGCGCGAGAACACGTGGGTAAATCCTCCCGGCACATAGTGCTGCTCCAACACCAGGACCTTCTGGCCCAACCTGGCCAGCATCGAGGCGGTGGTCATGCCGCCCATCCCGCTGCCGATGACGATGACGTCGTAGGTGGCCCCCTCTGGGGATTTCTTGCTCCAGTACCGTTCAGGTTTTGCCATGACGAAGGGTATCCCATGCGCCCTACAGCCGTAGCCGCTGCGATGCGGGAGATGGCCGAGCAGCTCGTGGGGTCCTTCTTGGAGTGAAGATTCATTCTGAGTCGACTTTGGACAGCCCGATGGCAACCTTGAAACGCAGCGGGCGTTTCGCGACGCCCCCAATGGGCACCCCCGTCAGCGAACGAGCTCGATCCTCCCATCTACGCCTGGGTTGACCTGCACCTCCTCCACGACCCCATCGGGCCATCGCACCGTCAAGCTCTCCACACGGCGATCCGCGAGCCCGAACCAGGCTCGCGGCTCCATGGCCCCTGCCCAGCCCGCCTTGGTAGAAATCTCTTGAACCGCCACGCCTCCGTCGGTGAACCCGAGCGTGACCCGCGCGCCGATTCCCCGCGTATTGCCGCCGTCCTGACGCAAGCTGACCACCAGCGCCCGCGCGGCCGTACAGCTGGGCTGCCAGACGTGGGAGGGGCCATCGAGGTTGACCACGACCAGCTCGGGGAACCCGTCATCGTTGAACATCGCACGCGTCACGCCCCGACCGACCCCCAGCTGATCAAGGCCCAGCTCCGGGGCGATGTCGACGAAGGTCCCGCCCTGGTTGTGGAGGAGCCGGTCGGCCTGCGCGTCAAGCTCCGGGTCGGGGGAGTCCGAGAGAGGCCCCGAGGCGTCGAAGAGGTCAAGCCAGCCGTCGTTGTCGTAGTCCACCCACACCGAGCCGAAGGTCATGTGCCTCTCGCCCCCGAGAAGCATGCCGCCCACGGCGCGACTCACGTCGATGAAGGTCAGCCCGCCCTCGTTGCGCAGGAGCTGATCGGAGCCGGAGTTCGTGAGAAACAGGTCGAGATCGCCGTCGTTGTCGTAGTCGCCGGGTGAGACGCCCATCGGGTTGAAGTTGTTGGTGCATCCGCAGTCATCGGAGCGGTCGAAGAAGGACCAGCTCTCGCCCTGGCCGGGCCCCGCGTTCTCCAGGAGCATCGAGGGGCCAGCCGAGGCCTGATCGGCGTTTGCGACGAAGAGGTCAAGGTCGCCATCGTCGTCTAAGTCAGCCCAAGCCGGAGACCAGCTCACCCCCTGACGCTGCCCTGTGCTCAGCCAGCTTGAGACCTCCTCAAAGCCACCGATGCCGTCGTTGCGCAAGAGCTTGTCGAGGGCCCACTCCTCGATCGCGCCACGACCTGTGTCGTGCACGATGTAGAGATCGAGGTCGCCGTCGCCATCAAAATCGCCGAAGGAGGCGTCCATCTTCTGCGGTCGCGTGTCCAGCGCCAGGATCCCAGCGTCTTCGCTGACGTCCTCGAAGCGCCAGATGACCTCGGCCTCCCCGGGGCCATCGTTGCGCAGCAGCCACATCTGCTCTGCGTAGCCCCCCGTCCAAAGGTCGAGATCG
>CAJQPC010000027.1 GCA_905480105.1 uncultured bacterium | reverse complement strand
GGATTGAATTCGGCGACTGGGCCGACATCTCTTCGGGCCAGCAGCTCTATATTCGTTTCGGCGTGAAAGCCGAGCAGGAATCTGGAACCGCGCTTCAGATGGCCACGGTTTCTCTTCGCGTAGACATGAAGTAGTGGGGATTTTTGACCTCGGCCTAGGCCACGGAAAGCACCACCACTCGTCACCCGCAATGAATGGTGCGTTGGATGCTGGACAGGGGCTTACGCCGAGGCCCCACACTTCACTACAAGACTCTTCCGACGCAGAGACTGGCTCAACGCTGCTGCAAGAGTCAACGCAAAGCCGCTCAGAAAGCAAAATCTCATTCGCCCCAGCCGTTGCTACCCCATCGTCGGCACCCGATACCTCATCAACCTTCCGGCGAGTGTGCAGAGCAGACCGACTAGAGCTATATTTCTCGTCAAACTTGGCGGATACCTCGAAAGGCTGCCACCGCGACGACCCATTGGGCTGCGGCCTCTGGTACGCGGCTATAGATCTACCGGCCAAGGGATTTCCCACACTTACAGCATGTGCTCCCAAGGTCCGAGAGCTCCAGCAGATTTTTGCACCAAATGATGGATGGGCTCGATGGTTCCCTACAGTCGCCCAGGATGAGCACGGCGTGCGCACAATCGCCTACAACAAGACCGATGCCGCTGGCTCACTACACGACCGAAATCGGGTCGTTGTCACTACACTTACGGGCCCTCACACAATTCCTGATCCAAACAGGGTCAGGTCAATTCGGGGCGCTAGATTTCCCGATCTCAATGCTACTGGTACTAGGCTGACATACACACAGTACAGTACAACTGGCGAGTCAAATATCATGACATCGTTGGTCCGAGGCTCCGCCATACCAGCCGCCGGCCCCAATCAGGTATCCAACAAACAGATACTCTACGCGGGTGACGCACTCGATTCATCCTTCGTGCCTACTTTCGGAGCGAAGGACTGCCTAATTTACCACAGACCTTCGGCAGACGTACCTGCAGGAGGAATGCAAGGCATGCTGGCATGCGGAACCCGAAGCAAGTACTGGCCGTCAATCGACAACAACACGAGCGGCCGTTGCGGCCACTTCGCTGCAACGGCCGATGGAAACTGGGTAAGCTGTTCAAATTCTTCGGGCATTGAAAGATACGGAACACCCTACAACGCATTCGGCGCACGCCATTCCAGGCGGGCAGCTCTCGGTGGACCCCGGTGGCTTAATCCGTACCCGGAGGAATCGTCAACCCTCGTTTCAATGAGACGAAACGAGTATGAACCGATCGCTCCAGAGTGGACAGTCAACGAGTGTCTGGAGGTCGTCTACCAAGTCTACGCTGAGTGGGGCAACACATCGACGAGCTTTGTCTACACGGCTCAATGCCGAGATCCAGACATGCCGACGACAACCAAGAGTGCAAAGCTCTTTCTCGGGCAAGCTGAGTCAGCCCCAGCAACAGCACAAAGCCTCATTGCGTTGAGCGCACTAATTACCCAGTTCTCCGGCGTTGATTCTATCGGTCTTGGCCCAGACTATTGCAGCGCGGACTTCTTCCTCACCCCCTACGCGGAAAGGTAGGCGGAGATGCTCTATCTAATATCATTTTCTATGTCATGTACGGCAACTCAACCAGGAGCAGATTCCGAAGTGGAGATTACTGATCCGCCTACAACCGAATTGGACTTTCAGGTCGGGTCGGATGTCAACTGGTCGAATCTCGCTCTGGGCGACGCAAGTTCCTGCGGAGTCCGCCCAAACGGCCGCGTAGAATGCTGGGGTTGCAATTGGGATGGCGAGGATACCGCATCTTGGGCAGTCCAAGACCAGTGTGTCCCTCCGGCCGGCGTCGAGTTCGCCTCGCTATCTGCCGCAGTCTTTCCGACCTGCGGCCTAACAAGTACTAAGAGCGCTGCGTGTTTTGGCGACTATTCGTATGTTGACACAGTCCCCATTGAGGGGCCCTACGACGCGGTCGTGGCTGGCCCTATCTTTGGTTGTGCACGAAGTCTCGGCACCAACCGGATTGACTGTTGGGAGTTGGGATACTCTGCGGTTGATATTGGTGAAGTGTTTGGTCCTGGCGGCCTCTACTTCGGCGTTGCTGGTGGCTGTGTTCTCGATGAGGCCGGCCATATAACCCCTTTTCAACCGGCAGATGCAGTTCCCAAGTATCTGGACAGGTACATTCCGCCGAATCCGGATGCCACGTTTCTTGATCTAAGCCTAGGGCCATATGGCGCCTGTGGCCGGTCCAGAGATGACAATACAATTTCCTGCTGGACAGATAGTCAGACTGACAAGAAGCACGTGGATGTTGGCGTTCATTCTCCAGTTTTGGACTATGCCCTCAACTACTGGCAGGGTTGCGCCATCACCGATGACAAGTCGCTTCACTGCTGGGGCCCTTTCGAGGCAGATGGAACAACCACAGCAATGCAAACTCCCCCCGGCGACTACGATAGAGTTTGGGTGGGTACGCGTCATTCCTGCGCGCGGAGAACTGACGCCGCCATCGTTTGTTGGGGAGACAATCAATATGGTCAGGCAACTCCAAAGTAGTACCTCCATCTCCTGCAGAAACACACGGCGGGACATCGGACAGCCCGCATCGTCTAACGGGCGTGAAACGCTCGGCCTTCGGCCGGCTCTCCGGCAGGCAGCGCCCCGGAGCAGACGGGGTCAGAGGTGGGAAGGAGCAGCAGCGACCAGGCAACGGGGCTCCGGCTCTCGGTCAGTCGCACGACAAGCCCCTTCGGGGACTCCCTACGGGAGTTCGTTCTCCATTCCCTGCGCCTCCGCCCCTAAACGAAAAGGGAGCGCGGCCTGCCTACGAGACATTCCCTACGGGAACGTCGTCTCCCGCTGGACGTTCTACGCGATTAGCTAGTCCAGCACCTGCATGATGCCGAGCCCGCGGAACCCCGAAGAAGCTTGCAAACGCCAGCATGAAGCACCAGTCCGGG
>CAJQPC010000026.1 GCA_905480105.1 uncultured bacterium | reverse complement strand
GGGTCCACCGCGCCTCCCGAGAGCTCGACAGGGTCTGGGAAGGGGGAGTCCGGCTCCGATAAGAGCCGTAGGCGTGCAGCTGACCTGGACTTCCGTAAGGTGGGCATCGCTTCTTGGAAGGTACGGGTCAAGATCGGCTTGGTCTACGACTTTTCCGAGATCAAGACCCTGCGCAAGTACATTGCTGACGGACGGGTCACCCCAGAAGACGTCATCTCCCACGACGGCTCCACCTGGGTGCCGATTGGGGACATTCCGGACCTGGATAGCTACTTCGTAGAGGTGTACGAACGGGCAGTAGCGGGTGTGGTGCCAGAGCCCGAGTCTGAGCCTGAGCCTGAGGCTGAGGCGATAGCGCCTTCCCCGCTGCCATCGGCCACTTCTTTTGGGGAGGACAATCCAACGCGGGTCATGCGCGGAGGCGGTGGATTGGGCTCTAGCATGGCGGCTCAGACCTTGGCCGCTGCTGCAGCTGAGGCTGCTCAGGTGGAAGCAGATCTGTCGCCCGCTTCCGGCGCACGTCCTTTTGTGGATCCCTTCGCTCAGCTCCAGGAGGAGAAGCGTCGCCGTCCGGCCGCCAAGCGGGCTTCTGCTCCCACGCAGGCGCCCAAGTCCAAGACCATGCCGTTGGTGGCTGCTTTGGTGGCTCTGACTGTGGTGGGGTTGGGCGTCTGGTGGTTCCAGACGCCTGAAGAGACCCCGGTGGTGTTGCCCAGCAAGACCCAGGAGCCGACTCCAGAGTTGGATCAGGCGCGTGCGAACGCCACCTCTGAGCTTGAGAAGCTGGACGAGGAGCTTCGCCTGGACTTGGAGCGTTCCAGGGCAGAGGAGGCGGAGCGAGTTGACCGCGACAAGCTGGTTCCTGTGGGCCCCAGTGGACCTGGACCGGGATTGCGCCCGGTTGTGCCCGACACGGCTCGGCAGCTGGAGAGCGACCCCATCGCTGTGAACCATGGGGACCAATGCAAGATGGCTGCGGGTCGTTCGGATTGGAAGTCGGCGATCAGCTCTTGTAGCTTGGCGACTCAGGCCAATGCCCGGGACATGAAGAGCCAGGTCAGGTACGGCATTGCGCTGTTTGAGACAGGCAACTCCGACGGCGCCGGCGTGCAGCTGGAAAAGGCCAAGAGCTTGGGGAGCCGCGATGCGCGCATTGAGAAGTACTTGGGTCACATCGCGAAAAAGCAGGGCGATGTCTTTGGCGCCAATGCCCACTACCAAGCTTACTTGGTAACCAAGCCCCGGGACGCGGCAGAGATTCAAGCTCTGATGCAGGGGGGGTAGCGGCTGTGCGCCTATCTTGTCCCAGATGTACGACGGAGTTTGACCTTCGCCCCCCGGGTGGAGGGCGTCGCCGTGCGCACTTGCAGTTTCGCTGCACGGAGTGCGGCGAGCTTTTAGGGGAAGAGAACCTCAGCCTGGAAGACTCCGAGGATTCGCCCTCTGAGATGCCCAGCGTTGTTGGCCCCGTTTCCATTGGTGCGGACGCCGGGTCGGTCTCGGGCGCGCTTCCCTTTGAGCCTCCAGCGGACCCGGTGGTCCGGCGCTTTCAGGAAGAGCTGGCCCAGGTGGCCGACGCCTCAGGTTTGGGCCAAGGCGAAGGCACATTAATCAAGCAGGAAGGGAAGGTCTACCACGTTCGAGATTCAGCGACTGTGCAGCGCTGGATCGTGGAGCGGCGTGTGCTTCGGGACGACTTGATCTCCACGGGCGGTTCAGTTTGGGAGCCTGTGGGCCAGCACCCGGATCTGGAGGTTTTTTTCCAGATGGTGGAGCGCCTGGAGCAGCTCGAACAGCTGGGTCCAACCCACAGCAGCGGACCTCCGGTGCCCGACGGGGCCACTTTAGGCAATGCCTGGGTGGATCAAGAACAGGGAAACCCAGATGAGATTCCAATGGAGACGCCGGACGAGGAGGAGGAAGCCGAGGTAATCGCGCCGCCCTCTGTTCTCCCCAGCGACGACGGACTCAGCGGCGACGGGCCCATCGAACCCATTGCGGGTCTGCACTCCCAGCCCCATGTCGCGTCGCTTGGCCCGACCCTGGGGAACGATGAGCTGGCCGGGGACCCAGACAGCTTCATGGACCCCTTGCCCTTTGCGTTGCGCTCGACGGTCCAGGACGATGCTGCTCAGCCGGTCATGCTCACGGTCCCAGATGTCGTGGTCACGGAAGAGGCACCCCTGCCTTCCGGTGAAGGCTTGATCGGCATGGTTGGACCAGGGGACGACGAGGTGACCCAGGGCATAGAGAGCTTGGCTACGCCAGCTCTATCGCACACCGAGCCGCTTCCTAATGCGGAAAATTCAAACAAAAAGTTTGATGAGACAGCTTTCTTCGCAGCTGAACGTGGGCCGCTGGAAGTTCCGGACCCCGAACAGCCGGTCAAGACGGTGCCGGATTCTTTGGATCCAGACGAACTCGCTTGGGAAGTGGACCGCAACCAGCGTCGCGTGCGCTTGGGATGGTGCGTTGGTGCGGTCTTGGTTTTGGTGATCATCGCTGCGGTCTACCCGGTGGCCGAGCTTCCTGGGGAGCCGGCCGGTGTCGAAGAACAGGCCTTGGATGATGCTGGAGAGGGGACCGATCCGCCGGGCCAAGCGAGCACTTCGCCGGACCCTGGCATGGACGAGGGGGTCGACCAGCCGGTTCAGGATGCTGCGGTTCAGGCCACAGACGCGCAGGCTGCTGCCGACCAAGCTGCCGCGGACCAAGCTGCCGCGGACCAGGCTGCTGCCGACCAAGCTGCCGCGGACCAGGCTGCTGCCGACCAGGCTGCCGCGGACCAAGCTGCCGCGGACCAGGCTGCTGCGGACCAGGCTGCTGCGGACCAGGCTGACAAGGCCACCCGTGAAAGGGCGGGAGGAGACAAGGAACGCCGCGCGCGCGCTGAGCCCCGCACCAAGCCCAAGGCGCCTGGGGTGGACGTGGACGACGGGTGGGCTGCGGTTCAGACCGGGGACTACGATAAAGCCCGCCTTGTCTTTGTTGAGGCAGTAGCAAGGCGGCCGGGAGACGCAGATGCACACTACGGCTTGGGTTATTCTGCTCAGAGACAGGGGGACGACGCTACCGCCATCCGCCACTACTGCAAGGCCCTGAAGCTGGCTCCAGAAAACCGGGAAATCCAGCAGACGGCTACGTCCTTATTGTCCAGTTTAAACGCAACTTGTTCCTAGAAGGTGTACCTCATGTCCCAGCGCAAAAATCTCGAAGAAGAAGAGTACTTCGCCCGCCTGGATACGGAGAAGAAGGCTGCCCTTCGCAGCCGCTTGAATGCAGAGCATGCGGCCAAGGCTACTTAGGAGCGCAAGGAGCGCCACTTCAATCACTGTGGAAAGTGCGGGGGACCGATGGCACCCAAGCTCTTTAAGGGCGTGGAGATCGACGTGTGCGGTGACTGCGGGGCCGTGCTGCTGGATCCGGGTGAGCTGGAGCAACTGGCCGGCGAGGAAAGCCACGGTCTTCAAAACCTGGCGGCCTTCTTTGGACTCAGCCAGGGCGACTGAGTGGCGCTGGACCTTGAGCGCATTTCGAAGCGGGCTGGTCTCCTGACAGAGCCGAAGCTCCTCCCGGCACTTCAAGCTCAGCTTGACGCTCTGGTCGGATATCAGGCACTCCTGGGCGAGTTGGAGTTGCCGGATGGCCCAGTGGAGTCTGCGCCCATGCCGACGCGGCGGGACTTGGCCATGCCTGTTCTGAGCGTTCCGGTGCTCAAGGGCTTGCGTAGGGAGGGCGACCAGGTGTGCTTGCCAGGGGTGCCCCATGCCGAGAAGCGAAACGTGGCGAGAGTGATTCGGCCCACCCGGATCGAGCGGGTATCCGACGGAAAGGAACTCCAGTTGCCGAGCTGGCCACCGACTCGGGACGACACGTGAACCTGACCGAACTGGCCGCGCAGGTCCAAGGGCGGGTGCTTAGCGCCCGCAGCTTGAGCGAGGCGGCCCTGGTGCGCTTGCAGGATGCTGGACCCCTGAATGCCGTTGCATGGTGTGTGCCCGATGCGGCGCGTGTCCAAGCAGACGCCGTGGACCGTCTGTGCAGCATGGAGAAAGACGCCGGTCCGCTGGCTGGGGTGCCCGTCGCGGTCAAGGCCAATATCGCGGTGGAGGGCATGCCCATGGACTGCGCCAGCGCTTCGTTGGCGGGGTACCTGGCGCCGTCCACTGCACGGGCGGTTTACCTGCTACAGAACGCCGGCGCGGTGCTGTTCTGTGGGGCCAACATGGACGAGCTTGCCATCGGCACGACGGGCACCAACAGCGTGCACGGTGCCACCGGCAACCCCAGCCTCCCGGGCCACGTCCCTGGTGGCTCCAGCTCAGGTTCGGCGGCCCTTGTCGCTGCCGGTGTTGTTCCATTGGCGCTGGGCACGGACAGCGGAGGCTCTGTACGTCAGCCCGCCGCTTGGTGTGGTGTTGTTGGTGCTGTGGGTACCTGGGGACGCATCAGCCGCAGCGGTGTAATGGCTCATGCCAGCTCTTTTGATCGCGTGGGTGTGATCAGCCAAGGTGTGGCCGATGCTGCTCTGGCGATGGAGGTCCTTTCAGGTCCCGATTCCCAGGATGCAAGTGCCGCGCTGCGAGATGTGCCCGTCTTACTCAAGGCGGCCTCGCTGGGGGTGGATGGGCTCAAGATTGGTGTGTTGCGCCAGGCCCAAGACATGGCCGACCCTGTCGTAGCTGGTGCGCTCCAGGCCACCCTCGAAGGCCTGAAGCATCAAGGTGCCACCCTCCAGGAACTCTCCCTTCCTGAGTTGAATATGGCTCTGTCCTGCTACCAAGTGCTCGCTGCGGTCGAGGCGCTCTCAAGCCTTGCCCGCATTGACGGCATGCGCTTTGGTCCCCGTGGAGAGGGGGAGGCATTTCATCAAGCTCTGCGTCAGGCGCGTTCAGGGGGCTTTGGCCCAGGGGTCAAGCAGCGGTTGCTCTTGGGGAGCTACCTAGCCGAGCACCAACAGGATGTGGTCCTGCCCTCCCGGCGTTTGCGGGAGAAACTAAAGCAGTCGCTGTTCATACTGTTGGGTCAGGTGGATGCCATCGTGCTCCCTACGACGCCCGGCCTTCCATTGAAGGTGGGAGAGCAAGACGGAGGGACCTCGGATGCGCTCACCGCGCTCTCAAGCCTGGCTGGAGTGCCAGCCATCTCGGTGCCCATTGGACGCGGGTGCCAAGGAATCGGCGCGCAGGTACTGAGCCGACTCTGGGACGAACGCAGTGCCTTTCGGGTCGCCGGGGCCATCGAGGCCCTCAACAGGAGCTGACTTTCACCTGTCGCGGCACGAATATGCAAGGTGACCTCTTGGCGTAATGGGTCAAGCTGTAGGTCGTTCCGAATGTGTGGACTACGCCACACTGACTCCTATGCCCAGCATCGATGTTCGTATAAAACGTGGTCTAAAGCATATAAAGCTGATTGTTCAGTTTTAGGGATTCACTTTCCCAAAAATTGAATTGCGAGAAGAAGGGCTTGCGTGCTCAGAGGGTTGGAGGAAGATTGCAATGACTGGACCAGACTGGACTTTTGGCCCACTGGTGCGGGCACTCGCCCTTGGACTGCACGCCCAAAACCCTTCGCTCGTACACCCCTTCGCTTTACGGAGCGGGGGCGGAAGCTTGGACGACAGCCTGGCGGCGCTGTTGAAACGGGCCCTGCCGATGGGAGGAGCGCCCGTTGTCATCCGCGCCATTGATTTGGGTATGGACAGGGCGGGAACAATGGCCATCCACTCGGTCGTTGCGAGGAGCTCTGAGCCCAAGCAACTGGCCGCTAAGTGGCAGCGGCTTGAGCGCTACGCGATGGGCGAACTGATCACGGTGTTCGATCCGGATACCGGCCCCGACACCTTGGCATGGACCGTCACGGACTCCGGCACGGACAGCAAGCCGTCAGGTCTCTCGCTGTTCATCGCAGGCAGCTTGCTGGCTCTGGCCAGTCGCATGGGCTGTCAGGGCTTGAGCTTCAGCGCCGATGGAGTGGCCTTGTACGGGGCCCAAGGCAGCCGCTCGGCGGTGCCACCTCACAACGCCAAGCGCTTCGAGATGCGTTGGGAGCGCTTTCAGGCGCGCAACCCCAACCCCGTCATGGTTCCGCGGCAGGGGGGCTCAGATCCCACTGGGGCGGTGCGCCGGGCAACGGCTCTGATCGCAGCAGATCCTGCGAGAAGCTGGGCCCTGGACGATGTGGGACAGACCATCCGGCTCTCCCGCCGGACCCTGCAGCGGCGTCTATCGACTGCGGAGCTGGACTTTCCCGGACTGGTTCGTTCCGTCCGTGTGCACTACGCTACTCAGCTGATCCGCGGCGGTCGTTCCCTGAATGAGGTCGCCTTCCTGTGCGGCTTTGCAGACGCCGCGCACTTCTCCCGAACCTTCAGACGCGTGATGGGAATGCCCCCGAGCCGCTACCGGGATCTAAACGACCGGGACAGCGGTGCGCTACGGGAGATTCGAGCTTCACTGGTTCCCTGAGGAGATGCCTTAGGGTCGGTCTGCCACTCAAGAGAGTAGGATTGGACCCGAAGGAGCGTCGGTGTACCTATTGGCTGCGGGTTTGGCGCTTGCTGGGCCCCAAGAACTGCTCGCTCAGGCCCGCACATCAGAGCGGGAAGGTCGGCCGGTGCGCGAAAAGACGCTGTGTGCTCAACTTGTAACAGAGCACCCCCAGGCGCCGGAGGCCGAGGTGTGCGTGGCGCGGTTGCAGCGGCTCTCGCTGCTTGCGGTGGGCGGCAGCCTTCAGGACTATCAGCGCTTGGAGCAAGCCAGGCGCGGCATGTTGTCACCCAGTGCCATTGTGCCGCTTTTGGCGAGCGAGAACGTTGAGTTGGCCGCGCAAGCGAAAGCGTGGCTGGACAGGGGGCCGCACCAGTCGGCCAAGTTTGCGGCGCTGGATGAGCAGCGGCGTCGTTTGGCTTGGGTGAGCTGGGCGGCGGTGCTTCTCTTGACCGCCCTGAGCTGGCCCTTGGGCCGGGCCACCTGGGTGAAGCGCCCCAGGGTGTTGGGTGTGGGCATATGGACCGCTCTGTGCGTGTCAACGCTGGGCTTGGTGCAGCTCTATGCCCAGCTCTCTCCACGCATCTGGGTTTTGCTTCCGGCTGGCGCAGCGGTCTTTCTGCTCTCGGCGGGTCCGGCGGCCCAGCTTCGGGGCGGGCCGCGGGTGCTCTGGGGGCTGCTCTCGGGTTTGGGTGCTCTGGGCTCCACCTTCCTGGTGTTGCGCTGGGCCGAACTCCTGCACTGGGTGGGTCTATGAGCCGTTCCGACAAGCTGGGGCTTGTGGATGTCCCTGTGAGAGCCGTGCGCCGAGGGCGGGCACCGAACTGCAGCAGCAGTGGGAGCATGGTCGGCATTGCCCTGGCCTCGCTTGCGGGAGCGGGTGTCGTGCTCTCGGTTTGGGCCGATGCCTACCTGCGCTGGAAGCAGCGGCCAGAGGGGGAGGATCCCAATCCCCCAAAGCTGCGTCAGGGCGATGGTCTGCTGTCGTTGGAGCACCAAGGGGAGGCCGCCTTGCTGTCTCTGAGCCCGGAGGAGGCGGCGCGCGCCACAAAGGCTGGGGCTCTGGTTCTGCCCGAATTGGAAGCGCCGGAGGGGGCTCTGTCGGCGCCCACTGAGGTGCACCTCAACTTGACTGAGCGGTGCCCGGCAGCCTGCACGGGTTGCTACCTGAATGCGGGACCTGAGCGTGAAGGCAAGGAGCCAGCCCTGCAGGAGCTTCGTGGGCAGCTGGAGCAGCTGGCCGAGATGGGTGTGTTCGAGGTGGCATTTGGAGGTGGCGAGGTCCTGTTGCGACAAGACGTTCCGGAGCTTGCTGAGTACGCCAGAGAGCTTGGACTTACACCGAATTTAACGACAAGCGGCTTTGGCTTGGACCTTGCCGTGGCGAAGCGCTTGGCCAGGGTCATGGGCCAGGTGAACGTCAGTCTGGATGGCCTGGGGGAGACCTATCGGGCGGCCCGAGGCTGGGACGGTAGCGAGCGGGGGCTTCGGGCCATTGGGTTGCTGCGCGCGGCTGGGGTGCGTGTCGGGGTGAATACGGTGCTCTCTCGGCCGCTTCTGGAGACCCCAGGGGCCTTGGAAGCTCTGGGCCAAGCCATCGCTAGGGCGGGCGCTCAGGAGTGGCAGTGGCTGCGCTTTAAGCCCACTGGGCGGGGCACTCAGGCCTGGGAAGAGCTTGCCCCTGCGCCGGAAGACCTGGACCGGATCTGGCCTCGCTTGCTCGAAATGGAGACAGCCACCGGTCTGGCCATGCGCTTGGACTGTGCCTTGATGCCTTTTTTGGTCAACGCCGGGCTCGCTGTACAGGCCATGGAGACACTGGGTGTAGCCGGCTGTCCCGCTGGACACTCCCTGTACGCGCGCGACGCCCATGGTCGGTGGAGCCCTTGCAGTTTTGCCGCCCCCGAGGTCACCACGCCCGCTCAGGGCTGGCAGAGCAGTCCCACCCTAAAGGCCTGGCGGGAGCGCGCCGCTGCGCCACCGGAGCCCTGCGCGAGCTGCGAGATCCAGCACATCTGTCGTGGCGGCTGTCGGGTGGTTGCCGCCCACTTGGCCGGGGACGCCCTGGCAGCGGATCCCCAGTGCCCCAGAGTGCGAGAGAGAGCATGAAGGCCTCTGAGACCTGGGTCGCCGCTCTGGCTCTGCTGGGCTGTGGTGCCACCGCCTCTTACGTGCTGCAACGCCTGATCGACGCGGGCTCAGAGCCCCCCATCGGGACGGTGTTGGCCCAGGAGCACATCCCCTACTACTGGCGTATGGCCGTTGCCGTGTTGCACGGTCTGGTTCTGGCGGCGCTCTCTGTTGGCTTACCCCAGCGCTTGCGGTTGCGGCTGCTCCACCTGGCGCCGATCTGGGTAGGGGCGGTCTGCGGTTGCACCGTGGTCGCCATGCTGGCTGTGCCGTGAGCCCGCAGCTTTTTGCGCTCTTGGAACGCCTGCACGGGCACACCGCGGTTCTGGGCTTGGCTGTCCTGTTGCACCCGGTCATTACCCTGGCGCGGGGTCGTGACTTGGGAAAGGGAGGCCGCTGGAGTGCTGGACTGGCTGCCGTGCTCATCGCTTTGCCGAGTGTGGCCGGCTGGTTGCTCTACCCCCACTACCGAGGCCAGATCAAGCCCACGCTGATCGCCGAGAACGTGACCGTTGCCTTGGCCTTTGAGAGCAAAGAGCACCTTGCGTTCGCCTGCCTGTGCCTGAGCCTCTCCGGCGTCGCCGTGGCCCTTGCCGCTCCCCAACATGCCCGCCGAGTTGCCCTGCCACTCTTGGCAGGAGGATGGGTCTGCGGATTGGTGACCGGGGGCCTGGGGATCTTCGTGGCGTCGCTCAGCTAATCACCGAGTGGACGCTGTCGGTGCCGGAGGGGCGACAGAGCTTCAGCTCAGGGCGCAGCCGTGAGGGTGAAGCTGTCGATCACGTTGCCGTCTAAATCTCGCGCGACCACGTCCACCTGCTCAGCCGAAAAGTCAGCGATGACGTAGTGGTGGATGGGATTGAACACGGCGCTGAACCACTGCTCGTCCTGGCTGGTGTAGAGCGGGGCGCCCGCGCCACCACTGACCATGTAGGTGGTCCCGGTCGGCGACTCACTGTCCTGAAAGATGGGTACGCTGCGCTCATAGACGTGGTTGTGGCCCGCTACGACCAAGTTGACATTGTGCTTGTCGAAGAGCGGAACCCAGGCGTCTCTCACCGAGGCCTTTGAGCCGTGTGTTCCGGAGCTGGAGTAGGCGGCCTGGTGGTGCTGGGCGAGCTTCCATTGGGACGGGTACGCGCTCAGTGTCTCGTCGATGAACCCGGCCTGGATCACCGAGACCTCCTCGTTTCCCCGCACTGTGTCGTTCAAGGTGAGCAGAAGCAGGCCGCCGTATTGGATGGCAAACCACTCCTCGTTTCCAGGCAGCGCGAACTGGGCGAAATAAGCCTGGGCCAGGAACTCGTGGTTGCCATGGGCCGGTACCATCGCCTTGGAGCCAAACACGGTGTCACCGGCGTCAAACCAGGCGTCCCATTCCTCCTGATTCACGCCGAGCTCCACCATGTCGCCGCTAAAGACGTAAAAGTCTGGGGCGTGGGTCTCCATGGCTTTGATCATCTGCTCCCATGTGTCGTAGGCGCCCCGTGAGTCCCCGGCAAAAGCCACACGGAAGGTATCAAAACTGCCAGGAGGGCCCGGTGTGGTGAAGGAGATCTCGCCGCTCCAGTGGCCCTCGCCTCCTACCTGGTAGGTGTAGGTGGTGGCAGGCTCCAGCGTCTCGCAGAGGCGTAGCTCATGGATGCGCTGCTCCCCCTGGCCTACGGTGCCGCTGCCGAAGAGAAAGCTCGCGCCGTCGAGGGTCTCAGCGCCGTTTGGCCATTCACGAGTGGGAGCGATGCGAATCTGGCTGGCGAGCGTGTCCACATCGGTGCGCCAGAGGAAGGCAGCGGAGCGGCTGGGGTCCATGGACGGCCACTGGTAGCGCACGTGCCAAGGCTCAGGCTCGGCCCCAAAGACTGCCTGGTGGGGTTCAGCAGAAATGGGGCTGTCGACCAATACGCCGCTGGGGATCAGGATCACCGGGTCGCAGGCACCGTAGGGCAGGGCCGGGGGTGGAGAGCTGTCACCGGCATCGTCTTGGTAGAAGCGGCATCCGGACAGGGCAAGGAGAGCAATCATCATGCCGGCAGCCTATCTCAGACCAAGCGGCCTCGAAAGGGTCCGCTGTTCCGGACCAGAATGACGCTGGGCATGCCGTCGACCAGTGTGAGCAAACGTTCCGCGACCGCTTCTTCTTGGCCGGGCTCGGCCAGAGGCATGCCGAGGAAGACCAGGTCTGCGTGGGCGCTGCGCTCCTGGATGAGCTCTATCGTGCTCTGGCCTTCGACTCGCTGGATGCACTCTAGTGAGGTCGCGATGTTCGATCCGGTCAAGGAACTGGAGACACGCTCGTTCAACCCATCGGCTTCCGCTGCGTCGTTGACCACCGAGACCAGGGTGATTCGGGCGCGGCGCCAGGCCTTTGACATGTTGAGCAAGTGGGCCAGAAGCAGCATCAGATCGCCGTTGGATTCCTTGCCTGCCCACCAGACCAAGACCTCGCCGCGGCCTTGGGTGCGGGAGCCTGGGATGGGGCGCATGATCAAGGTGGACTTGTGCAAGCCATCCAGGTGGCGAACCCAGCGGACCAGGCGGGGCAGGCGCTCGGTCTTTCGGGGCCAGCGAAAGACCACGGTGTTGCTGTCTAAACCGGCAATGCCGTTCGCTTGGGCAGCGGTGAGCAGAGCCTGCTCAAGATTCTGAACCACGTGGACCTCGGGAAAGGCCATGACCCCAGCTTTCTCCAGAATTTCTTTGTTTCGGACGAGGAGTCGGTCCGCGTGTTCCCGCTCGTCCAAATCCCCCAAAACCAAGGTGGAGACGCTTACCAAGCCGTGGTCTTGGCCAAAGTGGGCGGCCATGTTGACCACGCCCACGTCGGCCTGGACATCGGCGGAGAAGACCAACAGGTGTGGGCGCCAATTACGGGCCTCGACCCGTGCCGTGCGCAGCTTGATCATCGCGAAGCGCGCCAAGCTCATCCACAGGCCGCTGCGTAGATCGCCCCAGGTGGCTTTCATGCTGCGCTGCGCGATCAGCCACCACAGGCCGAACTCGATGACCATGGCGATCACGAATGCGGCGGGGTTGATCAGGCCCATGACCAAGAAGCAGCCCAGGGCCCCCAGAATGCTCACCCACCAGGGCACTCGAATGCGCGGACGGTAGCTGGGGTCGCGTATCCAGGCTTCTGCACCAGCAGCCAAGTTCAAGGTGCCGTAGACGGTGAGAAAGAACATAGAGACCACTTCGGCCACGGCATTCAAGTCTCCCAACAACACTGCACCCAGGGCCACCGCGCCGGAGAGGTAGAGAGCCAGCATGGGCTCGCCGTTCTTTTCGTCCAATTGCCCCAGCCGCTTTGGCATGAGCCCGTCTTGGGCCAGGGCCTGCAGTGTGCGAGGGGCACCCAGAATGCTGCCAATGGCGCTGGAGAACACGGCGCCAAAGAGTCCAGGCAGGATGGCGATGGAGCCGGCAAAGGCCACCTTGGTCCAGATCAGACTGTCGGTCTGCAGGGTCTCCACATCCCCAGCTGCGCCGATCACAATGGGGACGGTGATGTAGACGATGAAGCCTGTCGCTACCGCAGCAAGAACCCCCCGCGGAATGCTGATTCCGGGGTCCTTCAGGTCACCGGAGAGCCCTACCCCTGCTAAAACGCCCGTGACGGCCGGGAAGAAGACTGCAAAAACCCCGAAGAAGTCTACTTGCTCCTCCGGGCCCCATGCGGGCACCTGTGACGCCAGTCCGTTGGGCGCCACGCCGGCCCACAGCGCCACCAAGCTGATGGCGATGAAAATCATGATCGGAAGCTGGGCCTTGAGGGCCAGGACCGTGCTGCGAGCCGCAAGACCTGTGACGGCCACGATGATGCCGGCGGCGGTGGCTTGCACCACCCAGGGCTCCACTTGGATGTTGAAGGCGAAGAAGAATGCTTCGCTCAAGCCAAAGGCGTACAGGGTGACGCTCAGGGCCTGACTTAAGTAAAGGGGAATGCCGATGGCACCGCCCAACTCTAACCCCATGCTGCGGCTGATGATGTAGTAGGCCCCGCCTACTCCCACTCGCATGTTGCTGGAGAGCGCCGACATGCTCAGCGCGGTGGTGATGGTGATGGCATGCGCGATCACGACGATGGCGATTGCGCCCATCACTCCTGCGTTTCCGACCACCCATCCCATGCGCAAGTAGAGAATGACGCCCAGAATAGTGAGCACGGTCGGGGTGTATACCCCCAGGAAGGTGCCCAAGCCCAAGCCTGCTTTGGGCGCGTTCTGTTGCTGCGTCTCGGTACTCACAGAGGCCAGCCTACTCCAAAACGAACTCTGGGATCTGCTGGCTCCGCAAAGCTCAGCGTCTAATGCGCTACGCTTCCTGATGGAGGCCCTTGCCTCCACTTGGAGACCCTGTGCGAATCAACCCGGTGTTGGACCAGCTGAGCACTTACCCTACTGTCGCCTTGGACAAGAAAAAGGCGGCCGTGCGTGCCCGAGGAGTAGAGCTCTTCGACTTTGGTACCGGTGACCCCATCGAGCCCACGCCCGCCTTTATCACCCAGGCCATCCACAACGCTATCCCGCTGATCAGCCAGTACCCTACGGTTGCCGGACCGTTGGAGCTGCGCCAAGCCATCGCTGGCTATTGCGCGCGTCGATACGGGTGCGAGCTGGACCCTGCGACCCAGATCCTGCCCACCTCCGGTTCCAAAGAAGTGTGCTTTCACCTGCCAATGGTGGTCATCGACCGCCAAGCAAGCGACCGCACCGTCATCTTTCCCGACCCCGGCTATCCCCCGTACCAGCGCGGCACCCTGTTTGCTGGCGGCACGCCCCACGCCCAGGTGCTGACTGGGGACTACAAGCAGCGCATCTGGGAGCTGCCCGACGAGCTGCTCGCCCAGACTCGGCTGGTTTGGATCAACTCTCCGCACAATCCTTCTGGGGCCGTCTTGGATCGAGGAGATCTCCGTCGAACCTGGGAAACGTGCCGAAAGTACGACATCTTACTGGCCAGCGACGAGTGCTACATGGACGTGTACGACTTGGAGCCGCCTCCATCGATTCTGGAGGTCGCCACCGAGGGGGTTATCGCGGTGCACAGCTTGTCCAAGCGCTCGGGCATGACCGGCTATCGCTCAGGTTTTGTGGCCGGTGATCCCAAGTGGATCGAAGTCTTCCGACACTTTCGGGTCAACCCAGGGGTCGTGCCCCAGGACACCATCAATGCCGGAGCGACAGTCGCTTGGCAGGATGACGAGCACCCGGAGATGCGTCGAGAGATCTTGCGCGCGAAGAAGGCGTTGTTCCGTGGCTTTTTCGAAGAAGTGGGCTTAGAGACTGCCGCCAGCCAAGCCACCTTCTACTTCTGGATCCGCACTCCTGAGGGGGTGAGTGAACTCCAGTACGCGGACCACTTGATGGAGGCTGGGATCGTGGTCTCCCCCGGTACCTACTTTGGATTGGATGGCGCCGGCCAGGGCTTTGTGCGCATCGCCATGGTGCCCGAACTGGCCAACTGTGAGCGTGCCATTCAAGTCTGGCGAAAGGTTCACCAGGCCGCCCCTTGGAAGGCTTGAGTGCGCTGAGGTAGAAGTGCCGGCCGGAGCGGTTAGGGCAGGAGCCCAACTTTGGAGCCCGTATGGACCTGCAGCAACGCATCACCGCCGCCTTCGCTGGCGAGCTGGACCCCGAAGCCGGCTGGCAGGCCACCCGCGAGGCCGTTGAGCTCTTGGACAAGGGCCAGGCGCGGGTCGCCGAGAAGATCGACGGGGAGTGGGTCGTGCACCAGTGGCTCAAGCAGGCTGTGCTGCTCTGGTTCCGCTACTCCAAGATGGAGACCCTGGAGCTGGCTCCCTTTGAGTTCCATGACAAGGTCCCCCTCAAGACCGGCCTGGCCGAGCAGGGTGTGCGCTTGGTGCCCCCGGGTGCGGTTCGCTACGGCGCCCACCTGGAGCGAGGCGTGGTCTGCATGCCCGGCTACGTAAACATAGGCGCCTATGTGGGTTCCGGCACAATGGTGGACACCTGGGCGACCGTCGGCAGCTGCGCTCAGATTGGTCGCGGCGTGCACCTCTCCGGTGGTGTGGGCATTGGCGGTGTGCTGGAGCCACTGAGCGCCCGCCCGGTCATCATCGAAGACGGCGCCTTTATCGGTAGCCGCTGCATTGTGGTCGAGGGGGTTGTGGTCGAGGAAGAGGCGGTGTTGGGTGCAGGAGTCATTCTGACCTCGTCAACGCAGATCATCGACGTGACCGGCCCAGAAGAGGTCATTGTCAAGGGCCGAGTGCCCGCCCGCTCTGTGGTGATTCCTGGCACGCGGATCAAGTCATTTCCTGCCGGAGACTACGGGGTGCCTTGCGCTCTCATTATCGGAAAGCGTAAGGCGTCGACCGATAAGAAGACCAGCTTAAACAATGTGCTTCGAGAGTTCGCTGTCGCGGTGTAGGGGGTAGCTGCCCCTGCGATGAGTACGCTGGCAGCGCCCACTCTTCAAGGGCCAGGATCTCTGGGGCGGTGGTACCCCCTCGCGGAGTCCCACTCCGCTGGCCCCTCCCACGGATCCTTTGGCCTGACCGAGGGTGTACTCCAGTACCCGTTAATATCGAGGAAGTTGCCATTCTTCAAAGTCTTGGTTTTCAGGTTCCAAGGCGACCAACCATCCGTCTGGTGAGATTGCGATGCGGGCTTGGCTCGCTGGACTCTGCCAAATGCTGGAGGCGGACCCGTCCGCGGGAACCTGCTCGATCTGCTTGGCGTTGGTGCTCAGATACAAATCGCCGAGCCAGGGGTCGAAGGCCATGCTCAAGACATCGTCCCCAGCGGTGTAGAACAGGGTGGTGGTGCCGGCTGTGGTGTCGACCCGCAGCACCTGCTCGTCGACGCTGATGTAGAGCTGATCGCTGTTGTCCAGGGCGACTGCTTCGATGTGGTCCAGGCCCACCAGTACGTTGGTCACACTGCCGGTGGTGTCGCTGACGCAGCTCAGGTTGCCGTCATTCTGGAGTCCAGGTGCCCAGATGCAGCCGCTGCTGTCCCAGGCCAGCTGACTGGGATTGGGATTGAAGGAATCGTCTAACCACAGGTTGCCTTTGGATAGCTTGCCACTGACGAATGCGCTGATGCTGAGCTGACCGGCGGCGACTGTGCCCAGTCCAGTGGACCCGCCGTTGTTGTGGGAGACCACGGCATCCCCGTTCAGGGGCGACAGGGCCACCGCCTGCATGTCGTACTCGCCGTAGCCAGTGACTGTCGTGCTGGTGCCCGTGCCGTCCATCCAAAAGGCGTAGTCTGCACCGCCACGCCGACCGCTGACAAGAGCGCTGCAGTTGGCGTCGATGGCAATGTCTGTGCTGACGTTGAGGTGTCCCAGGTCCAACATGGCGGCGGTGGGGTGTGTACAGCCGGCATCTGGGCGGCACTCCGTGATGGTGGGGTCGGCCTCCATACAGTCGGTGCCCCCGTAGTCCATGCTCTCGGCCCCGTCGGCGTCCGCATCGTAGTCGTTGTCCCGCAAGCAGTCCCCATCCACGCCGTCGTACCAGGTCTCCGTGTTGGAGGGGTACACATCGGCCCGGGTGTCGTCGCAGTCGCCATCTTGCCCAGCGGTTCCTGGGGGCAGGTCGCATGCGATGTCCACGGCGCCCACCCCGTAGCCATCTCCGTCATTATCGGTGTAGTAGGCCGATGCCCCCTGGGCGCTGGGTGGATCGATCTCGCCGTCGCAGTCGTCGTCCAGGCCATTGCAGAGCTCCGGGCGCTTGCCGGGGTAGACCGCTGCGTTCGTGTCGTCGCAGTCGTTGTTGCTCTGCGCGGTGTCTTGTGGGGGAAAGCAGGCGCTCTGGAGCTCGCCTGCCCCAAAGCTGTCCATGTCTTTGTCCCAGTAAAAGTCTTGGATCCCGGGCGCCTCCTCGTCTATGACCCCGTCGCAGTCGTTGTCTTTCTCATCGCAGATCTCGTCGCGCGGACTGCAGTCGGTAGCGTCGCTATCCACGGTCTCGTCGTTGGACTGTTGGCATGCCAGGGCGAGCAGCACGAGGGTGAGCATAGGGCCTCCAGTGTGGTCAACAGGGTCGTCGGCGCTGTGGTCTGCAGTGTACGACTGTAGGATGCAGGCATGAAGCCTTCTCGCTGGCTCCCGCTGCTCTGCCTGCTGTTGCTGGGGGTTTTTGCGGTGGGTGCCTTGCCCATGCTGGACGAGGAGTCCTACCTGGACATGGCTGGGCAGGTGGCCGGTCATCGGGGTCAACCCTACGGCTGGTGGCGGGCGTGGCAGCCCTGGGGGAACGATCCGGCAGGGGACACCAGCCTGTTCGCCCATCCGCCCCTGCATTGGGTATGGCTCTCGATCTGGCAGCCGCTGCTCGGTGATGGCTTTGCTCTCCGTTTGGTCAGTGGGGCCCCTTGGGCGCTGGTCCTGGGGTGGGCTGTGGGTCGACTCTGTGAGCTTCACTTGGAGCGCCCCGCAGTGGGGGCGGTGCTCTGGTTGGCCTCGCCGGTGGTGCTCTTGGGCTTGCAGCTCAGCCTGATGGTGGATTTGCCCGTTCTCGCGTTGGGGTCCGCTGCGATGTCGCTTTGGAGCGCGCGCAAACCGGAGCTTGCTGGAGCAGTTCTGGCGGCAGCATGCTTTGCCAAGTACCCGGCCTTGGTGATCTGGGGTGTGTGGATCCCCCTGGCCTTTCGCCAGCCGCGCCTCCTGGTGCGCGCGGCCTGGCCCTTTGCTTTGCTCTTTGTGGGGGGCCAAGCCTTCCTCTACGCCTCCACCGGGCACATCCATGTTCTTCACGTGCTCCAGAACGCTGGAGAGATCGGCGGGGGGCCGCTCTTGGAGAGGGCCATCGGCACCTTGGTGCGCCTTGGGCTGACCCTCTCTCCTGGAGTGGGCAGTCCGGTGGCGGCAGGGGTGGTAGCTCTCCCGGCGGGACTGAGTGTCCTGGGGTTGGACCTGGACGGTGGAGTGCTGCTCAGCGGGCTCCTGGCCGGCTGGGGGGGCGCACTGCTGGCCATGGCCGCCCTTGCTTTGAGAGAACAGCAGAGCCGGCTCTTGGCGCTGTGGGCATTGCTCTCCGTGGCGGCGGTGGTCGTTGGCCACAACTACGTGGGTGGGCGCTATCTTTTGCCTGCGACCGTTCCGCTTGCATTGCTCGGCGCTCAACACCTGGAGCGCTGGCTACCCAAGCGCTTGCGGGCCTACGGGGGAATGATGGCCTTGCCTTGGGGGGTGCTTGGAGTCGCGCTGGTACACGCTGAGCGGCAACATTCCCAGGCCTGGGCGGAGCTGGCCGAGCGCATTGCGGTGGCCTCGCCGGAGAAGGGGGTGTTCACGGGTGAGTGGACCTTCCGCTACGTGATGCGAAAGAGCGGTTGGACCTACCACAGCCCTGCTCCACTTCCCGCTGGGACCCTGCTCGCAGTGCCCACCCACGCCAGTCCGTCTATCCAGGGGCAGGGGGAGCTGCTCTTCGCCGCCGATGTGGGGGAATCGGGTCTACGCTTGGTGGACCTGGAGCAAGGGGTCGGCTACCACGCGGAGACCCTCGGACCGCGTCCCTTTGCGTGGTCGCGGGGCCCCCTGGCCTCTGGTCAGCTGTTCCGGGTGGAGCCCTAAGTGTCCCAAGCCATACCCAGCTTTGACGCCCTGGTGCTCAAGGATGAGCTGATCCAAGCCCGGGTGGGCGCGAGCTTTGAGCGGCAGCTTCGCAAGATGCCTCCCGCGACCACCGCTCTGGTCGCAGCCTGTTTGCTCATGCACTTGGCCGCCGGGGTCAGCGATCTGCTCATGGGGCAGACCGAGCTGCTCGGGGTCATTGTGGACGCCCGCTCTACCCCCAGCCTGCTGCTCTTTGGGGGACGGGAGCACGGCATGGTGGCTGGCGGTGAGCTCTGGCGGTTGTTGTCCTGCGTTTTCCTGCACGCGGATGGGCTGCACATTCTGCTCAACGGCGTGGCCCTGTTCGGTCTGGGGCGCCTCTGCGAGGCCGTTTGGGGCAGCCTGCGCATGAGCGTGATCTTTGTCGTGGCGGGCCTGGCCGGCTCGGTGCTCTCCCAAGCGGGCGGTGTCGAGTTGAGCGTTGGGGCCAGTGGTGGGGTCTTTGGGCTTCTAGGGGCCGGCGCCGTGTTCGGCTTTAAAGCCAAGAATCAACTCCCTGCTGGCCTACGCCGGGTCTTTGGACGTGGGCTGGTGCCCTGGATCGTGCTGAACCTGGCCATCGGGCTCTTCGTGCCGCGCATCGACAACTTGGGACACCTGGGTGGCCTGATCGGTGGGGTGATCCTGGCGCTCATCTTGGCCGACCGGGTGCTGCCGTCCAGCCAGGCGTCTTCCCGTGTGGATGGCTTTCTGGGCGTGAGTCTTGGGGCAGTCTTAGCGCTGACCCTGGGGCAGGTGATTCGAGAGCTGCTCTGGGTCGGTCTGGGGGTGGGCTGAAGTGCCCTTGGGACTGCTGGTCTTGGTTGTTGGTGCTGCCTGGGTGCTCGCCCGGGGTTGGTGGCAGCTCTCTTCGCCGGCTCTGCTGCCGCCTCCTTCGGCCAGAGAGTCCGTTGTGGTGCTGGGAGACGGGGTCGCCCGTGGCGCGCTAGGAACCGACTGGATCACCAGTTTTAACGAAGCACAGTCTCGGGTGCTTCTGCTCAACCACGGCCGCAGCTTTGCCGAATGCGCGGGGTTAGTCAAGAGCCTGGTTGAGCGGCTGGAGCATCCCCCCAATCGGCTGATCATTGTGGCCGGCAGTCGGGAAGTGTTGGCGATGGCCGCTGGAGATACGCAAGCCCGTGAGCGTCTGGAGCAGGGCTGTGAAGCGCTGTGCTCGGCACTCTCCTCGGGTTCGGGGAAGAGCAAGATCAAGGCTGCATGGATGACACCTCCGCTCATGGGAGAACGTGCCTCTGGTCCCCTGTACGACGCGGTTCTCTCCGCAGCAGAGGTCATCGAGTCCCACGCCTCAGCCCACGGTTTGACAGTCCTCCCGTTTCACGTGCGCATGCTGGACCACCTCGGGCCTGCAGTGGTGGGCCCCGAGACCCAGGTGGATCCCGGACGGGTGGCCGCCTTGCGTCTGGCACTGGCTCAGAGCCTGCTGGGCCGGACTCCCGAGGAGCTGTCCCGGGAACGGGGC
>CAJQPC010000025.1 GCA_905480105.1 uncultured bacterium | reverse complement strand
CGACGTGGTGATCCACCTGGCCAACGAAGAGCTGCCATTCGGCGGCGTGGGCCACTCCGGAACCGGCAGCTACCACGGTCTGGAAGGCTTCCAGACCTTCTCTCATGAAAAGGCCGTGTTCTACCAGTCCCGCTTTGCCATGAACGGCCTGTTTAAGCCCCCTTACGGCAGCTTCATCAACTTTGTGTTGGACCGGCTGATCTGAGTCACTAAAGAAGGCCCGCCCCAAACCGCCGTTTCGGGCATGAAGGGAGCCTTCGGTGATCATAGGGCAAGGAAAAACAAGCTGGATCCGCGTTGTGCTTCGCTGGCAGGGCACAACCCTGCCCCGGACGTGGAAGCGCATCCTCGTAACCACTGGTTTTGCGGTGTTGGTCACGGTGTTCTGGACCCGATGGGGCCTGAGCGACTGGTCGATCAGCCCACTGCCCTTCAGCCTGATCGGCGTCGCCTTGGGGATCTTTCTTGGTTTCCGAAACAACACCTCCTACGACCGTTTCTGGGAGGGCCGCAAGCTCTGGGGTCGTATCGTCAACCTCTCGCGCATCTGGACCCGCCAAGTCTACACACTGCTCGCGACCCCACCCAACGCCAAGCCAGACGAAAATGCTGAGCTGCAGAATCTACGACGCAGCTTGGTGATGCGCCAGATCGCCTACGTGCACGCCCTCAGACTCCACCTACGAGATGCCAAGGGCGAGGACTACGCCGAGCTGGACCCCTTTATCGACGGGGACGAGCGTGAAGCACTCCAGGCCGAGTCGAACACCCCCGCCGCCCTGTTGCATCAGAGTGGCGAGCTGCTGACCCAAGCCTGGCAGCGCGGCTGGCTCCACGAGCTCCACCTACCCGTATTGGAATCCAGCCTTTCGGAACTCACCGAGGTTCAGGGGGGCTGTGAACGCATCAAAGCCACGCCCATTCCTTTTGGGTACACAGTGCTCATGCACCGCTTGGTGGCCATCTACTGCATCACCCTGCCCTTTGGGGTCGAGGACACTGTCGGCGTGCTCACCCCTCTGGTGGTCGCCTTGGTCTCCTTCGCCTTCTACGGCTTAGACAGCATCGGTGACGAGATCGAGGAGCCCTTTGGCAAGGACCCCAATGACCTGCCCCTGGATGCCCTGAGCCGCATGATTGAGATCAACCTCAAGGAGCGCCTAAAGCTTCCCCTGCCAGAGCCGCATCAGCCCAAGGATGGGGTCCTGTCCTGAGAAGAATACTGGGGCGGCGAACGCTGTTTAAGAGCCAGCCCTAATGTCCCGATTGCCTGGATCCGCTCAAGGAGGCAACTCGGACAACCTACATGTTCTTTATGCTCCTTGCGTGCGCCGACCCATCGGCTCTGAGCACGCTAACCCCCAACATCTCCACCCCCGGCACCGCCGAAGTGGACCCCAAGCTGATCGCGCAAGTCAACAGCCAAGGTCCCACCACGGCCCTGGTCCTGATGGAGCCCAACGCTCTTCGCGCCTTGGCCAGCGAGCCCACATTTGGCCCACGGAGCGCGGCCTTTCAACACCTGCCCGTGGCCGTCCTGGAGCTAAATTCCCAAGAGGAGATCGACGCGCTGGCCAAGCTGCCCGGGGTCCTGCGCATCGAGAGCGACCCCATTCTCAAGGCACACGACACCGAGTCCGAAGCCATGATCGGCGCCCCCATCGCCGCCCAGCGCGGACACGGCGGTCAAGGCACCGCCATCGCCATCCTGGACACGGGCCTGGACTACACCCACGCCGACTTTGGCAGCTGTTCCGCGCCAGGGGCCGTGGGCTGCTCCGTGCTCGCTTCCTTGGACTTCGCCGACCAAGACAACGCGCTGGACGGCGTGAGTGGCCACGGCACCAACGTGGCCGCTATCGCCTCCCAAGTGGCTCCACAGGCCGGTCTGATCGGGCTGGATGTCTTTGATGGAAATGGGGCCTACACTTCCGACATCCTGGCTGCCCTAGACTGGGTGGTCGAGAACCGAGAGACCTACAACATTGTGGCCGCAAACATGAGCCTGGGCGGGGGCGAGAGCGAAAGTACCTGCCAAGACTCTTCCTTCGCCGCCGCTATCGACGCTGCAAAGGCCGCAGGTGTCCTGGTCAGCGTCAGCTCGGGCAACGATGGCTGGAGCAACGCTACTGGATTCCCGGCTTGCGTCCCCTCCGCGACTACCGTCGGGGCCGTCTACGACGCCGAGCTGGGCTCAGCCGCATGGTCGGTGTGCAGCGATGCAAGCACCGCCGCCGACCAGATCACATGCTTCTCCAACGACGCAGACCACGTCGATCTCTTGGCACCAGGCTCGGTCATCACCGCCGGGGGCATCTCCATGTCGGGGACCAGTCAGGCCGCGCCACACGTAGCGGGCGCCGCCGCGGTCGTGGCTTCGGCCTACCCCGACCTGACCCCCGCCGAGATCGAAGCCAAGCTCATCGCGACGGGCAGCGAGCTGCGCGACATGCGTAGCGGACGCACTCACCCGCGCATCGATCTGGACGCGGCCACACGGGCGCAGACCGAGGGGCCCGGTGACAGCGGAGACCCTGACACTGGACTCGAAGACACGGGAGACACGGGAGACACGGGAGACACGGGCTTTGGAGACACGGGCTACTCCGACCCGGATCCATTCACCGATGGCTTGGTCAAGACCCAGGTCCGTCCCGAGGTCGTGAGCCTGCGCTGGGGGCGCTACGTCGCACAAGACGGCTTGCAAGGCTACCGCGTCGTCTACTCGGAGACCGGAAACACCACCCCAGGCTGCGGGGTGGACACTGCGCTGTACGAGGGACCCGACACCCGGGTAGAACACGCCACCACTGGCGGAGGACAGCTGATCGCCTACCGCGTCTGTGCGGTGGATCTCTACGGCGAAGTGTCCCAAGGCACCCAAGCCATCGCCGTAACGAACAGCGACACGCCGAAAAACGACATCCGTGGCACCATCAACATCAACCGCCAGGACTTAGAGACCACCAGCTTGGCGGTCCTGTTGAACCTCACAGCCACCCCGGTCATCACCGAAATGTGCATCAGCGAGGACACCCACTGCGACAACTGGGTCCCAGTGGCCTCGGAGCTTCGCTGGATTCTTGCACCGGGCGAAGGAGAGCGTAGCTTGCACGCCCAGTTCCGCTCCGCCGATGGAAGGGTCAGCCCCATGACCCGCGACAACATCTACGTGAACACCACCGGCCGCGTCCCCAACCCCGATGCTGGCCCGGGACAACCCGAATAGGGATAGGGGTGCGGCTATGGCACATGCACCCCTGACCGTTTTTGACCACCTCGGCGGCGAGGAGGGCCTTCGGGTTCTGGTCGACCGCTTCTACTTCCACATGGATGCGCGCAAGGACTCCCAGGGTATTCGCAAGATGCACCCAAAGGACCTCGGCGAATCCAAGGACAAGCTCTGGCGCTTCCTGGTTGGGCGGTTTGGAGGGCCGAACCTCTACGTGGAGAAGCACGGCCACCCCCGCTTGCGCATGCGTCACATGCCCTTTGCAATCGGCGACGCAGAGGCCCTGGCGTGGGTGACCTGCATGGACCTGGCGTTGGCCGAGCAGGTAGAGAGCCCCGAGCTGCGGACGGAGCTGCTCGCCTTCTTTTCCCAAGTCGCGCAGCACATGAAGAACCAGGCCTAAACCCCAGACAAGAAGCGCTCGGCCCACTCCAAGTCAGATCACAGCACCTACTCGACTGACGCTGCATCGCCTAAAAATCTCACACCGGCTCTCCCAGGTGCTCCCGAGCTGCTTCACCTACAAGAAGCTGCGCTTTTCCGTCAGCGCGCATCGTTCCAGTGCGGGTAGTCGCTCTTGAGCTTGCGCAGAGCGAAGTGGGTCTCCACCCAGGCGATGATTTCCGGCTCCATGCTTAGGTCCCGGGTGTGCTCCACGCCGCTCAAATCAAAGTCCATGCTCTCGCCATCGGGGGCGTCCAGGTGCACGCTCTGGGGCAGCCCCAAGGCCACAAGGTCCATGGAAGAGCCCCCGTAGTGGTTGGACCTTCGTGCGCCGTTTTCGGTGGCAAAGACCACGTCGTAGGCGTCCTTCATCTGCCGCGCCTTCTCGACGGTGGCCTGCCATCCGGCGGGATCCGTCCACACAATGTCCACGTTCAGTCCCCAGCCCTGGTTGCGGTCATCCAACATGGCCACCTGCTCCTCCACGCAGCTCTCCACCTTGCACTTGGAGAGCACAAATCCCCCCCACATCAAGTAGCCGCGGTGCTTGGAGCGCACCGTGCTGGTCACCCAGTGCTCTGCCCCCTGATACTCCAGCTGGCGGGTCAAGCTCTCCATCCGGGCCATAAAGTCCGAGTCGGGCCGGGCCTGTGCCAGGATGCGCATCAGCTCATGGCGCTCGGTAGGATTGGGGTATCGGGCGCTCCAGGCTGGTCCCAGCACGCTGCCATCGGGGGCCGGCTCAAAGCTCTTCGGCGGCGCCGGCGTGTCCACGTCCAGCTCCTTCTTGCCCACCGGGTAGGCCTTGGTCTTGTTCTTAAAGATCTCGTCCGGGTGAATCAAGGCCCCCATCCTGCGCATGCGACCCGCCCCAATGTCAAAGGGCTCTCCGCGACGTCCAGCAGCGCCAGCCACCAGCACGTCGTCCAGGAGCAGGATGAAGTCAGCGCAGTCCGTCGGACGCTTGAGCTGCTCGCGCAAGATGACCTCGATGGGCTCGTCCAGACTCAGATCTGCCAGCAAGGTCAGCGTCTCACCCGTGACAAGCACCCCCGCGAGCTTGATCTCCCACTCTCCAAGCAGCTCCCCCGCTACACGCAGCTGTTCTCGCTGCAACGCCTCAGAGGGTGTCCCTTTCGGCAGTACCTCCAGGGTTCTGTTCACCGAGATGGGTGCCAAACCTATGCCGGGGGGCAAGGGGGCCACAACAGGCTCAGCTTCTTGCACCGCATTCTTGGAGACGGATGGCTCTTCAGCAAAGGCCAGGGAGGTGGCCAGGCTCAACAGACAGACAGGCAGCCATCGGGACATTTTAGACTCCGGTGGCAGAGTCTAAAACACTTCCAGGGTCAACATCACCTTGGGGTTGCTGTAGCCCAGCGCTTCGTCCGTGCCTTGTATGGCGCTGCGCCGCTCCCAGCCGCCACTCAGGTCCAGGGCCGTGTTCATTGGCAGAGAGACGCGAAAGCCACCCTGGAGCTCAATGCCGCGCAGGGCCAGATCGCCGGGACGCTCCACACCCCAGGCCCCTGAGCCATGCACCTCCACGCCTCTAAGCCGGGTATGGAACCTCCCGCCTGCTTCTTGCATCGTTGCGTTAGGAGCCAACCAGTGGTCGGAGAAGGTGCGCTCGTGAAAGCCAATGAGGACCACTCCACGCACGGGGACCGTTAGATCCGTACGGCCCACCCAAGCCCGCTCCGGACCGCTGCCATCGTCCAGCCACGCGACTCCATACAGGGCCGAGAACTCGCTGGCTCCGAAGTACCGCAGACCGGCCTGGGTAGAGTAGAGCTGACCGCTCATCATGGGTTGAAGGGCCAGGGTGTCTTGGCTGGCCCACCCGAAGTTCTCGTAGCTGCCATGCAGAACCAAGCCCTCATAGCCACCAAGAACGAGCTCGGCGTTCACGGCCAAGCCCTCGCGAACCCGGTCCAGATCGTCACTTTGAACAATCTTTTGGTTCAGAGTGCCCCAGGCCATCACCCCTACACCCTCGCGCACTGTGCCCCCCAAGTCCACCACCAGGGCGTGACTTGCACTGGCGTAGGGCGCGCTCAAACCCGGCCAAGGCGTGAGCTGAGCCGCCTGCCGCTGGGAGTACGCGGAACCGGACACCGACACCTTGCTCGAGTACCAGTCCAGGCTGCCGAAGGTGTCCCAGGTCCCCAGCTCGTTCCGCTCATTGGCAACCGTCCACTTGGACAGTCGCGTGTCTGCATTCAGCACCACCCTCAAGCCCCGGGGCTCTCCAGTGAGCTCGAATCTCGGAGTCATTGCAAACCACTGGCTGCTCGTCGGGCCTGACTCGGCCAACAGTGCGTTGCGCTCCCAGCCGGTCTGCAGATCAATCCCCGGTTCGAAGTACAGCCCCCCCACCCTCGCCCCATCCGAAGCCCGGGCAGCCAGCCTCCATACGCCACTGCCCAACTGGGTCCCACTGTTCACCGAAACCATCGGCATGCCGCAGGTCGATGCCTCTTCGTACTGAACATTTGCTCGTTCCAGCAGCGCTTCCAGCTCCTCTGAGGCGCTAAACTGGGCGAACTCCGAGTCATCCTTGAGTCCGGCCTGGAAGCGTTCCCGAGCCTGGTCTGCCTGCTTGGCCAAGCGCTCCAACTCACCGGTTTTTGTGACCAGGCAACGGGACTCCGCCAAGTGCCTGCCGCGGTCTGCGTCTTGCTGCATTTCCTGGACCGCCGATCCATACCCCTCGATCCGGTCCACCACTAAGTCGGCCCATTTGCGTGCCTCCCTATCGGAGCGCCTGTCAGAGGAGTCGGCCCAAGCAGGCGCAGCGAGCAGGAAAAGAAAGCAGGTCATTGTGCGCCTTGAACGTGGGCGTGGACCCAGAACTTACAGGAAAACCGACGGAAGGCCGGATAAGCTGCCCACGCAGCAGGCCCCACATGTTTTCTTTCCCCTTCTACGCACTGCTCTGGCAGAGCTTTACAAGCTGTGGCCCCGAAGAATGCTCGGGTCTCACCATCGACGCAAACGACATCCTGGAGAACCAGGAAGCACAATGGTTACAGCGCCGTGATGATCGCAGGGCCTGCGAAAACATCTGCGAAGACGAGGAAGACGACTGCTTAGAGCTGGCCAACGGCAGTGTCACGCCAGACCCCATGGACACCGCTCAACCTGAGCTACCGACCACCGACGAGTGCGCCAACGACCTAAAGGACTGCGCGCAGGCCTGCCCCAGTGAGCAGGACCTGGCCAAGACCTTCGAGTACGGCTCCAGTGACTATCCCTTGATCTCCTGGACAGGAGGCCCTGTGGCCGGCCTTTCCGTGCGCATCAACCATGAGAAGGGCCCGGACGATTTTTACTGGTCGATCAACTGCAGCGACCAGAGCAACTGCTTGGAGAGCCCAGTCTCCTTAAAGCCGCTAAACGGGAACGACACGGTCAACGCCAGCGAGCTGGAAGAGAGAGAGCCCTTCCTGCCGCTAAATGACCGGGTGGTCTACACCTTGTCCACAGGGCGAAGCACCGGCGATTCTTCGGCGTGCGTGATTCCAGAGAACCTGGAACTTCCCTTCGAGTATCTGCAAGGCAAGCGCTACCAGTTCGATTGACGGGAGCGTTTCGGGGGGCGCCCCAAGCCCAAGCACAGACCACACGGAGCAGCACCGCGCTGTGTGACTGGAAGCGTGTCTCTAAACCGGTCTCAATGCTTCCAAGAGCGGGCGCGATAGAAGGCCGCAATGTCTTCCCGCGACCTGACCACCGGCTCCATTCCCAAGCACCTGATGGCGTTAGGCGTGCCGGTCATAGGAGCGATGCTCTTGCAGTCCGTCTACGCCATCGTAGACCTGGCTTGGATCAAACGCTTGGGGGAAGACGCCGTCGCCGGCCTGAGCATCAACTTCCAGATCTTCTTTGTGATCCTGGCCCTCTCTCAAGTCATTGCCACCACTGCGATGGCTGACATCTCTCAGCTCTGGGGCAGCGGAGAGCGCGAGGACGCAAGAGGAGCCTTCTCCAGCTTCCTGCTTGTCTCCCTGGTCCTGGGCATACTCACAACCGGCGGCGCTTGGCTGATGGCCGATGCCTACATCAACGCCTTTACCAGCAACTCCGGGGTGGCCGAGCAGGGTCTGGCCTACTTCCAGATCAACGCCCTGACCTTTTTTAGCCAGCTCCTGCTCATTGTGTTGGGCTACGGCCTGCGAGCCAGCGGCGACTTTATCTCCCCAATGGTGGTGATGGTCGTCTCCGTGCTCACGAATCTGGCCCTGGACCCTTTGCTGATCTTTGGAATCGGAGAGTGGGAGGGCATGGGCATGGCAGGGGCCGCTTGGGCCACCGTGGCGGGCCAGTTCTTGGCTCTTATGGCGTACGCCGGCCTGTTAATTCGCGCGCGAAAGGACGAGAGCCGCATGTCATTTGGCGTGCCCAGCTTTGGTCCCGACTTCTTCAAGCAGCTCATCGTGCGCGGCCTTCCTGCCGGCATCCAGTACCTGCTTTTGTCCGCGATGCTGGGCGTGGTCCTCTACGCCATGAAGTCCCATGGCGCGGCCTATACTGCAGCGGCGGGAGGTGGCTTTAGGGTCTTACAGCAGAGCATCTTGCCCGTGGTGGCACTGGCATCTGCGGCGGCCGCCATTTCCGGGCAGAACATCGGCGCGGGAGGCTTTGATCGAGTCAAACTGACCTCGCGCACCGTGGTGATCTGGTGCCTGGTCTACGCGGCCGCGATCTCCGGACTCTTCCTGCTCACACCGGAGCTGTTTGCCTCTCTCTTCGCCCAACCCGGAGAGATGTCGGTCGCGCGCAGCTATTTTGTATGGTCATGGCCCATGGTCTTGGGCATCTCCCTATCCATGGGACCCACGATGATTCTGCAGGCCCTAAAGCGCCCCATGCTGCCGCTCATCGCGGCTCTGTTTCGCCTGGGGATGATCATCCTCGGAGTGTTTGCTTGGCTTGTACCCGCCCAGGCCCCTCCGGAGTGGACCTTTGGCTTGGTCGCGGTCAGCGCAATTGTTGAAGGTGCCATAGGGCTCTCTCTGCTGATCTGGCGCCTGACAAAACTTCCCCATGACGCACCTGCCCCCGTGACGGCCATTGCGAGCTAAACTGGGGTCAGACACAGGCCACGACATGATGCGCATTGGCTGCTCCTGCATTCAGAGGTGCTTGGCCGACGGACTGCCCGCGGAACAGCTCTTAGACTCCCCCAATACCCACCCAGCCAGCTCCTTTGTTGCTGGCCACAAGCAGCTCTACGCCAGCGGCTACCGCGACAGAAAGCTGGATGTGAGCGGTACGCAGCGCTTCGCATGCAACTAGGGACCTGAGCCTATGCGTCACCCCCTCCGCCCGCAGCTGGTCTCAGGGGTCGGCCTGCGGCTGATTCAGGGGCTGGGGCTCCTGCTGGACCACCTGGATGGACCGGCGCTCGTCACCCTGGAAGAAGAAGACGCGGAGCTGGCTGAGGCGGCCTACCAAGACCTGCTTACCCACGTGAACCGATTGGGCCAAGTGCTGGGTTCGCTGCGTATTCCCGGCCCGGCACCCGAGAACAGCAGCGGCTTGCGGCGCCTGCGCTCCAAGGCCGCACACACCATTCTGGAGCGCCTCTCACCCACCCAAAAGAGTGCCCCGGAGCGCTTCATGGATGTTCTGGGGCGCGTGCCCAGCACGCTGACGGGCTTGTCTGGGCGCCTGCTCCTGCGTCAGCACGGACTGGTCGGAGAAGCACCCGCTGACCGTGTGCCCATCCCGGAGTTGGCCTGGGCATCGAACAACCTGGATGTTCTTACCCGACTGCGCGCTGCCGGTTTTGCGATGGACACCGGGGGCCTGGAGGAGCGCAGCTTTTTGGCCCAGCAGAGCACCCTGGAGCTCTTGGCCATGCGCCGCCTCCTGGGCCGCATCGCGCGCAAGCACCCGACCCCTCTGCCGACCTGCTTGCTCGATGCCGAGGCCTTGGGCCGCGCAGCTTGGCGTATCTGTCAGAATAAACGCATGGTGGGCAGCCTTCTCTCCGCCAACTGGGAGCGCCAACTCTCGGCCCTTGAAGGGGATCGCTGGGCAGACCTGGATCCCATGGCCCACCATCCGCTGGGCGAGCAACTCTGGGCCCTGGCTCCAAAGGCAGCGGCCCAAAACGAGAGCGCTGCACTCTTAGCCCAAGCCTGCCGGGATGCTGGGCTCTTCAAGCTTGCGGAGTGTTCAGATCTGGTCCCACGGATCTGGCTGATCGCAGGCCCAGCCATCGGCCTGCGCCAAGCCATCCTGGCTGACCCAGCCCTGGGCCCTTCACTGCTGCCCTGGAAGCTCAACGCGCGCCTGGAGTTGGGTACACACAAGGCGCTGCCCCCCATGGAGCAGCGCTTGGTACAGCAGATCTTCAGCCTGAGTTTGGGCGGCATTCCCAGACTGGCCTTGCGAGCGGACCACGGCGTGTGGTCCCTGACGGTGCCAGACCCGTGGCTGGCGCCGGGACAGTGGGCCCGGACGGGATAGATCCCTCACCCCGACGGAGAGCCCACATGGCCCGCACCGAGCGAAGCAAGCAGAAGGCCCGCGAGAAGGCCAAAAAGAAGAGCCTGAACCGCAAGCAGACCCGGAAGCGTCAGCACGAATCGGCCCTAAAGGCCGTCAACGCTCCTTTGAGCGAGGTGGCGGCCAACTGGGACTGGTCGGAGTGCTTTGCCTCCGAGGACTGGCATGAGCGAGGCGCTCGAGTCCGTGCCTTTGCCGTTCGTTCTCACGAGACTGGTGCACGCACAGCTGCCATCTTCGACATCGACTTGGACCGCGGCGGCGTAATCGGAGTGGACATGCTGCAAGGTGCCCATCCCGGCGAGGTTCAGAACGAAGTGATCCGCATCTCCGGCGACAAGCCCCTGATGGTGGTGGATCCAGGTGTTGTTCTGGCTCTCCTGCAAGCCGGCCAGCGCCGTGCTGTGGCCACCGGGACAAGCGATCACAAGAATCTGGCGCACGCCCTGAAGATCTTCGGCGACACCACCCCAGACAAAGTGGCGATCCTGACCGGGTCCGAGAGCGACCCGGGGAATGATCCTGCGCCAGAGTCCGAAGGACTCTGGAATCGCGTCAAGCGCAGCTTCGGCGCCTGAGTCACGTTCTGCCCATGCGAGCCCTGATTTCAACCCAGGCAGTCTACTAATGGGCAGCTTCAAGCTCTGGCGACCCACCCTACGCTGTGACAAGTGCCGCAAGGTGGCCCCGCTATCTGCCAGCAAAGCCTGGTTGATGCAGCCCGTGGGCCCCACCGATGGCCGGGGCGACGGCGGGCGGATTCACTTCCTGTGCCGACAATGCCGGGCACTCAAGAACCCGAGTCGCTGACGGGAGCCTCCTCGACAGACTGCTCTCCGCTCCAACCAGAAGTCTCTGAAGGGGGCAACACCGCGCAGGCAAACCCGGCTTCCCGGGCCTTTCTAGCCCGTCCCAAGGCCACACTGATCTTGCGAAACTCCTGCTCGGCGGCAGAGTGATTGCCACTGGCCAGGGCGTCTGGAATGGCCATGGTGCTGGCCTCGGAGACGGAGATCAACTCCGATAAACCTTCCAGCTCCGCAGCCAAGCACAAGCGGGCATCGACCACCTGCGCGCCGTCGTGCAGAGCCGTGAGATCCGAGCTGACCTTGTGCATCTCGCTCACCGCGCTGGAGGCGAAGCGGATTTTCTCTCGGGCGGACGTGGAGCCGTCCTGTTGGATGTTTCCGACCACGTCCTGCGCCCAGAGGGCGCTCAGGAGCAAAGTGACGGGGGTCCAGGGGGACACGAAAGGCTCCAGGTACTGACATGCTTACGGCAAGAACACCGCTGTTCTTCAGACTAACTGACGCCCATGACGGTTAGGGTCAATGAATGGTGACCGCCGTGCTGATTCCCGCTCGAAACGAAGGACCTCGCTTGGCGGCGGTTCTGACCCAGGTCCGCCGCGTGCAGCCCCAGGCTCAGCTCTGGGTCATCGATGGCCAGAGCCAAGACAACACCGCCCAGATCGCACAATCCTGTGGTGCACAAGTGATACAGCAAGCCGGTCAGGGCTACGCCGCAGCCTTGGCCACGGGCTACCAGGCGCTGGCCCAGGCCGGCGTTGAGCGCGCCATCCAGCTGGACGCCGACGGCCAGCATCCCCCGGCGGCCATTCCCCGCCTGCTCCACTGCTTGGACCAAGCGGACCTGGTCTTTGCCAGCCGGCAAGGCACTCCCTCCGGTGGTCCCTGGAGTCGCCGCGTTGGAAACGCGGCACTGGCCGCCGTGGTGCGCCAGCGCACCGGTCTGGGCTTGCACGACGTGATGAGCGGCTTTTGGGCCACCAACGCCCATGCGATCCAAACGCTGGCGCAGGTCCTGGCGCCCGGCTGCGCCGATGCCAACGTGCGCATCACCGCTTGGCGGGCCGGACTGCGATTACACGAAGCGCCGGTGTGCATGCCCGAGCGCAGCGGCGGACACTCCATGCACCAGGGCTGGGCAGGCGCCCGAAACTTCGTTCTGAGCCTGTGGGCCGCAGGCGCTGCGTGAGCTTAGGCATTGTTCTTATCGCTGGCGGAGCAGGGACCCGCCTACGCTCGGTCACCGGCGCCCTGCCCAAAGCCTTGGCCCCCCTGGGTTCAGGCACGCTCCTCAGTCATCTGCTGGAGCGTGTCGCGGAGCTGTCCCCAGAGCGTGTGGTGGTGCTGGGCGGACACCAGGCTCAGGCAATTCGCGCCGTGTTGCCCTTGGATGTAGAGCTGCTTGTGGAGGGGGCCCCCTTGGGAACCGCTGGCGGGCTGCACCAACTTCCGCACGAGCCAGAAACCTGGCTGTCACTGAACATCGACCATGTCTCAGACTTGGACCTGAGCGCCCTGCTAGCGGCCCACGATGGACGTGCCACTGCAGTGGTGCACCCGGTGGCCCATGAGATTCCCCATGGGGTGGTGCAGCTCAAAAATGGCATGCTGACATCGTGGAGCGAGCGCCCTGTGCAGCACATCCACGTAACCGTCGGCGCCTATGTGTTCTCTCGTGTCGCCCTGGCGGAGCACCTACATGGCCAACCCATGGACATGCCAGGGCTCCTGCGGGCCTTGGCGCCGGTTCAGAGCTTCGAGCACCGGGGCACCTGGTTTGATGCGGGGACCCCGCAGCGCTTGTTGGCGGCGGAGACTTGGCTCCAGAGTCGCTGACACTGGCAGAGACCAGGCCCGAAACCTAACTTTGTCCAGCCGTTTTCGTACTTTAGGCGCGCCACAGCCCCGCCTACCTGAACGCAGCCACCGCGCAACATGACTTGGTGACTCGGCCAAATTCCAACGGATCGTCAATCTTTTCGAGCACGCCATGTCTTGAGAATTCCGGCCGGATTCGCTTCCCCTGGTACGAAACCACTCGCCCGACGCACCACGCTTGCCACAGGTGCAAGCAAGCCAAGCTTCAGCTCGCCAAGCACGCCTTTGGGCCGGAGCTGGACGCCGTAGCCAAGGGCCATGTGGGCGTGGGAGAGCGCGTGCTGCACCGGGTCATTCTGGGCCAGGATGTGGGCCGCCAACGCCAGCTCATAGCTGCGCTCTCCCTCCCTATCCAAAGCCGACTGACGACTCTGGGCCAGCAGATCGCCCACCTGCGCGCGCAAGGCAGGGTCCGGTCTAGAATGCTGCCAACGTCGGCCAAGTGACATAGGTCTTGTTAGCCCGCGCACCATGGCCAAGTCATCCGAAATCGCCGCGCGTTTCCTGGCTATCGACGCCTTCCTGCACAGCAACCGCTACTTTTGGCAGCCACGCCCATTCCATGGAGACCCTCTTCCTTGGACTGAGCGGGCACCTGATTTGGCTCAATGGCTCCGCTCCAAGCCACAAGAATGGATGGATGAAAATGAGGATAAAGCGCCTCTTTTAGCCGATTGTCCAGCCATTCTCTCCGAGCTGCACCGACAGTCCCAGACACTGTGCGCGCTGCCCCTGCTCCGGGGCGTGGAGCAGCCCTTGGACCTTCGGCTGACTCGAGGGATCCCGGGACGGAAACTTAGTCAGATTCAAGCTTTCGCCCAAGTAGCCCTCCCCAGACTCAGAACACCCGTTTTGGCTGACTGGTGCGCAGGCAAGGCCCACCTCTCCCGCAGCCTGGCCAAGCTCTCGGGCGCCCAAGTACACAGCTACGAGCGCGATGCAGCTCTCTGTGCCCAAGCCGAGACCTTGGCTCGGGCTCAGCGGGTCGACCTGCAAGCCCACGTCGTGGACGTGAGCACGCACACACCAACAGTCCCCAGCACAGCCACCTTGGTCGGCCTTCATGCCTGCGGAGAACTAAGTGATATCGCCTTATCTACTGCACATAGTGACGGAATTCCGGCCCTAATACTGGCCCCGTGCTGCCATCACAAACGCAGGTCTCGCCGCTATGTGGCCCGCTCCGCACTAGGTCAGCGGGAGAGCCAACTCGGCGCATTAGAAGAGAGCGCCCTGCGGCTGAGCACAGCACGCGTGGTGATCGCCACCCGCCGTATGCAGCGTATTCGGGCCAACAAAATGCTGTACCGAGCGGCCTACCGCAGCCTGGTTCCAGGCACCTTCCGATCCGGCCCAGAGTCCTGGTTTACAGGAAGTTTTAAAGCATTTTGCGCGCACATATCTGAGCGGGAAGGCCACACCTTGCCGGCATTCGACACCGAGCAGGTGCTGACACAAGCCCGGGCAGAGGTGCTGCTGGCGCGCGCGATGGGCATGGTGCGCACTCCTTTTCGCCGGCCCATTGAGCTCTGGTTGAACCTGGACCGAGCCCTGCGACTGGAAGAGCAGGGATGGTCCGTGGAGATCGGCCGCTTTTGTTTGGACTCCGTCAGTCCGCGGGACCTGCTGATTGCTGCGACGCGCAACGCACAACCGGACGGACCGCTGCGGTAGACCCTGAAGCAGGCAAGTTGATCCGCGGGAGACGTGCGCGGACATCCCTCCCCTGTGGGCTGCCTGCCTGATCGAAGGTGTATCCTTGGGTCATGTCCATGCTCCTGCTCCTACTCGCTTGCTCCACCTCCACCCCTGACCTAGCGGAGAACCCGGACGAGGTGACCTTGGCTGCGCCAACTCAGGAGCTGACCGCGCCCACTGCGGAAGAAGCGCTCAGCGACGCTGAAGTACCCGAAGTGGAAGAGAACGACACCGAACGCATCTCTCGAATCGCCGACCACTGCGCGCACCTGCAGAAGTGTGGCTGTGCCGATGGACAAGCCGAAGACCAGTGCAACGCCAGCTCCATGCGCGCGAACCTGCCGGCGAGCGTCTACCGCTGTACCAGCTCCCTGCCGTGCGAGATGCTGTGCAAGCCGGTGCCAGGCGGAACCTCGGACAAGGGTCTTACCCCCTGTGTCGTTCCTTATGTGCAGTCTCAGATCAAAGGCGGGCCAAGCCAAGGTCCAACAGCCAAAGGAAGGACCACGACGCACAAGCCCCTCGATGACCGCGCAAAGAAGATTCTGAGCGCCGAGAAGGAGAAGTAGAGGCTCGGCCCTAAAAAGCCTGCCCCAACGTCAATCCAAGCTGAGGCGCACTCTTCGGCAGCCCTTCACTCCACAAGGGCACCCCCAGTATCGCCCCGACTGTCCAGGGAATGGCCCCCAGCCCGTCCAAAGTGAGCAGCACAGAGCCGGTACACCCCAGGGCCTGCGCTTGGCTGGTCAGTGTGTCGATCTCTCCGTCCTGCATGACACTGGCCCGGCCCACAGCGCCCGCCTCCAAGCCGGTAGTGAGCTGAACCTCGTCCAACCAGTAGAGCCATGCCAGGGGCACACTGAGGTTCTTAAAGGCCAGGATGCGCAGCTCCCCAGCAGCCACCGCCCTGCTCTGACCCACGATGAGTCCCGGCGGCAAGCTGGACATGGCCCCACCCAGGGACAGCAGCCGGTGCTGGACCTCGCCAAGCGCCAAACCACCACTCAGGGCGCCACCAAACACCACCCGCGGATGCACAGCACGCACACCGCTAAGGCTCACAGACCCCGAGCTCCAACGCTGGTCGCTCTCTGGCACCACACCCAGGTCAGCCGCAGTGGCGACGCGGTGACCCTTCAAAGGAAAGCGCCAGTCCACACGGGTGTCCTGAACCGCGCTGATCCCCATCTCCAGGGCGTAGCGGCCAGCCACCGTCTCCCGGTAGTTAGCGGAGAGCCAGGAGCCTCCAGCCCAAACGCTCACCCGCTGATCGCGCAGGCGGCGGTCCTGCAGCGGCCCGAAGTAGCGCACATAGGTCGCCCGAGCAGACAGGGCGTTCTGGGCATCCGTGCTGGCCGAGAGCATGTAAAGGTTGTGGGTGTCGTAGCGCTTACGCAGACGCAGCACCCCGTAGCCAACCAAGATGCGCTCGCTCAGGTTGTAGGTCTGAGGAGCCACAGTGCCCACGGTGGTCCACCGAGCCGGCCACACATCGCCGCTCAAGTCCTGCTGAAACAAGTGTTTGTCTGGGTCCAAGGCCACGCGCTTGGGTCGCTCAACAAGCAGAAACTGGTGCTGCCCAGGGCCCACCCCGCTCTCGTAAGACTGGCGCTCCCCGTCGATGTCCAGGGTGACCACTTCCATGGCCGCATTGGGCTCGGTCCGCCGCTGGATTTCAACCAGGGTTCCGCCCTTCTGGGGTGTGACGGAGAGCTGATAGTCTTGGTCAGGCCAAGGCCCAATCCAAGGGGCCAGGGCCGCTTTAAGGCTGCTGGGACCCTGGTCCTCCAAGCACTGGTCTTCCAAGCACTGCTCCGCCCATCTCAGGGCGGTCCCCTCCCCCTCTGCGTCGTCGATCTTGGCCACCAAGACTTGGCCGGCGGGCCGCTCGCTGTAGAGCTGACCCAGGTCATCCCGCAGGGGGTCCCCGGGGTAGACCTCCCCGAAGAGCTCTGCATGGAAGGGCACACGGCCCGAATAGAGCAGCATGTCCACCAACGGTAGGAAAGCGCCCCAGCGCAGGAACTGATCGGCCGTGTTGCTGCTGAGCTCTTCTTCCAGGGTCGGTGCCAAAGCAGCTGCGTAGAGCTCCTGCAACACGCGACTTGGATGGTCCACAGCGGCCTGGATTAGACCTTGGAGTACCGCTCGGTTGTGAAAGCGCCAAAGGGGCTTGGGAGTGCGCCAGGCCATGTCACTCAGGTAGAGCACGCCCGGACCGGTGCGGACCAGTCGGCGGAACATGGGGGCCTCGACCACGACGGTGTGACGACTCCCTGTGGGCAGCAGAGTGCTGAGGTGAGCGAGCTGCTCATTCCGGCGGGGGCGCTCCAAACCTCGAGACAAAAGCTGTACCCCGGGGGCCAGATCCCGAAGCTCTCCACCCTCAAAGACCGCAATGGAGAGGCGCTCCGCTTGGCCCGACCAAGAAAGTGTGCCTTGGCCTGCCATACCGTTGATCACGCCGACGCTGCCTGGGGGCAGGGTCAGGGTCACCGTCCAGTCGTGAACACTCTCATCCTCCAGCTTTCCATCGGCCTGCCCAGAGGGTTGGGGGTACCAAGCGCCATTGGCCCACAGAGCACCGCTCTCCACCCCCACGGCCCCGTAGCGCTTCGGCAAACGGGTCTCAAAAACCAGCTCTTCATCTTCCTGGGTCCAACGAAGGGAGCCCGGGTCCGCGGCACTGTGGTAAGTCCGCGAAAAGCTCAGGTCGTCCAGGGGCTGAGGCAACCGCGCCAAGGGGTCGGTATAGGAGAGTCCGCTCTCCCCAATCAACGTGCCCCGTAGGTGCTCCAGGTCCGCATCGACCACCGCATCGATGGACAGGCTTGCCGCCGACGAGGCCAGGCTGAGCAGCAAGACCCCGCTAATAGGTAAAGCCAATTCCCAAGTTGATCGTCGGCATGATGTCGGGGGTCCACACGGTGCCGGCGCGGAAATGAAAGCCGCGGTTCACCAACATAAAACCCGCGTGCACCTGGAGCTGGCGCCACTGCGGATCGTTGGCGTCGTAGGCATCGGAGTTCTCAAAGCCGCTGATCGCACGTAGACCCAGGTCGGCGTTCTGCTCGTCGCTCAAGCGAGGCTGGCCATGCATGATGAGCTGGCCCACACCGGCGAAAGGCGTGAAGCGCGCGTTGTTGATGCCTTGTAGAGCGCCAAAGGGCAGGCTGTAGGACAAGGTGCCCGACCAATCCATCACGCCGAGCTCCAACTCGTTGTTGCCCACATACCCGGAGTATCCAAGCTGAAAGGCCAGGTCCGGAGCGTTGTGGTACCCCTCCAAAGGAGAGAAGCGCGCATAGCCCCCCAGCGCCGACTGGCGGGAGAGTCCAACCCAGCCCATATTGGCGCCCACATCCAAGCTGGGCAAGATGCCTTTTCGCACCATGATCCAGGGCACAAGCAGCACATCGCTTGCCTCGCCGTCTGCGTCCACCCGCTCCCAAGGCGCATACTCACCAATCTCGTCGGTTCCGGCCGAGTGAAAGCCAATGGTGGTCATCACGCCGACCTCAAAGCCATCCGGGCCCAGAGAGTCCGCCCCGTACATGGGCTTATTGGCGATGGCCGCACCCAGCTCCCGCAAGACCGTTTCGTAGACTTGTACGTTGTCGGCCGGGTCCAGGACCGCGGTATCGCCTTTCACGGCGAGCTGAGAGAGGTTGATGTCGTCTGGCCAGGAGGCAAGGGCCGCGGATGCAAGCAAGAGAAGCATGGGTGATTCTACACAGGTTCTAGTAAGAGAGCCGCAGCATCAGCCTTGCTTTTTCGTGCTCGCCACACCTTGCTCCCGCAGCTTGGCGATCTTGTCCGCGTCAAACCCACCATCGTCGTCGTCGTCAATCCATGCGTAGTCGACTTGCACCCCGTCCACTTCAGCGAAACTGGGACGCCAGCCGGCCTTGCGAGTCCACAAGAACGCGCCGCCCCACATGGTCGCGGCCTCGGCGGCGATAAAGCCCAAGGCGCCAGAAAGTACAGCCTGCGCGGTACCGCCCAGCTGCTCCGAGAGGAGCAGAGCCTGAAATGCCTCCCGGGCACCCTCGCCAGCGATGGTCGGGGAGAGCAGAGTGGCCAGGATTTGGATGGTGGAGCCGAAGGTGATCGGCCAGAACTTTGCAGCGGTCACTCCAATGGCCAGAGCCGTGAAGTAGTAGACCGAGGCGGTGGTGAAGTGCGTGATGAACTTCATGAACAGGGCGGTGAACAGCAGCTTGCCCTGGCCCTTGTAGGCCCCAACAGCGTCGGTGAACTGCTTGAGGATGCCCAAGACCTTGTCCGAAATCTTCTTGAGGGGAGGGACGACACCCACCACGCCACTGGTGACCTTTTGGAAGATGTTCATGATCCCGACGATGAACACGGGCCATACCAAACCAACAATGACCACCAAGCACACACTGCCTGCCACGCCACCAATCGCCGCAGCCAACAAGGGGGCCTTCTCAGCGCCGATGACATCGACCAGCACCTGGTACCCAAAAGGCAAGGTGACCACCATGCCTAAAAACAGACCGGCCACGCCGATGAACTTCTCCAAGGCCTTGGATGTGATGACCCGCGGCCACTGGTTCGAGTACCGCCCAGCCTCGTACAGGGTGTAGCCGTCCAGTCCCAGGGTGCTGGGCAAGAAGGTACCGATGAAGCGGCCGATCAGGAAGGCCGTCATGATCTTGGACCAAAAGGGGTAGCGCACGCCCTGGCCCTTGAGCAGCAGGTTCCAGGCGTATGCGCTGGAGATGACCCCGACGAATTTCACCAGCATGGCGACAATGGCGAAGGTCACGAAGGTCGTCGTGTCCACCTGGGTGATGTACTGGGCGATGGCGTCGTAGATCGGCAGCTCCACCACCTGGAGGAGCACCTCCTGGCCGTCGACCACCTTGGTGACCGTCTCCACACCCTGAGGCGCAGGGCCGTCAAGCACCAGCTCCACCGGGATGGGGTGGCGCAGCAAGGCCATGACACCCACGATGGTGAACGCGATCTTGGAGATCATGTCCAAGGGCTTGCGCACCTTGGCCTCCAGCTTGCGGCGGCCTAGAAAGTAGGTCACTGCTGCAAAGAGCAGCGACCCCAGAGCGGCAAAGCCCAGGTGACCGGTCCAGGCAAAGTAGCCGACCGCAGAAAAGGACACAGCCGCAAGGGCAACGAGGGCAAAACCCATGGAAGCAATCTCCGTGCGCGCAGGGGACAGACCATGTGCCACCCGCAGGGGGGACACGGCTAACGCGAGGGAGACCGGGGCCGAGCGGGAATTTTTGTGCAGGCGAGCCAGCCCCTATGACAGTGCCCTACTGACAGATGCCATCGCTCCAGGTCTCAGAGTTGTTGTCGTCGTCGCATTCGCCGACCGCTCGGTCATGATCGACGCTCAACACCAGGGCCCGCAAGTCCAGACCCGTAATGTCCAGTTCCACTGTGAGGCTGGCCGTCCACATTCCAACGTCGATGAACTCCTCCACTTCGACTTGGGCCAGCTCGACCTGGCCCCCGGGCACAACGCCCGTGACCATTACTGACATTGGGGTTTCCACCGGGCTCAGACCCTGATTGCCAATGCGGTAGCTGAGCACAGCGCGGTTCTCATCGCAGAGCTCACATACATCCTGGATCTCGGTGATCAGATCGGCGAGCTCGCCCTGTTGGCCAGCCAGCACATCGCCGGAGCGGAAGGTGTTGAACTCAAGCCAGTTGGTGTCCGGGTTGGAGACCACCAGGCTGTCGGCGTCTACGTGGGTGACGCTGTAGCCGTGCTGGTTCCAGACCGGACGTGCGCTCTGCCAAGTGTCCCCGGCGTCCCCAATGACGGTGACACCGCTCGTCGAGCCCGTGTAGGCGCTGGAGGTATAGATGATCTCGGCATGACCGTCGCCGTCCACGTCGGCAATGGCTGGGTACTCACTGCAGGTGGCGCTGGAGTGGCGACCGTCCTTTAGCTTGGGCTCGCCGGTCGCCCCATCAAAGACCCACACGGAGCTCTCGTCGGCGTAGACCACCTCGGCGATTCCGTCCCCTTCAAAGTCAAAAACCGCGCTGCCAGTAAAGCCCGAAGACTGGTCCTCCACCGTGCGCCTCCAAGACGGAGTTCCGTCGTGCTCGACCACCCGGTAGACGTTGTTGCCAGCCACGCCAATCTCTGGCATTCCGTCGTTGTCAAAGTCGGCGATGGTGGGTGGGCCGATGGTGCCTCCGGTAAAGTTTCGCAGCTCCCAGAGCACCGTGCCGTCATCGTCCTGCAGTCGCAGAGTGCCTTGGTCGGCGACTACGATCTCACCCTTGGAGTCTGAGTCGAAGTTGCCCACGGCCACAAAGCCATCGCTTCTGCCGTTGTGCCAGATCACGTTTCCGTTGGGGTCATAGAGAGCGTTGCCGGTGACCACCTCGAGCACACCGTCCTGGTCAATGTCTGCCGCTACGCCCATGGCCCCGGCGTAGGAGTGGCCAGCGCCTGCACCATAGGCACCCACAAAGCGGCGGCCGCCATCGGCGCCGTTGAGCACCAGATTGCCCACAACGACCTCGACCGTGCCGTCTCCTTCCAGGTCGTACAGACCAACGGCCCCGCAGATAGCGCTCCGGCCCGCGGGCACGCTGCTCACGCTCCAAAGAGGGCTTCCAGTCGACCCGTCAAAGGCCCCTGTACCACCACTGCCAGCGCCCACCACATCCGGTCGGCCGTCTCCGTTCACGTCTCCGATGGCTGGGCTGGCAGGCTCGGCGCCAAAGTTACCGGCGCTCCACAGAAAACTGCCGTCAGAGCCGTTCAGGGCGAAGATCACGCCGGTGGTGTTCGCAACAACAACATCCGGAGTATCCTCACTGTTGACCAAGCCGTCTCCGTTGTCGTCGGTGAGATTGCCGATGGCAGGGGTGGTGTAGGCATCGCCAGTGATGGATGTCGTCCACTCGATGACGGGGGTCCAGCTGCCGACCACAGGCTCTGGAACGCAGCTCTCTTGGACCTCCAGCTGTGCAGCATCCGTATACTCAAAGCCGCACTCTCCGAGCACCACATCGGAGTCCCGACCGGCCTGGACGTCGTCCTTGGAATTCAAAGCGTATTCAGAGCAGCCCATCAAGGCGAGCAAGGTCAACATGTGTACAGTCCCGTGGTGCCTACAAGTCTAACCTGCGATCTCGCGCTATCGAAGTGCAGACACAGCGGGATTGATCTCTTGGCCGTCGAATTCCGCCAGACGCGGTAAAGCCTGAGACCAAATTGCGGTCTCTGAGATCGGCACAAGCTTGCCTACCGTGGACGCCGTGACGCGAACGTGGGTGACTTTTTGACCCTGGCCATAGGCCACCTGGTACAGGGTCAGAATCTGGGCAGCATCCGCTTTACAGCTGGTGCGCACGTCCTGGGTGCTGGCCATGACCGCCCGACACTCAAGGCTCGCGCTCGCCAATTCCCCTTCACGCAGGGCGTCCTTTAGGGCACCGCAGCGCACCGCCAGGGGCTCAAACTCCCGGTACAGGATCTCCTGCTTGTTGGAGGGAGACCCTTGAATCTCCGAGAGAATGGCCGGTCCATACACCGGGTCCACCCACTCCGGGATCGCCAGTCCATCCACCGGCCGGGCCACCAAGAGCCAATCGGTCTTGCCCAACCCCCGGAGCATGCCCAGGAGGGGACTAAGCTCCCCCATCGTCACCGCTGCGTCCACAGCCAGCAGCACAGTGGGGCCCTCCTGCGCAAGCATCTCAACCCGCAGCGCCTCCAGGTTCTGCTTGGGTACGCCATCCAGCCAGATCTGGTCATGGGCCACGCTGACGATGGGCGAAAGCACCAAAGGCCTGTCGCGCCCACCTGTGATCTGCGCCAAGTCTACGCCCTGAGGCAAGGCCACCGGGAGCAGCTGGGTGCAGTTGTACATGTATAGGTAGGACGCGGCTTCTTCGTCGACCTTTTGAAGGTGAGCGCAGGAGAGCAGGAGGGGCAGGAGCCTGGTGAGGAGCAGAGTCATAGACGTAGAATAGCGCTTGCGACGCGCACCATTTCTTCCCTCACATCCCAAGCCCGCACGGCGCCCCCCCTCAAGGAAGCATGCGACACCTGACCATCCCCCTTTTGCTGCTCTCCTTCGTCGGCTGTGAGACCCCGCCTGAGCCCGGCACCTTTGTGCCGGTCAACGGCAGTTGCTCCTATATCAATGGCTTTAGCGACGCCTTGGAGTGCAAGGAGTACCTGGGTGATGGCTGGACACTGGAGGCGATAGAGGGCGACTGCGAGCAGGCCATCGCCAACGCAGGTTTGGGCACCTTCACCCAAGATCTGCCCTGCGAGACGGAGACCCACATCGGGATCTGCTGGCTGGACTCCGACACAGCTACACCAGCCCGCATCGTGTTCGCCGAGGCTGAGGCCGAAGCCTGCGCAGGGGCGATGTTGGGCTGTGAGTTCGCCCAAGGGGAGTTTGAGGCGGCCAGTGTCTGCGTGGACGCGGATTAGACCGACCTGACCCGCGATTTCTCAAAGCCGCGCGCTTCGAGCCGTGTTTAGCCGCCTACCCGGGTCATCACACCCTCGAAGGGGGTGCCTCCGTCGATCAACGCCTCGTGGCTCTTGCGCTTGCCCATGACCAGGTCGCGAATGGCCTGCTCCAGTTCCGAATCGCTCGCACCACCCCTAAGAATGTCCCGCAGAGAGGGGGTGCCATCGTCGCTCAGGCAAGTGCGGAGGTGCCCATTTGCCATCAGGCGCAGGCGATTGCAGGAAGAGCAAAAGTTGTTGGAGAGAGGGCTGATAAAGCCGATACGCAGTCCGTTCTCCTTGATCACCCAGTCCCGTGCGGGCCCCTGACCTATGCCTTCCGTCGCCAAGTTCAGGCTGTACACCGCGGAGAGACGCGCCCGAAGTTCTGCGCTGGGCACGCTGGTGTGCCACCGAGCCTGGAAGGGCATGTACTCGATGAAGCGCAGTACAAAATGCCCCGGCCGGGCACCAAAAAACTCCACCAGATCATAGAGCTCCTCGTCGTTCTCTCCCTCCAAGACCACACAGTTGATCTTGATGGGGCTCAAGCCTGCGGCGATGGCAGCATCCAGCCCAGCCAACACCTTGTCCAAGCGGCCCCCTCGGGTCATCGCCGAGAAGCGCTCAGGGTCCAGGCTGTCCAAGCTGACATTGATGCGTGTCAGACCCGCATCCGCGAGCTCTTGCGCACAAGCTGCCAAGCGATGGGCGTTGGTGGTCATGGCCAGATCGTCAATGCCTGGAATCTGCCCCAGCTCCGCGACCAAGCACTCCAGGTCCTTGCGCACCAAGGGCTCGCCACCTGTCAGGCGAACACCGGTGACCCCCATGGATGCGAAGACCCCAACCAGGCGCGCGATCTCCTCGTAGCTGAGCAGGTCACTGCGCTGCATCCAGTCCAGCCCTTCTTCCGGCATGCAGTACACACAGCGAAAGTTGCAACGGTCCGTGACCGAGACCCGCACATACGTATGGGTGCGGCCAAAGGAATCGCGCAGTGGCTCCACTTAGATCGGACGCGCCTTTACCAAGGCCTCGGCTAAGGCGCGGAACGGCACACCCAGGTTGGGGTCCAAGGCGGCTGGGGCACCGGTGTCGCCGCCCTTGGCAATGGCAGGGTCCAGCGGAACCTGACCCAGCAGGGGGACGTCCAGCTCGTCGGCGAGGCTCTGCCCACCACCCTGCCCAAATGGGTACATGCGCTGGGCACCGGGCACGTCCATGTAAGACATGTTCTCGATGACGCCCATGACCGGCACGTCCAGCTTGCGGAACATCTCCACACCACGGCGGGCGTCCAGCAGGGCGACCTCTTGGGGGGTGGTCACGATGATCGACGCGGAGATGGGCACGTTCTGGACCATCGTCAGCTGGGTGTCGCCGGTTCCGGGTGGCAAGTCAACGACCAAGTAGTCCACTGGAGCCCAAGACACATCCTGTAAAAACTGCCGTACAACACCCATTACCATGGGTCCTCGCCAGATGATTGGCTCGGTATCGTCGACCATAAAGCCAATGGACATGCACTTGCAGCCATAGGCCATCAAGGGCAGAATTTTCTTGTCAGGTCCGGCCACAGGACGACCTTTGACCTGCATCATCAACGGCAAGCTGGGGCCGTAGATGTCGGCGTCCAGCAAGCCGACCAGGTAGCCCATTTCCGCCAAGGCCACCGCCAAGTTGGTGGCCACGGTGGACTTGCCCACCCCACCCTTTCCACTGGCAACCGCGATGATGTGCTTGACACCGGCCAGGGGCTGCAGCTGCATGGCCCCACCATGCGCCTTCATACCTGGGCCCGACATACCGCGGACTGCGTCCTTCTTAGGTGCCCCCTTGCCCGACCCGAGAGTCGCCTTACCGGGGCCTCGCTTTACTCCAGCAACCATCACCGTGGACTCTACCGGACCGGTCCAGCCCTGGCCCTGAATGTTCAAGACCAAAGCCTCCAACATGCTCTTGCGCTGCTCGCGGGTGTGCTCCTTCTGAAAGTGCACCTCAAAGCACAGTGCTTTGCCGTCGAACTGGGGTTTTTGAATCAGCCCTGCCAGGAACATGCTGCGGTTGCTCAGCGGGTCGCGAATGCGTGTGGCGGCGGGCTCTAGGATGCTAAGCGGGTCGCTGATAGTCACTTGACAAGAATCCAGGCGTTGAAGAGGGCGTCGAGGTTTTCAGGCTTGTCGTACATGGGGTCCTCCCAGGGCAGGGAGTAGTCGAGCCTCGTGTAGCCCGAATCCAGGTAGGCGCTGCTCTTAAAGGTGACCTCTTCGGTCGTAGAGAACACGAAGCAGAGGTAGTACCACTCATCTTCCGCTTCGAAGTTTTCGATCATCAG
>CAJQPC010000024.1 GCA_905480105.1 uncultured bacterium | reverse complement strand
GGCGACCTGCTGACCTACACCCTCGACAACACCGAGCTGTTGCTCACCGCCCAAAACGTGGACATTCACACCGAGAACGGGCTGCTGGACATCACCCTCTACTTGACCCTGGCCAGCACGCCAGCTCAGCTCACAGTCCAGGGCAACTGCAGCTTCCTCAGCGACCTAGACGATGTTTGCGACCTTGAGATCCCCACCACGCTTCTGGTGGTGAACATGCAGATGGCCCTAGAGTTGGTGGACGGTTCCGATGGCCTTCCCGTGGTCGACGCCACCGTCAGCGACCCCACCTTCGAGCTCTCCCCTATCGGCAACCCCTTGGACAACTGCACTCTGTCCAACGCCATTGGTACCTTATTGAATACCGACGAGGAGCTTCTGAGCAAGCTTGTCGTGGGCCTAATCGAGCCCGAGCTGGCCGGAATCGGTGCAGACTTAGAGACCACGGTCGAGGACGCATTGGACGCCCTGGTGATCGACACCAGCCTGTCCTTGGGCAGCGGCAGCCTGGATCTGACGCTCTACCCCACCCTCTTGGAGTTGGGAGATCAAGGCTTGATCATCGGCCTGGGAGGCACGTCGGTCCCAAGCCAGCTCTCCGACTGCATTGTCGACCCTGGAGGCTCCGAGTTCGCCAACTCACCGTGGCCCAACTTCGACGACACCGCCTGGGAGAGCTCCCTGGAGTACGACGCGGGGCTCTTCCTCTCCAAGGACTTCCTGGACCACGTGCTCTACGGCGTGTACGCCAGCGGTGGCTTGTGTTTGGAGGTTGCTGATTTAGGTGGCGCCGAGCTGAGCACCGACCTGTTCGGCAGTATTTTTGGTGAAAGCTTCCAGGCGCTCTACAAGGGCGACGCCCAGTCCATGGCCATCGCCACCCGGCCCAGCCAGCCGCCCGCCATTCGCTTCGAGGCGGACGGCGCCCCGCTGCGTCTGGACCTGAATGACTTTGGCCTGGACGTATACTCTCGGTTGGACGACCGAGGACTGCGCCTGACACGTGTCGATTTGGCCGCGGAAGTGGGTATCGATCCTGGGCTGACCAACACGGCGCTGGCGCCCGAGCTGGTGATAGATACAGAGAAGATCTTGTTCGTGGAGTCCATGAACGAATTCATGGAGCCGGGCTACTCCGATGGCTTGGTGGACTTTGTCCCCACGGTGCTGGGCACCTTTCTTCCCGAAGACCTGCTGCCGACCATCGCTATCCCGGAGATCTACGGCATCGGCCTAGACACAGTCTTCTGGGAGCCGAGCGCCACCGGGGACTGGCAAGGCGGCTTTGTGCTGCTGGACTTGGACAACGTAGAGCCCATCAGCGCACCAGGCTGCGACGGCGGCTCCCTGGGTTGTGATGGCGGACAGGGCATCGACATCGAAGCGGCTTTAGGCTGTGATGGTGGTTTAGGCTGCGAGTCAGAGGGTGCCGGCTGCGAGGACAGCAGCTGCTCCACATCTCCCAACGGTCAGCTGCGCACCTCCAGGCGCTTTCTAGTACCCAACCGGCTCGTCCTGCTCGGCATGCTTGGAATGGCCTGCCTGATGCGACGCCGCCGGGACTGACCAAGTCCCCTACTCAACGCCGCCAGATACAACGCAAACAAAAGGCCCGAGGCGACATTGCCCCGGGCCCTTTCGCATCCGTGCAGATCGGTTCTTCAGCGAGAAGCCACCGCGGTTCCCAGGCTGCTGTCCATGTCGTTGACAACCAAGGCAAAGGCCTCGAGAGCGCCCGCGGGCAGCTCACGACGCTGAGTGCTGTGGTACTCGACAGGGTCCTGGGTCTTGCCGCCCTTCTCCAACTCATAGTGGAGGTGGGCAGCGGTGCTGTGCCCAGTGTTCCCGCTGGCGGCCAAGAGCTGACCGGCCTGGACATACTCCCCTGCGCGAACAGAGAGCTTGTCCAAGTGCAAGAACTTGGCATGGGTACCGTCTGGGAAACGCACCTCGATGCAGTTTCCGTTGGCCTTGTGGTTCCAGTTCACCCGGGTGACCGTGCCGGCTTTGGGGCTCACGACATCGGTGCCCACCGGCGCACGAAAGTCCATGCCGCGGTGGTCGGGTCGGTCTTTGAGCAGCGAGGTAATCTGGTCGTAGCCTTCGATCGGACCGCCTTTCAGGCGTAATGAGGCTTCGCTCCCATCCGCGTGCCAGTAGGACGGAGCCAAGTCTTCGGGAGCTTGGTAGCGGTAGACCTGGAGCGTTCGACCAAGTTTTTGGCTCTTGTACCAAGCGGCGGCCACGACCGGCTCTTCACCTTCGACCGGTTGCCAAATCATCCAGATCTGGTCACCTTTCTGCACGTCCCGGCGCAAGTCCAGGTCCCACATAAACAGGCGGCTATAGACCGCAGCAAGAGCGTCAGCGTCGCTGTCAACGGCATTGGAAATAGTGCGGGCCAGCGAGTGTTCAACGCTGGCGTGGGAGACCTCCCAACCTTGGGAGTCCGCCACAGGGGCCAGCTCCGCAACAGCCGCAGAGTTTGAAGTAACAGGCACAGCCTGGTCGACAACTGGAGTGGCCTGGGAGCCAGAGGGGGTCGCCAGAACCAGCTCTTGTGCGGGTGCGTCGGTGAGTACCGCAACAGGAGGCGGTGCGTCGTTTCCACCCTCTATTTTGAGAACCATGACGACGTTGAGAATAAGGGACGCACCGAGCAGGGCGTACAGGGCGTAGGGAGGCACATCGGCCTGATAGCGATCATTGCGCATGTTTGGGGAAGGACCTGGCAGCGAGAGACAGCATAGAGATTGGCAGCGGCAGCAGACACAGAGATCAGCGCACCTCCAGAATCACTAGATGGACTCGACACGTCAAGAGCTTTCTTGAGAAAATACCTTAAGTACTGGCCTGGCCCGCTTTGAGGTGGACTCGGCAAATGAATGATGTCCCACTGTCCGCGGCGCTCTTGATCGACCCGATGCTGCACGGTCTCGACCTCTGGACCCTCAAGACCACTCACTGCTCACCCACTTGGATCGGCTTTTCGAGCGAAAACGCATGGGCTTGGGGCGGCGCGCACACCTCGCATGCGGTCCAGGCAGGACACCGAAGGCGAAAGAGCAGCTCCCCTATTGGGTGACTCCACTCGCCACTGAGGAGGTGCGGAGTGACCCGAGAAAGCTCCGATCGACCCCTGGAACAGCGCTTTGGCCGCTCTTCCCCTTCAGACGCTCTCAACCTGGGCCACCGGCTTTTGGTCCGCGGGTAGTTGAGCGGCCATCGCAGCATGCACCTCATCCAGATGCTGGTCCATCGTCTCCACAGACCACGCGCTTGTATCGATGGGCGAGAGCACGTTGATGGGGATGTCCGTCAGGTAAAAGCTGGTCATTTCCCTAAGTGGCCAGTTCTTGTGGGCGCCACTCACCACCACTGGGACAACGGGCAAACCCGTCGCAATCGCCAGATGAACAAAACCCTTTTTCAGGGGGCACAAGCGGCCATCCCTGGAACGCGTCCCCTCTGGCCACATCCAGATGGACATCCCCAACTCTCGTACGACTTGGCCGGTCTCAGTCATGCCGGCAATGGCACGGTCCCGGTTCTGTCGGTCGATCAACAGGTGACCGGAGAGTCGGTAGGCCCAGCCAAAGAAGGGGATTTTGGCCACTTCCTTTTTGGCAATGCCCACACCTCCTACCGGACACACCCACATGCCGATGAAGATGTCCGTCATCGAGGTGTGGTTGGAGACGTAGATGGCCGGCGGCGCATCGACGAGGTGCTCCTTGCCGAAAATCTGAACGCGTGCGCGCACCACCCACAGAACCACGGGGGACATGAGGCGCCCGTAGTGGTTGCAAAGACGAATCCGGGCCCCTCGCCAGGGCAAAAGGAAGAGCAGCATCAGGACCAAGATGCTTGCCGTGCCCAAAACCCAGGAGATGCCTAACGACAACCGGATGATTCCTTCTATCTTCCTCACCCTGCCCGAATAACCTATTCCGCGCGGCGCCGGGCTCCTTTAATCGGACGCCACCTCAGGCTCTTCCTGCTCGATGAAGAAGCCCTTCATAGAGCTGCTCAAGCGCTTGGGCACGCACATCCCAAGTGCAGGTGCGGGCAATGCCCTGGGCCGCCTGAAGGGACAAGCGCTCTCGCCTGGGGGTGTCCTGCGCAAGGTCCAACAGCGCGGCAGCGAAAGCAGCAGGGTCTGCATTGGGGACCGTGACCACACCGGGCAGATCTTGAGAAGAGCCTTGCGCACAGACCGTCGGTTTTCCTAATCCCAGATAGTTCAGGAGCTTAATGGGGTAGCCGGTGCACACCGTGCGAGGCAGCGCCGCGATGTCCGCCGCAGCCACGATGTCGCGCACCTGATCCCAGTTCTTGCGAACCACGAAGCGCTTGCGCTCGGGCGGCAAGGCCGCTGCCCGTTTCTCCCACTGGCTCAAGTCACTCGCGCTAACCATGAGCAGGCCCAGCTCAGGAACTTGCAGCATCGCGTCTATCAAGTGCTCTAAATCCTGATACGGGTCAGGGTTTCCTGCATAGACCACCCACAGCCGGTCACCAAGGGCAAGATTTGCCCGAGCGCGCTCGGGCCTGACCCCATCAAAGTCTCGCAGATCTACCCCTGGCGGGATGGAATGCACTCGCTCACAGCCCAGCTCGTGCAACACCGAAACAGCTGCAGGCGAGATGGCCACGCAGGCATCCGCCCGTCTTGGAATCTGGCGATCCATGACTCGCCCTACTTGGTTGGCCATCGCGCGGGCCAAGGGATGTTCGAAGTAGCGATGCAGCTCTTCGGCCATGGTGTTGTGGTTATTGTAAACCACAGGGACCCCTGTCAGTGCGCGGGCGATGTAGGCCGCAAGAGGGGCCTCGTAGTTGTGCGCATGCACCAGATCTACCCTGCGCCCCAAACGACTCAAAACCCCGGCCAAGCCAGCGTCGAGAAATGGCTTGACCCAATCCGGCCCAGCACGAAGATTGTTGTATCCAGGCGGCTTTGGCACACGGGCCACCTCCACTCCTTCCGGAATGACCCCTTCCCCGTGACCGTAACAGGCGACGGTCACCCGATGCCCACGGTCAACCAAGGCTTTAGACATCCCGGCCACATAGACCTGGGAGCCCTGTGGCGAAGGGAAGGGACAGGCCGCTGCTTGAACGATGTGCACGCTGTATGCCTTAATATCCGTGGACAATGGCCGCTCAGGACACCGCAGCCGAACCAGCGCCCCAATTTGCAGGTTTGCGCCCAACTTGAGTGATAAACCAGTATACTGGACCTTCTAACCCAGCTCGGAGCCTCCCCAATGAAGAATCTGACCCTTGGCCTGCTGGCCGCCCTGGTCGGCTGCAGCACCCCTTGCGATGAGGGATTCGGCGAAGGTGCCGATGGCAACTGCTACCCCCTCGCAGGCACTGAAACAGACACCGGTGAAGAATCAGACGCGGATACGGATGCTGACGCCGACTCCGACGCGGACTCCGACGCGGACTCCGACGCGGACTCCGACGCGGACTCCGACGCAGACTCCGATGCAGACTCCGATGCAGATTCGGACCCCGGCTGTGACTCCTCGCAAACTGGTATCTGTGGAACGCTCGGTGGGACCGACCCCAACACCACCGTCGTTGTCGCCGCCTTGGAGAGCATCTCAGCGGAATTCCCTGTGGGCATCTACTTCGCCTCACCACTGGATCCAGACGGCGCTTCCAACCCCGACTGGACATGGCCGCTCTACTATCAAATCAACGAAGCCGCATCTGTTGGTGAAGGCGGGGACCCCGGAGGAGACCCGGGAGGTGACCCAGGGGGTGATCCCGGCGGCGATCCCGGTGGCGATCCTGGTGGAGAACCAGGCACGGGCGAGCCCTTTGTAGCCGGGACCTACACGGTCGTATTTGCCGTCGACGACAACGGCGACGGAATTGCGGACAAGGAGCAGGACCCCTACGCGGTCTATGGGAGCAGCGTCACCGTCACCGAAGGCAAGGCCACCACGGGCATCGACTTTAGCTACCCCTTCTAAAGTCCTCAAAGCCGACTATCAGAACGCCGGTCCCTCAGGGCCGGCGTTCTTGCTCTGGCACTGTCCGACACGGGCCCCGGGGCTCCAGTCACAGGACAGGGTCCAAAAGCCCCTCTCCCTGCCGGGTTGAACCCGGCGAAAGGCACCGTTCTCGGCATATACACTCGTTCACCCCGACGCAGATGGGGACGTCTTGACCACCCAAAAGTGGCCTTTGGCTGTGCCAAAGGCCCGCTTTAGTACGCCCTTCCAAGACCACCACCAAGACTCTCTCGTGCAGGACTTCCACAACTTCCGCACAGGGGTCCTCTACGAAGGCAGGCCCGAGCGCTCCGAAGGGGCATAGCGAGACCCCCCTTCCCACAACAGGTCAGCGCAAGTGTCGCGCAAACACACATTGGGGTCGCGGGTCACAAAATCCAGCTCTCGGCGAGCCTTGGAGTCGTCCACGTACCAGAAATGGCTGGCTTGAAGCAGCCCCACGCGGTCCACCGCGAAACCAAATCCAATGCCGTTCTTGCCCAAGCTGGGCAAGTTCTCGAACAGGCGGCGGGTCAAGATACGCGGCGCGGTGAAGCTCGGAGCCGGCTTGTCCAGAATCTGGGCCAAACGGTTGTAGAAGACCTGGAAGGTCATGTTGCCGCCACCAAGCAGGTAGCGCTCCCCTCCCCGACCCTTCGCAAAGGCGATGGGAACCACAGCCGCAGCGTCCCGAACATCGACAAAGGACAAGCCACCTGGGGGGCTCATGGGCATCTTGTCTTCTAGGAACAGGCGCACCGACTTGGTGCTCTCCCCTGTGATGTCTCCTGGACCCAGCAGCAGGCTGGGATTCAGGCTCACGATGGGCATCTCATCGGAGGAGAGCTTTAAAGCGATCTCCTCTGCGAAGAGCTTGGAGCGGTAGTAGGGCCACTTCTGAATGACCTCGATGGGAATACCGGCCTGTTCATCGCGGGTCTCGGACTTCTCGGTGACGCAGACGGTACCGGAGGTGGACAGATAGACCACCTTCTGTATCCCAGCCGCCTTGGCAGCCTCCAGGGTGCGCTCCGTACCCAAGACGTGAAGCTGGTAGAGCTTCTGTGCGTCTTCGACGTCGTGAGAGACCAAACCGGCGCCGTGCACCAGCCACTCCGCGTCGTCAAGGGCGGCTTGGAATGTGGCCGGCTCGGTCACATCTCCAGTCACCATCTCCGCGGCGTGCTCCACTGGAGTCCCCGAACGGGACACGCCCACAACATGATGGCCAGCACCTGCGAGAACCCGAACAATGTGGCGGCCCAAATAGCCAGTGGCGCCGGTGACGAGGATTTTCACTGCTCCACCTCGGAAAGGCCGAACACCCGACTGAACTCAATGAGCAGCGGAATGACGTTGGTCTTGATGACGCCGGAGAAGAACTCGGGCGGCTCGGGAATGTAGCCGTCGGAAATGATCTTCCGCATCATCTCCTCAGAGGTCTTCACAACACAGTCTGCAGCGCCACTCGGAAGCTTTCCTGGACCAACCGTCACGCCCTCGGCGTTCACCACGACGTGATAGCGAAGCCCGTCCTTTCCACCCAGGGAAAAGTACCAGGAAACCGGCTTTTTTACCCGTGCAGAGTCGAACTTCCCAATCAGACTCTTGAAAGCCAACTCGGTGGGATTGCTCCTTTGCTGGCCCAGGTCCTCCATGTCATCGACTTGGAGCTGACGTACGTCCAAGACTTCGCCGTCGCGCAAGGCTTCCACAGCTCGCTGTGCCAATCGGGCGGCGTGCCGGGCGGCCATCGCGGGCTTCATCCCCAGGGTCAAACGCTTGACCTCACGCACCTCGATGGGCGGACCGATGCGCACCTTCAGGTCACGACTACGGGGCAGAACTGCGCCCTTAGGCAAAGCCTCGAAAGTACCGTCCAGGTGCATGGGCAGGATATCGACATTGGTGTCCATGGACAGCCAGCCCACCAAGGGGCGAAAGTCGCCGATACTGCCATCGGTGCGGCGAGTTCCCTCGGGGAAGAGCAGCACCACATTGCCTGCGCGAACAACATCAATGGCTTGACGAAGAGATGCGCGGAAGCCACGTTTTCGGTCGATTGGCTGCAGGTTGGTGAGCCGCTCAAAGTAGGCCACCACGTACTTGTTGCCCTCGAAGAAGTAGTCCTGAGCGGCCAGAGCCACCAGCTTATACCCGTAGGGTCCCAGGGCGTACTTCACCAGCCCCATGTCCAGGTGGGAGCAGTGGTTGGTGACCACGATGGTCTGGCGGTTCTGAGGAATGAACGCGCGACCATAGATCTTGCAGTTCAGACCCGTGCCGTACAGTTCGCGCTGCAAGAAGCCCAAGCCAGCCTTGAGAGGCTCAGCCACAACGTCAGGCATGTCTACTCGCTCGCGAACATCCTCTTCGACGACCACTGTCTTGGCTGGAACTCCAGCAAGGCGAACCACGTCAGCCACGGTCTCCGCGTGCGAGAGCTCATCGGCGTCCGGGGCACCCACGCCCATGGATTCTAAGGCCGAGGCCAGCTCGACCCACATCAGAGAATCGAAGTGCAAGTCCTCTACCATGTGGGTGGTTGTGGTCACCTTGACCCTGTCGACGCCAGCCACCGTAGCGACAGCCTCGGCCACTGGACCATCCAACTTGTCGCCCTTGCGAACGGTGACGGTGGCGGCCTGGATTTTCTCCAGGATGCCCCTCACATCCTTGCGCTTCACCTTGCGGGTCTTGGTACGTGGCAGCTCGACATCAACCAAGTGAATGACGGATGGACGCTGGTTGTTCGGCAGCTTGTTCACGGCGGTCAGCAGGCTGGCCTTTGCCTTGGCATGCAGCGTGTGACGGTCCATGTCCTTGTGGGCATCCGCATCGGGCACGGCCAGCATACCCAAGCGCTCTCCGCCACGGGGATCCGGCAGGCCCACAATCCCGTATTCGAGCACGAACTCGTGGTCTGGCCCCAGGCTGTTCTCTACATCATCCAAGTAAATGTTCTCGCCCGAGGCGGTGACCACAACTTCCTTGGCTCTTCCCATGATGGTCAGGTGCCCACGGTGGTCCATCTTGCCCAAGTCGCCCGTACGCAGCCAGCCGTCCTTGAACGCAGCAGCCGAAGCTTCGGGGTTGCCGTAATAGCCCTTCATGACATTGGGACCGCGTGCGATGACCTCGCCGATGCCGTCCTTGTCTGGAGAATCGATCTTGATCTCCACGCCGGGAATAGGCTTGCCCACATGGCCAGACTTGGCCCCTGGCTTGCCCTTGGCAACGCTGAGAACCGGCGCAGCTTCGGTCAAGCCGTAGCCCTCGGCCAAATGCAAGCCCAAGCCCTGAAAGAGCTCCTGGGTCTGCTTGGGAAGCGCAGCGGCACCGGAGATGAGGAACTTGATGTTCCCGCCCAGACGGTCATGCACTTGGCCGAACATCACCCGGCCCAGATCCAGGCCAGTGCTCTTGCCGACCAAGCGGTTCAGCTCCAGACCCGCGTCGAATGCGGCCTCGAAGACGGCCCCCTTGTCGCTGACCTGGGTGCGAATGCGGCGCTCCAAGAGCTGCCAGAGTGCAGGTACGCCAACGAGCGCGGTGACCTTGCCTTCTTTTAGGCCAAAGGTGAGACGCTCGCCGTTTATCTCGTCCAGGTAGATGACCCGAGCACCGCGAGAAAGCGGCAGCAACAGGCCGCAGCTGAACTCGAAGGTGTGGTGCAGAGGCAGCACGCTCAGAACGCGGTCATGGGCCTTGAGCGGAAAAGTCGTGGCCAAGGAGCCCAACAGCGAGCAAAAGTTTCCATGGGACAGCATCACGCCCTTTGGGGTGCCCGTGGTCCCAGAGGTGAACAGGATGCTCGCCAGCTCGTCCGTCTTCGGAGTGTGCTCAGGGAGCCCCTCCATGGGGCCGTGGTCTCCGGTCTGGAGGAGGTCCAGGACGGGACAATCCAGACCGCCACCAAGGTTCTCGGCCATGTCAGCATCTAAGACAGCTACCTTCGCATCCGAGGCCTGTTCGATGTTCCTGACCTGAGCCAGGGCCATGCCCGATTCCACAGGAACCGCAACAGCACCTACGCGTAAAATGCCGAAGAACAACACGGGCCAAGCAGGATGGTTGTCACCGCTAAGGATAACCTTGTCACCTGGCTTTACGCCCGCTGCAATCAGCCGCACAGCGGCCGCTAAAGAGCGCTGGCGAAAGGCCCGGAAGCTGGTACTTTGGAAGCCGTCTTTGTGCGTGACCTGAAGGGCACATGCCAAGTCGTGGCGGTCGGCCAGCTCGTCCTGCAGGTCCAATAGGTTGTCATAGGGCCGCAGGGGCTTGGAGACCTTCTTGAGCTTCTCCTCCAGTTCAGGCGCGACGTTCTCCTGCAGACCGGGACCATGCACCTCCAGCATGTAGTAGCGCCAGTCAATGTCTTCGGGGTGCCAAGGGATGTTGGCCGCCTCCTCGGCGCTCACACGGGCCAGAGCCGCGCGGGTGTTTTGGCAGCTAAAGCGGTAGCTGTGGGTCGCCGTAAAGGGGACGAAGATGTCCAGGATCTTGCCTTGGATCTCCAAGTTCCGGCTCAAGCCTTTCATTTGCTTGGCGGCAGGCTGCGTGAGCGGAGCGAGGGGACCGCCCACCTTCTTGACCAGATCAGCGCCGGTCTTGAGCCAGCCTGAGATCGGCGTAGGACCAATGCGCTGATAGCGCTCCACCGTGGTGGGGTGCGCCTCCAAGCGCGCGCTGATCTGTGAGAGCAGCGGGTTCTCTCCCTTCTCTAGCTTCCACTGGCGCGTGTGCAGACCGGTGAGCTCGATGAGCCGATGCATGGGCAGGGGCGCGGTGTCCGAGCTTCCGTATTGGTAGACCACCTCGTGGGTGCCTTCCAGTAGCTCCGCCAGGGACAGGATCATGCCCGCAGAGACCATGTCGACCGGGATAATGTCCAGCACGGATTCCTTGCGCGCAGGGATCCCGATGGGGCTCTTCATCGCCAAGAAGATCAGAGGCGCGGAGGTGTTGATGCCCTCACACCAGCCCACACGCGGGAACTCCAAAGCGCTCTCGATGACTGCCGGGCGCACAATGGTGAATTCCAGGCCCGAGTGGCAAAGCAGCTGCTCGCCGATGGACTTGGTGTAGGTGTAGGTGTTGTGCCAGCCCCAGAACTTGGCCCGCTCGACGCCGTCGTCCCGCAGTCGGTCGTCGATGAAGCGGCGCTTGACCTTTTCCAGCTCCGACTTGAGTGCCGCGCCGCGGGTAGGCTCCCCCTTCTTTTCCAGATTGAACTTGGCCTGGTCCAAAAACTCGGACTGGCGGAAGGCGTCGTTCGCCCGATGGCGCACATGCTCGACCATGTCCACGCACTCGGCGATCTCCCGAGCGGGATCCCAGTGGCTGGGATCCAAGACGTCCGCCTTGGGAAAGGGGAAGGTCTTGGGATCCATCTCATCCACCTGACCGGTGCGGTCGCCCGCTACGTAGCAGGTGGAGGTGTGCATCATGCGGCAACCCGCGCCCAAATCCTTGCAGAGCTCAATGAGGTTCTGCATACCAAAGGCGTTGGCGTTGAGCGCGTAGTCCAGCGGGGGCGTAAAGTCGACCACGCCGGCCACGTTGACCAGAGCATGGATCTTGCCGCGGATCAGGTTTCGCACTTCTTCGGACACACCCGCAAAGTCCTCGCTCACGTCGCCCGCAATCGGGGTCAACTTGGCGCGCAAAAAGTCGTCGTAGCCCTTGCCATGTTGCTCGCGGAGGGGGTCAAAGACCTCCGAGGGGGCGACTTGGTCCCAGAAACGCTGCTCCGAGCTGACACGTATGGAGCCATCCTTGCGCTTCCTGGGACGGACCACCATGTAGATGTGCTCTACCTGGGGGAAGTGCGTCAGCAGCATGCACAGCCAGACCTTGCCCAAAAAGCCCGTTCCGCCCATGACGAAGAGGGTCTTTCCGCGGACCTGATCCGCGACACAGAGAGGTCCTTTGACCCGTCCGGAGTATGGCAAAGGCTGAAGTGCGTCGGGTGTGCTGACCTGGGACATGACTCAGGACTCCTCGTCTTCGGTGCGCACAGAGCTCTCGGCAGGCGTATCGACTGTGACATCGGCCATCAGCATCGGAGCGATGCGAAAGCAGGTGATGGCGGGGTCAGAGCCGTGCTCTTCCCGGGCCATGCGCAAGGCCTCTTCCATTGTGGGGGCCGTCTCGTATCCCAGAATTCCTGGAACGTACTCGTTGTCGGCACCAACCACAATCACGCGACCGTAGTGCTGGCGCCCGTTTTCGCCCCAGTACCACATGTAGAAGGGGTGAGCCGGGTGATACGCCTCCCCGGAGCGATACATCTGGATGTACCCGGGGTGGCGGCTGTACTCGTGCTCGTACTTCTTGTGCAGCTCCTTGGCGTCGCGGGTCCGGGGCAGAAGCTTGTGGAAGAACTCGGTGTAGGCCGCGTGCTGATCGCGGTCGAAGATGTCCGAGCAAGGGTGCAACACGATGGCAGTGCCACCCTTCTTCACGATGGGATCGCCGCGATACAAGTTGAACAGGTAGCCCTCGGCCATGACCGAGACGAGCAGTGGGTTTAGGTAGCTGTGCACGTTGTAGGGGCTGATGTAGGGCACCGGGAAAATACCGATGTCCGCCTGTCCGTGGATGGGTACCAGGAGCTGCTCGTAGCATTTCTCCAAGCATGCCTCGTGCACGGGCTCGCAGGCGCCTGCCCAGACACCGATCACGCCGTACGGGGCTGGGACTTTCTCGAAGATGGCCTGGCGGGCAGGCTGGGGCAACCACTCCAGCGAGCGGATCAGCGCCTTGAGGCCACGGGCCTCGTTCGTGCTCAGCTCGTCCTCGTTTTTGCCCAAGAAATCCAGCGGGCGGTCGAACATCCGGTTGTTGACGGTGGACTCAATATGGAAGACCTGGAGCTTCTCCTCAATGAGCTTGCCTACCTCGACCATCTTGTCGGAGAGCGCGGAGTCCTCGGGGACCATGTAGGTCTTGGAGGCGCGGATGGTGGCTGGATTGTGGTGCTTTTTGAGGGTGCGATATCCCACCAGCCCGGTACCCATGGACTTGTGGCCGCCGTTCATAGGCACAAAGGTCAGGTTGCAGTAGACGACCAGGTCGGATTCCGCAGCCCGACGGTTGATCTCTACGTCAATGCCTTGGGCAGTGGTGCCCAGAAAGGTCAACCCGTCCGGCTTTTCAGCGTCGTGGTTGTAGCAGCGCTCCGGGTAAAACTCGTCGACAATCTTGTCGCCGAGCTGGTGCCGGATCTCATCTTGGGTCATCGGACGGTGGAAAGCCGTCGCGATGATGAAGTGAATATCGGTGATCCCGTAGTCCCGCAGCAGCTCCAGCACGACCTCGGCCTGGTGCTGGCGCACATCAGGGCGGCGCATGGGCGGCAGCGGCATGGACAAATCGTCCACGGCGATGGTCACCTTCATACCCGGACGCAGCATGGCGTACAGGGGCTCGCTGCCCAGGGGGTGG
>CAJQPC010000023.1 GCA_905480105.1 uncultured bacterium | reverse complement strand
CGACCTTGCCTCCGGGGAATTCCCACAAGCCACCGTGGCTACCCCCTGGTGCCCGCTGCGCCAACAAGACTTGGTCTCCGAGAGCAATCACGGCTCCCACCACCCGAAGCTTACTCACAGCTGGCCTGTCTCCCCGGAGCGAGACTGGAGGAAGCGCTCTCCTAAGATGTTGATGATCGTCGCCGCGGTTTCCTCAACCGCTTTGTTGGTGACATCGATCACGGGCCACTCGCGGTTGCGCTTGTAGAGATCGTGGGCGTAGTCCAGCTCGGCCAGAATGTAGTCGAGTTGCCCGTAGTTGGTCCGCTCGGACATGCGCATCTGCTCCAGGCGGCGGTGTCGGATCTGACGCAGATTACTGGAGTCAATGGTCAGGGCAAAGATCCGCATTGGATCGACTTCCCACAGGGTCTCAGGCGGGTCTCGGTCCAAGACCAAGGGCACGTTCCCGACGCGGTATCCCTTGTGCGCGAGGAAGACAGACAGGGGGGTCTTGCTCGTCCTGCTGATGCCGACCAGGACGATGTCTGCTTGGAGAAGCATGCGCGGCTCTTTGCCGTCGTCTGCCTTGACGGTAAACTCCACTGCAGCAATGCGCTGAAAGTAGTTTGCGTCGGCCTGGTGCATCAGACCGGCGGTCTCTCTTGGCGAGCGCTGTAGGAAAGTGCTCAGACTGCCGAGCATGTTCCCGACCACGTCTACCCACTGGAGCTGGTGTCGATGGGCCAGGCGTTCTGCTAAGGCGCGTGTTTCTGCTTTGACCAAGGTGGTCACCACGAAGGCGCCGTGGTCCCGAGCGAGCAGGAACAGGTTCTCGAGTTGCTCGGGCGTTGCGACGTTTGCGAAGGTCTGTGGCTGCACGTCTGCGCCGTCGAACTGCAGCAGGCAGGCCCGTACGACCTTCTCAGCAGTGTCGCCGGTGCCGTCGGAAATGATGAAAAGGGGGCGCCTTGGAGTCTTGTCCATAGGCATGTCTAGCATCGCCTCGGCGGCTGCGCTTGCCAGGTGATCTTGGCTGAGGGGGCGATGAACATGGCGACGACCAGGTCGAATCCGATAGTCTGGGGGTAGAGGAGAGCCTGTATGGAATTCGTTTTTGGCCTACCAGAGGTCGTCATGACTGTGCTCCCCATATTGATCATCCTGGGACTCATCGGGCCGAAGTGGCTGCGCGAGCGCCGGGACAAAGAGCTCAAATAGTCGATTTCGCGCTCAGGTTTGACGGGGGTAAGGCAAGTGCCCTTCCGGGTGACCGCAAGTGCTCAGGCGAGCTGGGTCGCGAAGAACCCCAAAGCTCCGCAGGTCAAAAAGAGAAGAGCGTTGAAAAAGGCCTGCCTGGTGGCGCTGGCGCATGCTTTCTCGTAGTTGTCGTGCTCTTGGGTGCCGGTGGGACCCTCGAGCTTTCGCACGGGGTCTAGTGTCCAGATCTCAAGGTGGAAACTGCTGACCCACAGGACCAGAAAGACCAGGTGTTGGGCCACGATCAGCTGCTGGGGAAGCGTTTCGGTGGGCCACTCAAATGCGCCGTGGATCCGAAAGTGCGTGACCGCTCCGCCCAAAATCAGCGCCCCCATGCTTAGGCCCAGACCTGGGCCCCAGGCAAGGAAGACTCCCATCACGTTTTGACGATGCTCTCCGACGATCCGCTGGCGTATGACGAGCAGGAGGGAAAAGGCGATCAGCGAGCCACCGTAGATGGTGGCGCCAAGCCAGTGCAGTGCGGAGAAGAAGATGTCGATTGCCACGAGGAAAGATTACCGGATCTAGAGGGGAGGAGAGGCGCCAGAAAATTGGTGGGTGGACAGTTTTTGGTCTGTCTCCGAGTGATGCTCTTCCCCCGTCGGGAGGGATTCGATGACTCAGGGAGGCTACGATAGCCGGATGACGGCCAAGACTTGGCGCGCCCTTGAGTGGGCGGCCTACATTTTTGCTGCGGTGCTGGCCATTGCGCCCGCTCTTCAGGCCAATCACGTCGTCGGTGATGGCGTCGATATGTATGGCACAATTTGGTTTTACTGGTGGATCCAGCAGTGCATCCAGACCTGGACGGACCCGGGTTTTACGGACTGGTTCTTCTTTCCGCTTGGAAAGGACATCTTCGCGCACACGGGGAACAACTTTGTAGACGCGGTCTTTGCGGCTCCTTTTTATTGGGTCTTCGGCAGCCCTGGCTACCATCGCTGGTTCATCCTCTGCCTATTGCTGGCCAATGCAGCGAGCTTTCGGGTCTTCGCGAAGGGAATGTTCACCTCGCAGTGGGCGGTTTTTGTTTCCACCCTGGTGTGGATGCTGAATCCATTTGTGCTCTTCGAAATCACATGCGGAAGGAGCACCCAGGCTTTTTTGCCTTTCATGCCACTGGCGTTCCACTTCTTGATTCAACTCGAGAAGCCTGCTCAAGGGTGGCGAATCTGGGGTTTTCCAGCCCTGGCTGGACTCCTTGTTGCGCTTCAGGCGTGGACCTACTGGTTCATGGGCTACTTCATGATGTTGGTAATCCTGCCCATGGCCGTCTGGGCGCTCTGGCGTAGCGAGCACCGCCGCATGTTGCTGCTGCGCTACCTTATCGCTGGAGTCGTCTGTCTGGTCTGCGTAGCGCCCGCAGCGTTGGCCATCAGCGGCTTAGCAAGCCAGGGCGAAGTGCCAGGTCTGACCGAGGTGGAGAGCATTGATCTCTTCGCGCCCCCAGGTTCCATCGCCAACAACGTGAGTCCGTTCCTACACGGTTGGATCTTCGCTGAGTTCATGGGCACCCCCCTGTTGTTGAGTTTCGCCTGGACGCCACTGCTGGTGGCCTGGTTGGCGTTCGGTCGGGATCGGATGCGCTTTGCGTTCGGCTTCTTCCTGGTCTGGCTCTTTGCGATCGGACCGGTGTTTCATCCTCCTGTAGCGAACCCGCCGGTCTGGGCCGTCGACCCTCTTTACATGGCGGCCTACCACTACCTCCCCTTTTTTGACCGGCTCTGGTTTCCGTACCGAATGGTGGTGATGTGCTTTTTCATCCTGTGCTTTGGTGCGGGGCAGCTCATCGAGCGCTTGCAGGAGAGGGGCCCCAAGTGGGGGGGGGCGGTCGTCCTGGCGATCTTCTTAGTGGTGACGCTCGGAGAGCAAGCCCGCCTCCGGGTGTTCCCATTTGTCAGTAAGGATCTTACCCTGCCGGCGACCTACGCGATGATTCGGGACAACCCTGGCAAGGTGATCCACCTTCCCTTCGGGATCAGCCAGCCCTCGATCGTCTGGCAGACTTTTTATGAGCAAAAAATGTTCGGTGGGATGGGGGAGAACGCTTCGATCCTCCTCCCAGACGGTTTTGATAAGCGCATCCGCCGCAACGCCTTCATCAAGGCATTGGTCCAAGTCGGCCGCACGCCCAAGCTTCCTGTGAATACTTTTCCCCCAGCCCATCGGGAAGCTTTCGAGGAGCAGGGCTTTCGGTGGGTGGTCTTGCACCGGGACCTTCAAGAAGGCGTCGCAAACCGGCGCCGCGAGCCTAAGCCGGAGAGCTACGCCTTTGCAGCGACCGAGCGTTTGACCGAGCTCTTGGGCCCCCCGGTTGCTGTGGACGGTGTCTTGGTTACCTGGGATCTGACTGGTGAGCAGGAGCCGCTTTTCGGCTTTGAGCCTGGTCCAGGGCTGCTCACAGAGCGGGACTGGAAGAGCAGCGTCGGCACGCCAGCGTACGAGAAGGCGCTTCAGGACTCGGGGCGCCTCCCAAGTCCGCCTCAGCTTCGCCGAGATGACTGACGACGACTCCTCTTGAGTTGCACCTTGCCCTAGCGCCCTACCTGGATAGGTTGGACACAGAAATGGAGCTTTCATGACCTCTGACACCCCCGGACCCGAGCAGGAAGCAAGCAACCTGCCACCGGAGCTTGACCTTCCGGTTCTGGCGATCCGCAACACCGTCATCTTTCCGGTGCTTGCATTCCCCATCAATGTCGGACGCGACAAGTCCCTCAAGGCCATCGAAGAGGCAATGGCTGGAGACCAGCTCCTTGCCATCGTTTCCCAGCGGGACGCAAAGAACGAAGACCCAAGCACGGACGAGCTGCACCAGACTGGAACGGTGGTGCGGATTCTCAAGTCCGTCATCATGCCGGGCAACAAGCTCAACGTGATCATTCAAGGGCTGTCTCGGATTCAGGTAGAAGAGTGGCAACAGACCGACCCCTACTTGTCTGCCAGGGTCTCAACCCATGCGCAGCCAGAGGCCGAGGGTCGCGAGTTCGATAAGCTGCTCAGTCAGCTGCGCGAACTTGCCCGGCGCATCATTGACTTGTCGCCACACATCCCGAGCGAGGCGAGCTTCTTGGTTCGCTCCATCGACAACCCCGGAATGCTGGCTGATATCGTCGCCACCAATCTGAGTATCGGTGTGGAAGAAAAGCAGGAGTTGTTGGAGACCCTGGACGCAAAGGAGCGGATCGAGAAGGTCATCGTGCTTCTGCAGAAGGAGATTCAGGTCCTGGAGCTCTCCAACAAGATCCAGACCGAGGTCAAGGGAGAGATGGACAAGGCACAGCGCGAGTACTTCTTGCGCGAGCAGCTCAAGGCCATTCAGAAAGAGCTTGGCGAGGTGGACGAAAGGCAGGAGGAGTTTGAGGATCTCAAGACGAAGATCAAGCAAGCTCGTATGCCACGGGAGGCGGAGCAGGCTGCCTACAAGGAGCTCAAGCGCATGGCGCGGATGTCCCCTGGCGCTGCTGAGTACACCGTCGCCCGGACCTACCTGGATTGGTTGGTCGAACTCCCCTGGGAGAAGGAGACCGAGGATCACCTAGACGTCATGCGCGCCCAGGAAATCTTGGACGAGGACCACTACGGCCTGGAAAAGGTCAAGCAGCGGATAGTTGAGTACCTCGCTGTGCTTCAACTCAAGCGTGACATGAAGGGCCCCATCCTTTGTTTGGTGGGTCCTCCTGGTGTTGGAAAGACCTCGCTGGCCAAGTCCGTTTCTCGTGCACTGGGCCGTAAAATGGTCCGAATGTCCTTGGGTGGCGTGCGCGACGAAGCTGAGATTCGCGGCCACCGTCGTACCTACATCGGCTCCCTCCCCGGCAAGGTCATCAAGTCCCTGAAAAAAGCGGGCTCACGCAATCCAGTGTTCATCCTGGACGAGATCGACAAGCTGGGCAGCGACTCTCGAGGCGATCCCAGCTCCGCTTTGCTGGAGGTGCTGGACCCCGAGCAGAACGACACCTTCGCGGACCACTACTTGGATCTGCCCTTCGATCTAAGCAAGGTGATGTTCATCGCAACGGCCAACGTTGCCCAGAACATTCCAAACCCCCTCCTTGACCGCATGGAGGTGATCCAGATCCCAGGCTACACCCCCGAGGACAAGCTGAAGATTGGCCGGAACTACCTGCTCCACTCGGTACGAAAGGACCACGGTCTTGGTGAGGAGCAGTTTGATCTGAGTGACGAGGCGATCCGCAGGCTGATCATGAGCTACACCCGCGAGGCTGGTGTCCGTTCCCTCAAGCGAGAGCTTGCAGCTTGTGCCCGTTGGGCCGCCCGCAAGATTGCTGGTGGAGAGATGGAGCAGGTCATGATCGAGGAGAGCATGATCGAGGAGGTCCGCGGACCGATCAACTTCTTCTCTGAAGTGGCCGAAAAAGACACCGTTGCTGGCGTCTGCACAGGCTTGGCTTGGACTTCTGTTGGCGGCGACATTCTCTTCATCGAAGCGACCCGCATGAGGGGCAAGGGCAACATGGCCCTCTCCGGCTCACTTGGAGATGTGATGAAGGAGTCTGTAGGCGTTGCTCGCTCCTACATCCGCTCGATGGCTGGCGACTTGGGCATTGACTACTCGGTCTTCGAGACCGAGGACATCCATGTTCACGTTCCCTCTGGCGCTGTACCCAAGGACGGTCCGTCGGCGGGTGTCACTATGCTGACGGCCATCGTGTCTCTGCTCACTGACATCCCCATCGATCCCACCATCGCCATGACGGGTGAGGCCACCCTTCGAGGTGCTGTCCTACCGGTGGGTGGCGTGAAGGAGAAGGTCTTGGCTGCGCATCGTGCAGGGATCAAGACCGTCATCCTGCCGGCCAAGAACGAGAAGGACTTGGTAGAGGTACCCGAGGAGATCAAGGCGGAGCTCACCTTCCACTTTGCCAGTCGTATGGAACAGGTCCTGGACATTGTTTTAGGCAAAGAGAAGCTTGCAGAGAAGGCTTCTGAGCTGAAGATCGTGCAGGCTAAGAAGGCTGCGGACAAGGCTGCCGCTGCACCGGCTTGATCGTCTGAGCTGTAGGACTTCGCGAAGATAGAGGGTCGTCCCAGCCTGGGGCGGCTTTCTGTCGTTTTGGAGGTAGGTTCTGCGCGTCGAGGGAGTGCTGGAGGTGTTAGGGAAGGTTCACCAGACCCAGGGTGAGCATGAATCTTCGACCATTCAAACGCGTCCTTGTTGCCAACCGTGGCGAAATAGCGGTTCGCTTGATCCGAGCCTGCGCGGAAGAGGGCTTGGAGACGGTTGCGGTCTACTCTGACGTCGACCGCGACGCGCGCCATGTGCGCATGGCGACTTACGCTGTGCACATCGGTCCTGCCCCCGCCGCCGAGTCCTACCTTGTCTCTGAGCGCATCCTGCAGGTCGCTCGGGACACGGGGGCTGATGCCGTTCATCCCGGATACGGTTTTCTAAGTGAGAACGCAGGCTTCGCTCAGGCTGTTTTGGACGCAGGAATGGTCTGGATAGGCGCTCCGCCCGAGTCCATCATCGGCATGGGCTCAAAAACGGGATCTCGCCAGCGCATGACTGCCGCCGGTGTACCTGTGGTGCCTGGAACCTTGAAGGCGCTCAGGGACGAGGCAGAAGTGTTGCGTGTGGCCACTGAGATTGGGTTCCCCGTGATGCTAAAGGCCAGCGCTGGTGGTGGCGGAAAGGGGATGAGGAAAGTCTATGATACCGATGGTTTGGTATCGGCTTTCCGCTCCGCTCGAAGCGAGGCCAAGGCCAGCTTTGGCGATGACGCGGTCTACCTGGAGAAGTTCGTTGTGAATCCGCGGCACGTGGAGATTCAGGTGCTCGCTGACGGTCACGGCAACACCGTGCATCTCTTCGAGCGCGACTGCTCTATCCAGCGTCGGAACCAGAAAGTCATCGAGGAGTGCCCCTGCCCGGTGCTTCCGGAGGAGACTCGTCAAGCCATGGCGTCGGTTGCCGTCCAGGCCACACAGGCTGTGAACTACGTGGGAGCTGGGACGGTGGAGTTTCTCTTGGGAGGAGATGGTTCCTTCTACTTCCTGGAGATGAATACGCGTCTGCAGGTGGAACATCCCATCACCGAGGCCATCACCGGTGTAGACCTTGCCCGCGCCCAGCTCCGTTTGGCGGCCGGAGAGCCTCTCTGGTTCGAACAGTCTGACCTGAAGATCAACGGCCATGCCATTGAATGCCGGGTCTACGCCGAGGACCCCCAGGCCAACTTTTCGCCCGCTCCTGGACTGATTCAAGACTACCAAGAGCCAGGGGGACCATTTGTTCGCGTGGACTCTGGTGTAAGTGCAGGCTCGGAGGTTCCGATCTACTACGACCCAATGATCGCCAAGTTGGTGGTCTGGGGACGCACACGAAAAGAGTGCATCGAGCGAACCGACCGGGCCCTGCGCGAGTATCGAATCACAGGGATCAAGACTTCGATTGGCTTCTTCCGCAAGGTCCTCAGGGACGAGAACTTTCTTGCTGGCGAGTACACCACCGGTTTCATTACCGCAGAATTTCTCGAAGACCTGGGCGAGGTCCGCAGCGATGATGTCGCATGCATTGCAGCCGCGATTGCGCAGCTGGACCAGGACCTCAAGCCCACCCGTGCTGCCAAGAGTAGTACCGGTGGCTCCACATGGAAGCGCGCGGCAACGTGGCGCAGCACCCACAGGATGCGCTGATGCACTACGACGTGATGCTGGACGGAAAGACTCGCAGGTTCGAAATCGAGCGGGTGGGGGATGACCATGTGCGCGTGGTGGTCGATGGTGGCGAGCCCATCGTGGTGGAGCGCCGGGCGCTGGGCGGCGGCATGAGCTTGGTTGTCGACGGCAAGAGCTACGACGCTGGCGTGGTGCGGCGTGAGGCGGGCTGGGATGTTCACCTGCTCGGCGTGCAGCACTCCGTCGAGGTGGTGGATCCACGCAAGAAAGCCCTACGGTTGGCAGGTGGCGCTGGCGAGGGCAAGCTGAAGTCCTCCATGCCTGGCCGCGTGGTCTCGATATTGGTCGAAGAGGGAGCCCAGGTCGAGAAGGGCCAAGCAATCATCATCATCGAAGCGATGAAGATGGAGAACGAGGTCAAGGCGCCGGTCGCGGGGACCGTGTCGGGAATCCAAGTGACGGCCGGACAGGCTGTGGACGCAGGTGGTCTTCTGTTGACGATTACCCCGATTCAGGCGGAGTAGGTCTCAGCTTTTCGGGAAGCTCTCACTCTTGTCCGATGTGATCGGTTCTCCGTCTTTGCCTCTCACCTTGGTGCTGAAGGCGAAGGCGATTCCGATGCTCATGCAGTAGAGCAGGAGCAATGGGCCTGCCATTAGAGTCTGAGTCAAGGGGTCCGGAGGCGTGATCACCGCAGAGATCACGAATACGCCCACAACGGCGTAGCGAAAGAAGGCGATCATGTCCTTGTGGTCGATGAGCCCCATCCTGGAGATGAAGAAGACAACCACAGGGAGCTGGAAGCTAAAGCCAAAGGCCCCCAAGAGCTTTGTTGCGGTACCCAAATACGAGTTCAGGCTGATCGCCGCCCCGGTGTCGAAGTCCAGCACCGAGAGAAAGAAAGCAAAGCCGTACTCGAAAATGACGAAGTAGCCAAAGCTGGCCCCTGCCAGGAAGAGCACGGTAGACGCCATCACCAGTGGGATGACGGTGCGCTTTTCGTTTTTGTACAGGCCCGGCGCAACAAAGGCCCAGACTTGGTAAAAAATAAAGGGGCTGGAGAGCAGAAGGCCGGCGATCACCGCCACTTTCAGGTATGTGACGACCCCCTCCATGGGGTCGGTAATAACCAAGCTGTTCATGGACTCGGTGAGCTGGGCTTGCTCCGCTGGGGTCAAGCCCTCAGTGGAACCACGTGCGGCCAAAGCCCGGCGCATGGGGTCCACCAGGAAGTCGAAGATGTAGCCGGAGAAGGCGCTGGCGATTCCAACGCCGATGCCCGCGGCAATGCCTGCTCGAATTAGGCGAGTCCGAAGATCTGCTAAATGCTCCATGATGGGCATGCGCGTGTCTTCGACCGGTTCCAGGGCGGGATCCTTCTTCATGGCTCCTCGCTCTCAGGAGGGGACGAATCGGGAAGATCTGAGGAGGGTTTCTGCTTGAGCTTTTCCAAAGCGGCCTTGGCTGCGGCGGAGTGCTCGGGGAGTTCGGGCCCTGTGGATGGCGGAGAAGTTGGGAGTTTTTCGGATCGCGGAAAAGGACCTCCAACTTCTTTAATACGCTCCGATTCTTCCTTTCGTCGTGCGATCAGCGCTTCCCGGCGGCGCTGGATCTCCTCTGCCCGGGCTTCTGCATCGACCCGGTCGACCTCGAGCGTGAAGGTGCGACGCAAGTCATCGCTGGACCGTCGTAGCTTGCCGTAGCTGCGCCCGAGAAAGCGAAGGAGTTTCGGCAGATCCGCAGGTCCAACGAAGACCAGAAGCAGCGCTGCGATGAGGGTGATTTCACCCCAGCCCAGGCCAAGCACATCTCTCCCGTGTGGTTTGTCTCTCTTTGACGTATTCTACCCGGGGTCACACTGCGAGGGCAGGACCCAAGAGGACCCCATGTGTCGCCTGTTCGGCTTTCGTAGCGCGGTGCCGTCCAGTACCCATCGCTCCCTTGTTGAGGCTGACAATGCCTTGGTGGAGCAGGCACGTCTGCATCCCCATGGATGGGGCATGGGCTACTTCGTCGGTCCTGATGCGTACGTGCTGAAGAGCGGAGATGCTGCCCACACTTCCGATCGCTTTCGCTTGGCCAGCAGCCGCCTCCGCTCTCAGACTTTTGTGGTGCACGTTCGCCAGGCTACGGTGGGCGCCACCGACTACCTCAACGCTCATCCCTTCCGTCACGGGCGTTGGGTTTTTGCGCACAATGGGTCTCTTTGGGGCTTTGAGCACCTGGCCCCTGAGCTTCTGCGCTGGATTCCGGCTCAGCGCCGTGCCTTGATCTTGGGCGAGACCGATTCCGAACACATCTTCCACTACTTGCTCTCTCAATTGGAGGCGGCGGGCTGGTGTCCCAGTGGTCACCAAGGGGTGAACGATGCCCAGGGCGCCGGCAAGGTGTTGAGTGAGGCGGTTGACCAGCTCTTTCTCTTGGCTGCTAAGCTGGGATTGGAGCCCCCGATTCTGAACTTCATCCTTACTGATGGCGAGGTCATGTTCGCCATGCGAGCCGGTAAGGCGCTGTACCTGAGCACCCAGAAACATCACTGCCCGGACGCCGAGACCTGTCCCGAGCCCAACAAGTTCTGCTTGCTCGAAAAGCGACCAGGGAGCGAACCCGTAAACCACATGCTCATCAGCTCGGAGCCTATCGGCCAAGACGATGCATGGGAGGCCCTGGAGCAAGGGGAGCTTGTCGCGCTAGGCCGGGACTGGCGCATCTCCAGGCAGCCTGCGTTGCCGAACTGGAAGCCGTCCAGCCGGGTGGAATAGCTTGATGTTCCCTTAGCGGGGGCTCTTCATGATTCCGGGAAATTGAACGTTCTGTCTGGGGTCCACGCCCGTGTAACGGCTCTCTCCTTTTCCAAGGGTGACGGTAAAGCTCGCGCCAGGAAGGTAGGCGCGTCCGTCCGCCTCCACCATGCCTTCGGGCGGCGGTGGGAAGGGTCCTGCGCTCCACCAAGCCTGTACGACCGCCTGATCCAGGGGGACCATGTCTGCAGCCTTGTCCACCTCGATGCTCTCCAGGCGTCCATCCTCGGTGATGGTCACAGAGACGACTGTCTCGTAGCTCGGCTTGGAGAACGGCAGCCCCCCGGGCAGGTTGTCCAGATTCTGGCTCCAGTAGAAGTTCACCAGCCGCCGAATGTGGTTCAAGTAGGAGGCATACAAGAACTCTTTGGTGTTCAGATTGGTCGCGTTGCCGCGCTTCTCCTTCAATAGGTCGTTGTTCGGCGCACCTGCCAGAGTCGTCTTCGAGTGCGAGGCCACCGTGGGCTTCTCGAAGCCATCCTTGTTGGTCACCTTGAAGGGGGAGGGCAGGGTGGCCAGGGCGCCGTGACGGTCCGGGGCGAAGCGTTCGTTTCCAATCTGAGCGCCTGTACTGGGTTCTTCGGCGTTTACGTCTACCAAGTCCTCGTACTCAACCTTGTCCTCTTCCGAGAAGACGTTTGAGAGAACCTCGGGGTTGATTCGGAAGCGCTCGGACACGGTTTCTTCTTCAACCGTGTTGTTGTACTCGGCCAGATAGTCGGCGTCTTCGGGCTTGATCTCCTCGTTTGGCTTGGGAGTATCTACGAGCTGGCCGTCCCAGTCGATCTCCGGCTCATCCTCCTCTGGCTCCTCTGGCTCTGCGACATCCAGCATCACAATGTTCATTGGCGGAAGCGGCTCGGTATCCGAAGGCTCAAGGGCATTGAAGAGGGGGGCGCCTACACCAAAGATCAACAAGTGGGCGAGCAGCGATAGACCACCCCACGTGATGAGGCGGGGCAAGAGGCCCGAAGACCTGCGCCGCTTTCTCTGCTTGGGTGCCATCGGTCGTCTCAAAGGTGCCACCTTGGCGCGCTCCCGGCAAGGGGGACGCGCTCTAAGGGTCCATTAGGGGGTAGATGCCCAGCGGTCATTCATGCGCAGGTTGATCTCATAGCTCCACGTCGGGTCTGCCAATCCTTTGGGCGGCTTGGGCAGTCTGGAAGGCACGGCTGCCAGGGCCAGGGTGTCCAACTTCGAGTACCCGCTCCGGCGCACGACCTGTTTGTTCACAACGCGGCCCTTGTGATCCAACTCGATGCGGACGGTCACGGTGCCTTGGAGCCCCATTGCCTTGACCTCGGTGGGGGTCTGCTCGCGCCAAGCTCGGTCAACCGCCTTGTCTACGACATCCATATAGGCTGCATTCTTGTGGGCACGTGCAGAGACTTGAGTGTGCTCACTGAGCTTCAGTTCTTGGTCCAGGACCTCTGGCGGGGAAGAGGAGGGCGCTCCTTCTTCGATCAGGTTGCCCGCTATGCTGGCTTGAGTCTTGGACTTCAGCACCTGCTCGCCACCCCAACCAGGCGAGGTCTGAGGTGCTGCTTCGCCCTGGGTCTCCAACTCAGTGACCGCCGGTGCATCGTCCATTTCCAGGTCCTCGGGGACCTGAGCGCTGTGAGCCTGGTTCCCCAAGTCCCCGATGGTCTCCAGGGCCTTCTCTTCTCTGGCTCTGAGGATCTCCAGGTCGGGGTTGCGGTCAGGCGTCTCGATCTCACTCGGCGCCAACGTGGGTGGTGCTCGCCCGACGCTGGGGTCTACACGGACGGCCATGGGTAGCCAACCCTGAGGGGCTGGAGGGAGAGTCTTGGTGCTGCCCAGCTGAGTAGGAGTAGGGCCGCCCACGGACTTCTCGGAGGGACGTCGGGCACCTGCGCCTGTGCTGTCCAGTCCCGCCTTTCCTGCCTGGCGGTCGCCTCCTTCGCTGGGGCCCCGCGCTTTGGCACCGCCGGCTTGACCAAGGCCTTCCTTGCCAATGGCTGCTTCCCGCTGCTGGGCTATGGCTTGCTCCACAGGTGCACGAAGCTCTGCTTCTTTCTCTCCCCGGCGTGCTGCTTCCTGGTCCGGGGCGACTGTGGTGTCCGGGCTGCGGTTTCCCGCCTTGCCGGTGGAACCGGAGTTGTCCGGCGCGTACTCTCCGTTCTCGGCTGAGGAATTGGGGCTACGACTGTCGTTTGGCGCGTTTAGGTTGGTGCGCGCGATGTACCGCGTATCCGGGCCGGGATCCCCTTCATCGAGCTCCTTCTCGGTCCTCACGTGGATGAGCTTCTCGGGGTCCTTTTTCTCCTGTTCTGGGAGAGCATCGGGCTCCGGCTCTGGGGACCTTTCGATATCCAGGCTCTTCTCTGGCGATTGCGCATCGTTGTGAAGATCTAACTCACTCGAGGGCCGTTTCTCGGCTTCCAGCTGCTCTTGGCCCGCCTGATCCCCAATGTCCTGCAGCGTACCGGCCGCTTCCTCTTCTTCGGCGTCTTGGGGCAAGCTGAGCCCGGCAGGGGCAGGCTGCAGATCCATGAGAGTCAGGGCTAGCGGTGCGCGCGCCTCATCCCCCTGTTCCAACTCGGAGCTCGCCCAGGTCTCCATCGCTAGCATGAGTGGCAAATGGACCGTTAGGCTCAACAGGAGCGCGAGCCCCCATCGGTTCTGGGGCTTTGTGCGCACTCTCGGCGGAATCTTTGGGTCATGCCCGTGTAGATGCGGGCGCTGACCTGAGTAGGGAGCTTCACGGCCAGTGCCTGAGCTGTCAGCGTGATGCTGTGCTCGTAGCTTCTCTGGAATGCTGTGCAGCTCGGACATTGGCTCAGGTGACCCTTCAAGGCCTGACGTCCTTGGGAAGACAAGGTTCCATCATGCGCATCAAGGAGCATATCCACTGCGGCGTCGCATCGAAGCATTTCCCGTCCTGGGTCTGATTTCAAAATGCCAGTACCCAAGGTTTCGCTTCAACATCGCCGTGCTTTTTTACGCGGTGCTGTCCCCCCTATTTTCCATTCCCTCAAACCTGTCCGGCCAAATAGCCCTCGAGGTCCTTGCGAATCGAGAGTCGTGTTCGGTGTAACCTGGTCTTGACTGCTGACACCGAGAGGCCCAACTCCTCCTCAATCTCTTTCATGGCGCGGTGATCGAAGTCAGACAGGACCAGTACACTTCGGTACTTGTCAGGCAGAGCGTCGGTGGAGCGGCGGAGGCGCTCACCCGGTTCTTCGTCTTCCAGAGACTTGGAGACCAGGGGGCGTAAATCTACAACGGGACGCTGGTGGCAGTCGTCTTCGCTACAGCTGGGACGGCGCAGCACCATGCTGACTTCGGGACGCCGACGCCGGGTGCGCAGGCGCATGAGCGATGCATTGGAGGCGATGCGGAAGAGCCAACCGCGAAAGGGCGCTTCTGCCCGGTAGCTGTCGAGTTTTCGAAAGGCGCTCATAAAGGTCTCTTGGACCACATCCTGTGCCTCGGCCTCGCTGCGCACCATGCCCAAGGAGATGCCCTAGACCCGGTTGGAATAGCGGCGAAAGAGTTCCTCGAAGCAGTGGGTCTCACCGGCCAAGGTGCGGCTGACCAGTAGCTGATCGTCCAGGCTTTGGAGGCTGGTGCCGGGGCTTGTGGCGGTGCTGATCATGGTCGACTCCGGACAGGGGCGTTTGGTGCTGTGTTCAGAGGTATGCCCGCTCTTCTTCATCGGTTACTCGAACGGTAGAGCTTTTTTAGCAAGGCCGGAAGATTGCCGGGATATCGCCTTTATGGCTGACAACTACTCCTCCAAGAGTCTCCTCGGACGTGTGATGTCTCGGGGCAAGCGTCTGAGTAAGCGGGTCCGTGACCGGGTCCAGGGGGGCCGATTGCCGGACGGCACTCTGGTTCAGGTTTCCTTTGGCGCTCATGGAGAAGGACAGGCCGAGGTCGGCTGGACGGTCTTGCAAGCTGCCAAGGAGATGCGCGTGGACATTGACCACTTCTGCGGGGGCCGTTGCTCCTGCAGCACATGCCGGGTGGTCGTTCCGGAGGAGTTTCAAGCCATGCTTTCCAGGCGCGACCTGAACGAAGAGG
>CAJQPC010000022.1 GCA_905480105.1 uncultured bacterium | reverse complement strand
CTGCCCCACCCCACTGTTAGGTTACGTGCCTCCCACATCAACTTGTCGCCTCTGAGGTGACAGTCACTTTTCTTCTGGAGCGTTCATGGACATCTGCGTTGTTGGCACTGGATACGTTGGGCTCGTTGCGGGCACATGTCTGGCAGACCTCGGCCACATGGTCACCTGTGTCGACCGTGATGTGGCCAAGGTTGAACTCCTGAAGAGCGGTGGAGTGCCGATCTACGAGCCTGGTCTGGACCAGCTCATCAAGCGCAACGTGCGCGAGGGCAGGCTGCACTTCACGACCGACGGTCCCAGCGCGATAGCTCAGAGTGAGGTCAGCTACATCGCCGTGGGTACCCCTTCGGCCCAGGACGGTTCCGCCGATTTGAGTGGCGTACTTGCTGTGGCCAAGATGATTGGCGAGTCGATGGTCAAGGCTTGTACCGTGGTCATCAAGAGCACCGTTCCGGTTGGCACCGCAGACAAGGTGCGAAAGATCGTAGGCGAGAGCACCACTCAGGCTTTTGACGTGGTCTCCAACCCCGAGTTTCTCAAGGAAGGTGCCGCGATCGAGGATTTTCTCAAGCCTGATCGCATAGTGGTCGGCTGTAGCAAGCCGGGCACGGAAGCCATCGTGCGAGAGCTCTACGGCCCCTTGTTGCGCACCGGAAAGCCCATTTTGTTCATGGACAACCGCAGTGCTGAGTTGAGCAAGTACGCAGCGAACGCCTTCCTTGCGACCAAGATTAGCTTCATCAACGAGCTCTCCTTGCTCTGTGAGGCGGTGGGGGCAGACGTGGACAGCGTGCGCCTTGGCGCGGGCAGCGACTCCCGCATCGGCCTGCGCTTCTTCTTTCCCGGCGTTGGTTATGGCGGCTCTTGCTTCCCGAAGGACGTCAAGGCCTTGATGCGCACAGGGGAGGAGGCCGGCTTTCCACTCTCCATCGTGGACGCAGTGGAGCAAGTCAATGCGCGCCAGAAACAGGTGCTCTTCAACAAGGTCACGCGGGTGTTCGGAGGAGACCTGACCGGCAAGACCTTTGCCGTGTGGGGTCTGTCCTTCAAGCCCCAGACCGACGACATGCGCGAGGCCCCCAGCGTGGTGGTCATCAATGCTCTTCTGGCTGCTGGCGCCAAGGTGGTGGCCTACGACCCCGAGGCCATGGAAGAAGCCAAGCACAGCCTGGGAGAACGAATCATCTATGCCGAGTCCCGCATGCATGCGCTACAGGAAGCAGACGCCCTGTTGCTGATCACGGAGTGGAACGAGTTCCGCAATCCGGACTGGAATCAGGTCGCATCCACCATGCCTGGTCGCCACATCTTTGATGGCCGGAACATCTACGACCCGGTGCAGCTCAATAGCGCCGGATTCACCTACCACGGGATCGGACGCCTCACGTGAACACCGCGCGCATCCGCAACTTTGCGATCATCGCCCACATTGATCACGGAAAGAGCACCTTGGCCGATCGTCTCATCGAGATGACCGGCCTGCTCACGCAACGGGAAATGAAGGCCCAATACCTGGACAAGATGGATCTGGAGCGGGAGCGGGGCATTACGATCAAGGCTCAGACCTGTGTGCTCAAGTACACCGCGTCGGATGGAGAGGACTACATCCTCAACCTCATCGACACCCCAGGCCACGTCGACTTTAACTACGAGGTGAGTCGCAGTCTGTCTGCTTGTGAGGGTGTTTTGCTTGTGGTCGACGCTGCGCAAGGCGTGGAAGCGCAAACCTTGGCAAACGTCTACCTGGCCTTGGACCACGACCTGGAGATCATCCCGGTTTTGAACAAGATCGACTTGCCCGGAGCGGACGTTGACAAGGTGCTTGAGCAGATCGAGGATGGCATTGGGTTGGATACAGAGCACCACGTGCTCTGCTCTGCCAAGACTGGCATAGGCATCGAGGAGGTACTCGAGGCTGTTGTCAAGCTGGTTCCATTCCCAGAAGGGGAAGATGAGAACGAGCCCTTGCAGGCTCTCATCGTCGACTCTTGGTTCGACACCTATGTAGGGGTGGTCTGCTTGGTGCGGGTCAAGAACGGCAAAGTGGCAAAGGGTGACAAGATCAGAATGATGATCACCGACGCTGCCTACGAGGTCACCCAGGTAGGTGTCTTTGCTCCCGAAGCGCTGGAGACTGACTCCATCGGCGCTGGAGAGGTGGGCTTTATTATCGCCTCCATCAAGAAGCTGGAAGACGCAAGGGTAGGGGACACCATCACCACCCAGCGCAATGGGGCCACTGAGGCGCTCCCCGGCTTTAAGGAGGTCAAGCCCATGGTCTTTGCTGGGATCTTCCCGGTGGATTCTGCGGACTACAGTGACATGCGAGACGCTCTGGACAAGCTGGCCCTCAACGACGCCAGCATGAGTTTTGAACCCGAAACCTCGGATGCCCTGGGCTTTGGGTTTCGCTTGGGGTTCTTGGGCTTACTCCACATGGAGATCATCCAAGAGCGCTTGGAGCGCGAGTACAAACTGGACCTGATCACGACAGCACCCAGCGTGATTTACGAAGTCGAGAAGAAGAACGGCGAGGTCATGAGCATCCACAGTCCGTCCAGGCTTCCAGGGCTCGGAGAGATCGCCGAAATCCGCGAGCCCATCTCCAAGGTCACCATCCATGTGCCAGATCAGCACGTAGGGGCAACGCTCAAGCTCTGTCAGGATCGCCGAGGAGTCCAAGTGGGCTTTGACGTGCCAAGCGCTGGC
>CAJQPC010000021.1 GCA_905480105.1 uncultured bacterium | reverse complement strand
CGGGATTCGGCAAAATCCACGATGACCTCGTCGGGGTCACCCGCCACGTCGAACTTGCTGGCGAACAGCGTGGTCGAAGCGAAGAACAGTGGTCCGAAGATCTCATAGTGCTTGATCCCATGCTCGTCCGTGTTCTTGCGGGCACGAATGCGCTTGGCGTTCTCCCAGGCAAAGACCAGGGCGCTCATGATCACGCCGGTGAGCACCGCGATGGCCAAGTCGAAGAGCACCGTCATGCCGGTCACAGTCGCCATGACCAGCACATCGGCCAGGGGTACTTTGTTCAGGATGCGGAAGGTGTTCCAGGCGAAGGTGCCAATGACCACCATGAACATGACCCCCACCAGCGCAGCAATCGGCACCTGCTCGATGAGCCCCGATCCAAAGAGGATGAACCCCAAGAGCGCGAGCGAGGCCACGATGCCCGAGAGCCGTCCTCGGCCCCCCGACTTGATGTTGATGATGCTCTGGCCAATCATCGCGCAGCCGCCCATTCCACCAAAGAATCCATTCAGGATGTTTCCGGCTCCCTGGGCGATGCACTCCCGGTTGGCGTTGCCACGGGTCTCCGTGAGCTCGTCCACCAGGTTCAGGGTCATCAGGGACTCAATAAGCCCGATGGCGGCCAAGATACACGCATAGGGAGCAATGAACCAGAGGGTGTCGAGGCTGAAGGGGATGATGGGAAAATCAAATGTGGGCAGGCCGGCCGCGATGCCGTCTCCCCCGCCCTCGGCCACAAAGCTTGCGACGCTCGGCGTCTCCAGGCGGCCGAATATGACCATCAAGGTGACCACCACAATGGCAGCCAGAGCCGCAGGAACCTGCTTGGTGAGCTTGGGCAGCCCCCACATGATTCCCATCGTTAGGCCGGTCAGGCCCATCATGGTCAGCAAGGCGCCACCGCTGAGCCACTCACCGCCCACCTTAAACATGCCCAGCTGGGACATGAAGATCACGATGGCCAAGCCGTTGACAAAGCCCATCATCACCGAGCTTGGGATCATGCGAACAAACTTGCCGAGGCGCAGCACACCTGCCCCAATCTGGAGCAGCCCCGCTAAAACCAGGGTCGCCAAAAGGTACTGCAGGCCAGCCCCTTCGCCACCCATCTCGGTGCCTTGAGCAACCAGGGAGACCATCACCACAGCCATCGCACCGGTCGCACCGGAGATCATGCCTGGGCGGCCACCGAAGATGGCGGTCACGATGCCCATCATAAATGCGCCGTACAGACCCACAATGGGAGACAAACCGGCCACAAAGGCGAAAGCAACGGCCTCGGGGACCAGGGCCAAGGCCACGGTCAATCCCGAGAGCACGTCTTTCCGAATGGAGCCTTGCTCATGGTCAACGAAACTAAACTTCACGTGTGATCCGGATGGCCGCTCCGATGGGGTTCGGGTGCGGGCCCCGGCGTTTAGCCCCCCATTCTCTTTGGTCAATGTCCGACTTGATTCGTCAAGACTTTGGGCCAGCGGGAAGTCAAGGGCTGCCGCAGCCTCTGAGACAACAAGGTCTTCTGCTCACGACTGGGATTGGCACAGGGCTGTGGCACATTCTGGCTCCCCAACTCCGGCGCCTTGAGTCAACCTCTGCGCCCCACAGCGAACTCCACCTCTCTAACGACCCGCTCCTTCGGTGCTCCACAAGCCCAAGCGGCAGCAGCCTTAGAATGGGTCTGGGGACTTGGGGCAGCTCCCTGGCCGACCGACCCAAGACAAGACCCGCCGGGTCCACACCATTGACGCTCGCCAAAGCGGCATTGGGTCAGCGCTCCAACCAGGAGTGCTGCGCCGGAGCGCTCATCCCCTGTAGAATCCCATCATGCAGAAGCACAATGCCAACCGCCCTGCGGTCATGGACCTGCTCGAGCACCACGGCGGCTTGGCCCCGGGTGTGTCAGCCAAGGTCAGCGAAGAAACCGGCGTGCCAGAAGCCGACATTTACGGAGTCGTCAGCTTCTACACCTTGCTCGCCAAGCCTGGGGTTGCACGGGTGTGTCAGGGCATCTCCTGCGCGATGGCCGGCTGTGACGCATTGGCAGACGCCCTGGATGCACGAGGCGAGCCCTATGAGAAGGTCTCCTGTCTGGGCTATTGCGACCAAGCGCCCGTACAGATCGACCGGGAGTTGGAACTCACAAAGTTCGGCCCTGTTGGAAGCGTTACCCCGGACGATCCTGATCTTCCGATCAATCTTGCAGGCCACGACGACGCCTCCTACAACGCCTTAGCAGCCTTTGAGGAGATGGAGCCAGACGCCTTCTTGGACCAGCTTCAGAGCAGCGGGCTTCAGGGTCGCGGTGGCGCCGGATTCCCTGCATGGATCAAGTGGAAAGCCGTACGAAACGAGGCAGCGGGCATCCGCTACGTGGTGGTCAACGCAGACGAGGGAGAGCCCGGCACCTTCAAAGATCGCGAGACCATGCTGCGCCGTCCCCACCGCCTCATCGAAGGCTTGGCCATCGCCTGCCGATATGTCGGTGCCACCACTGCCTACATCTACCTGCGCGGAGAATTTCCAGCACCGCGCCGCGCTTTAGAAGTGGCCCTTGCACAGGCGCGACCTCACCTCACGGGTCTGGACATACGCTTGACCATGGGCCACGGCGCCTACATCTGCGGCGAAGAGACCGCCTTGCTAGAGGCCATCGAGGGCAAGCGCGGTATGCCCCGGCTTAAGCCCCCCTACCCCACCCAGGTGGGTCTGTTCGGGGAACCAACCTTGATCAACAACGTGGAGACCTTGGCCTGTGTGCCTGAGATTGTCTTGCGCGGCGGGGACTGGTTCAAGAATCTCGGCAAGACGGAGCCCGGCAGCAAGCTCTACTGCATCAGCGGACACATCCAGTCCCCTGGCGTGTACGAGCTGCCCCTGGGCGCTACCTTGAACGCGCTGGTCCAAGCCGCCGGCGGCTATGTCGGCACCCCCAAGGCCTTTTCTCCCGGCGGCGCCAGCAGTGGTTTTCTGCCCATGGACTACGCCGAGACCCCCCTGGATTTTAAGGGCTTGGCCAAGGTGGGCAGCATGCTGGGCAGCGCCGGGGTGGTGGTGCTGAACGACACCGTAGACATGGCCCAGGCCGTTCGCTGGCAGCAGATTTTCTTTGAAGACGAGAGCTGCGGGCAGTGTGCGCCCTGCCGCATTGGATGCCGCATGCAGCGCCAAGCCATCGATGCGTTTATCGAGACGGGCAAAGTAGCCTCGCTCGAGCACACCGAGGACCTACACTGGGAAATGGAAGAGGGCTCCATCTGCGGGCTTGGAATGGTCGCGAGCCTACCGCTGCTCACAGCCCAAAAGCACTTCCCTACCGAATTCGAGGGCAGCTGAATGTCTGATCTAACCGTACCTATTCTGACTGGGCCTACTCTAACGCTGACCCTGGACGGAGAGCAGGTCCACGCCCAGGACGGCGAGACCTTGCTTGATGTGTGCCGCCGTGCCGGAAAGGACGTGCCTACACTGTGCGCTGAGGACCGGGTGGACCCTATGGGTTCCTGCCGCATGTGCTTGGTTGAAGTGGAGGGGCAACGACGCCTTCAGCCGAGCTGTGCGTTCAAGGTGCAAGCCGGTCAGGTGGTTCAGACCGACTCGGACAAGGTCCAGCGCCACCGACAGCTGCTCTTGAGTATGTACCTGGCGGACCACGAGCTGGACGAGGACGACCTGCCCCGAGAGCGCGGCACCGGCAACCTGCTGCGCCAGCACGTCCTAAACCATGGCACCGGCCCGGATCTGCCACCCATCAACGCGCCACGCGAATACCGGATGGAGAACAACCCCTACATCCACTTCGATCCAGGGGCCTGCGTCCTGTGCAACCTCTGCGTGCGCTACTGCGACGAGGTCGAGGCCGTCTCCGCCATCACATTGGCTGGCCGCGGAGCCAAGACCACCATCGCCACCGCTGACCAAAAGGGTCTGCTGGACACCACCTGCGAGATGTGCGGCGGCTGCATCGCGGTCTGCCCCACCGGGGCCATGACGGAAAAGCCAAGCTTGGCCAGCAACTTTCAAGAAGAGAAAGTCGTACGCAGCACCTGCAACTTCTGTGGAGTGGGCTGCCAAGTCAACCTGCACACCCAAGACAACAAGATCGTTCGAGTCACCAGCCCCCCCCCGGGCGAGACCGTCAACGACGGGAACCTCTGCGTCAAGGGACGCTTCTCGATGGAGTTTGTCCAACACCAGGACAGGCTGACCGAGCCCTTGATTCGCGGCAAAGACGGCGGACTGCACCCCACATCCTGGGAGAACGCCCTAAAGGTGGCCGCCGAAGGCCTGATGGCCGTCAGGCAGAAGCACGGCACTGATTCCCTGGGTTTCATCTCCTCTTCCCGCTGCACCGGCGAGGAAAACTACTTGCTCCAGAAGCTCTCGCGGGCGGCCTTTGGCACGAACAACTGCCACCAGTGTGCCGCAACCTGACACGCACCCACCGTCGCCGGTCTGGTGACAATGTTTGGTGCAGGCGCGATGACCAACTCCATCCCCGAGATTCGGGGAACGGACCTGATGTTCGTCATTGGCTCGAACACGACAGAGGCCCACCCCATCATCGCGATGGAGATGAAGCGGGCCAAAAAGAATGGGGCCAAGCTGATTGTGGCCGACCCTCGACGGATCTGGCTGGCGGACATCGCCGATCTCTACATGCAACTCAAGCCCGGTACCGATGTGGCGCTGCTGTCCGCGATGATGCACGTCATCGTGACCGAGGGTTTGCACGACCGAGAGTTCGTGGACAAACACACCACTGGATTTGAGGATCTGGTGGCGAGTGTTTCGGAAGCAACCCCAGAGTGGGCCGAGGGCATCACAGAGGTGCCTGCAGAAGACATTCGCACGGCAGCAAGGCTCTACGCCACCACTGAGAAGGCCGGGATTTACTACACCCTGGGCATCACGGAGCACAGCCACGGCACAGACAATGTCTATGGCCTGGCCAACTTGGTGCTCATGACCGGGCACCTGGGCAAAGAGAACTGCGGCATGAATCCTCTGCGGGGACAGAACAACGTGCAAGGGGCCAACGATGCTGGCGCCAGCCCCATCTACTACGCGGGCTACCAGCGCGTGGACGACCCTGTTGCCCAAGCCAAGTTCGAGGCTGCCTGGGGAACCGAGCTCTCCCCAACGCCGGGCATGAACCTGAACGTGATGATGAAGCACATGGGCGGACTCATCCGTGGGCTGTTCATCATGGGCGAGGACATCGTCCTCTCGGAGCCGAACACAGAGCGGGTGGAAGCCGGCATGAACGGCCTGGATTTTGTGGTCGTTCAAGACATCTTCTTAAACGAGACCACCCGCTTTGCAGACGTGGTCTTTCCCGCGGCTTGCTTTGCCGAGAAGGACGGCGTGTTCACCAACTCTGACCGCCGAGTACAGCGCGTGCGCAAGGCCGTGGATGCTCCTGGCCAAGCCCGTCCCGACTGGCAGATCTTGGTGCAGCTCGCCCAGGCCGTAGGCTACCCCATGCCCGACTACCAGCACCCCTCCGAGGTGTACGCTGAGATGGCCCAGCTCTCTCCAAAGTTCTCCGGCATTAGCCATGAGCGCCTGGAAGACAACGTAAGCGGGCTGCAGTGGCCTTGTCCGGACCCCGAGCACCCGGGAACCGTAACCATGCACAGCGACGGGCCCATCATCGGCAAGGCACCCTTCCAGACCATCGCCTACCGCCCCAGCGAGGAGCTTCCCAACAGCGACTTTCCACTGCTGCTGAGCACCGGGCGCACGCTCTATCACTACAACTCCGGCACCCAGACCCGGCGGGCCAGCGGCGCTGTCGCCAAGCAGCCTGAGAACTTCATCGAGATCAGCCGACGAGACGCGCGCAAGCGTGGGTTGGACGACGGTCAGCTGGTTCGGGTCAGCTCAAGGCGTGGCACCGTGATTGCGGCCATAAACATCAGCCCCCGCATGAAGCGCGGCTGCGTGTGGATGCCCCTGCACTTCCCCGAAGCGAACACCAACCGGCTGACCAACGATGTGGGCGACCCAGTCACCCAGACAGCCGAGTTCAAGGTGTGCGCGGTTCGGGTACAAGCCCTGGTGCAGGCGGCAAAGTAGCTGCGGCGACGAGGCTCAGCCCTCGTTGCTCTCACCTGGCGTTGCATCTGCCGTGGTGGCCCACTCAGCCCCGCCATCCGTGGTGCGCGCTGTGGAGACATCCGGCTCCTGCGGCCCAAAGTCCAGCTCGTCAATGGCTTGACCGCCCGGCGCGTAGAGGCCCAGCTCCTCCCCGGCAGCGCTCAACTTAAAGCTGACATGTTGCTCCCCAAGCTCGGGGGTCCCGCCCGCGTAGAGCAACAGGAATCCTCCGGCTGAAATCGACAGGTCGCCGAGGGTGTGCTTGTCGAACTCCCCCAGGTCGTCGGTGATCGTCCAGTCCTGGAGGCTGACCGCATCGGAGTTTGGGTTGTAGATCTCCAGCCAGTCTGGCGTGGCCCCGCTGGAGTCTTCCAGGGTCCCCTGGTTGGACGCCATGAACTCATTGATCCACAACCGAGGCCACTCTTGACCGTTGCTGTCGACCAATGCTCCCGTGTCGTCAACACTGCCGCCGTCACAGGCCACAAAGAGCCCCAAAAATAAACCAAGCATAGAACCTCCGTGTCGTCAGGATAGCGTATTGCGGGCTAAACTGGGCCCGTGCTTCTCCTCTTGGCAAGCGTGGCTCACGCCGCCCTGTCCTCTGACTACCCGGGCGCTACACAGCGGCCTTGGGCCATCGGTCTGAGCAGCGGTGCAGGATTCCGCGTCTTGGAGCCGCGCTCGATCCCAAGTGGCTTGGCCCCTCGATTGGACCTGCTCCAGCTCGAAGTTCGCTACTCTCTGGAGCCCTGCACCTGGTCCATTCCACCCCAGCGTCTGGACCTGCAGCTCAACACCGGGCGCTTCGCGACGACGCTGACCGGCACCACATCCGCCCGGCTTCCAGTCACCGCCTATCTGACCTGGCTGGAGCCCTTCTGGCGGCGACACAGCGTGTCCATCTCCCCTGGAATGAGCGCCGAGCTTGGCCGGGACCTGGTGGTCGTGGACCAAGATCTTCGCCGCAGACCCAACGCCAGCTTGGCCATCGCCGGCCGCATCGGTCTTGAAAAGTCCCGTTTTTGGTGGCCGGCCTCCACCACTGGGCTCTACCTGCAAGGGCAGATCGGCACCGCCTTGTCCCTGGACCCCAACCACCGCTTCTTGGAGCGAGAGATGTCCGTCGCGCTTCAGTACAGCGTGGCATTTGGCTTTCCGCCTCCGCCCAAGGATGCGCGATGATCTGGCTTCTTCTCGCTTGCCAGACATCCGAGGGCCCCGCCCCTGGCCCGGAGGTGTTCAGTCCGCCCACTGCCCACATCGGTCACGATTGGCTCTTCTCCCCCCAGCGAATCAACCGAATCGACATCGAGATTCCAGACAACTCCTGGGCCATCCTGGCCGCACAGCGCCGCTTTTCCTACCCACGGGACAAGGCCATGGCCACAGCGACCCTGGATGGAGAGGATGCAGGTTGGGTGGGCGTGCGTCTACGAGGGGGCCTTGGCTCCTTTGAGCAAATAGACGGAAAGCCCAAGCTTGAGCTGGATTTTAACGCCTTTACAGGCGAGCGTTTCCACGGCCTGGAGTCCATCAGCCTGAACAACCGCAGCGGCTACTGCACGGGCATGCAAGAGAATCTGGTGTACGCGGCCTATGATCAGGCGGGGCTGGTGACCTCGCGAACGGGACATGCCCAAGTATTCGTAAACGGCCAGGACTACGGACTGTACGTCGTTGTTGAAACACAGGATGATCGATGGTTACGACGCAACTTCAATGACCCGTCCGGGAACTACTACGACGGCAAGTACCACCTCTCCGAGTTCTGGGTGCACTGGGTAGACTTTGACGCTGGAAAGGACAACTGGTTCGACCTGGAGGAAGGGCAGGACGTGGACTTTGACGACATTGGCGCAGTCTCGCAGGCCATCCAGGAGAGCCAGGACTCGATGAGCCCCGCGCTCTGGAGCCTGGTGGACTGGCCCCAGCTCTTGGCCCTGATGCGGGTGGAGATGTGGACTGGAAACGCCGACTCCTACGGCCATGGAAGGAACAACTACCGCGTGTACTTTGAACCCGGTCGCCCGATGGTCATGGCGCCGTGGGACACGGATGCGGGACTCGTCGACGTGAGCGAAGACACCGACGGTGGCTCCGGTGACATGGCGCTCCGCTCGGACCCTGAGAACGCATTGGCACAGGTCTGCCTGGCGGACCCAGACTGCTTAGCGATGTGGGTGCAAGCGGGAGAGCAGGTCGATGCGGACCTGTCTGACGGCAGCTTACTCACCTTGGCAGAGGGCTATCAGGAACTCCTGGAAGAAGGCATCGTCGGCGACCCCAGACGAGCCTGCTCGCAGAACGCTTGGGCCACCCAGACCGAAAGGCTGCTGGCTTACTTAGAGTCCCGCACAGGCGAGCGGTGACGCCTGTCGCAGTACATCGCCAGCTGCGGTACGCTTCTTCTGGATGCCGGAACTTCTGAAAGTTCAGTACATCCGGCTGTTTAGGAGTCTAAGCTGGCGATTGGCGATAAAAAGTCACTGTACGCCCGCAAACATTGCACAGGCTATGAACATACTGGTTCAAACCCGCCACCGAGGTCTCCGTGTTCTCCCTAATGCTGCTTGCTGCTCCCGCTCTAGCTGTCTCACCCGACGCCCCTGCCTCCTTGGTCAACCCAGCCGACCGCAACCTGCGCGTCCGCCTGCACGGAGAGCTCGGCGCTGTGCTGCCTGTCTCTCACACCTTGCAGTTCGACAAGGACGGAACCGACTTTGACCTGGTCAAGGATGGCGGCCAGGACAACCTCTTCTTCTTTCGTCGCATCTCGGCGGACCTGGACATCGGATCCCGCCACACAGTGGCCTTGCTCTACCAACCCCTCACCCTGAACAGCTCTGTGGTCCTGAGCAACGATCTGGTGGTGGACGAGCTGGTCTTCCCGACCGGCACACCGATGAACATCAAGTACGGCTTTGACTTTACCCGCGGCTCCTACCTGTACGACTTTCAGGAGGATCCCGAGCGCGAGCTGGCCCTGGGGCTGAGCCTGCAGATCCGAAACGCCACCATCGACTACCGCTCTGCTGACGGCACAATGCAGCGCTCCAACCGCGACATCGGCTTTGTGCCCATCATCAAGTTCCGTGCGCGGCAACCCCTGGCCGAGAACGCGTACTGGGGTTTTGAGGCGGATGGATTCTACGCTCCTGTCAGCTACCTGAACGGGGACACCAACGAAGTGGTCGGCGCCATCTTGGACGCCTCGGGCCGCGTGGGCATCGAGCTAAACAACGGCGTGGATGCCTTTGCAAACCTTCGCTACATCGGCGGCGGCGCAGTCGGAATCTCAGACAACAGCCCTCCTCCTGGAGACGGCTACACCAAGAACTGGCTCCACACCGCAGCCTTGAGCGTTGGGTTCACTTTGAGATGAGCCTGCGTCAGCCAGATCAAGCGGCGCCTATCAAAGCCCTGTTCGGCGCTTTTGTGGCCAGCGCGGTGGCCTTCTCCCTGCTGGACTTGCTCTGGTTGGGCGTGGTGGCCCGAGGCTTCTACGACACGCACATGGGGCCCCTAAAAGCAGACCCGGTCAACGGGCTGGCCGCGGTACTCTTCTATGTGATGTTCATTAGCGTGGTCCTGATCTATGCCATCTACAGGGCCAGCTCACCCAAGGACGCACTGCGGCGGGGGGCTGAGCTGGGTTTCGCCACCTACGCCACCTATGAGCTGACCAACTGGGCCGTGATTCAGGACTGGCCCAGCGTGTTGGTTTTGCCAGACATTCTCTGGGGCGTGGTCCTGACCGGCTGCACTGCATGGGCGGGTCGGCGGGTCTTTGAGCGCTTGCACTCCACGGCTCCTGACCACCCATGAGCCAACGGGAAGCCTTTCATCAAATCTGGGGACGTAGGCTGGTCAGCTTTACGCTCTACAGCCTGCTGGGGTCCTTCGCCTTTGCTCTTGCCCCCCTCCTGCTCATCGGTGCATTGGCCACCGACATCGTCACCGCAGCCAAGAGCTGGCCCAGAGTTCGGGCCACGGTCTTTTTCCTCCTGTACCTGGGCTGCGAGGCCTGGGGGCTGCTCGCTGCGGGCGCTCTCTGGCTGCTCACTTGGGGCGGTCTGCTCGTCGGTGCAGATCGCTATCTGGACTTGAACGCAGCCTTGCAGCGGGCTTGGTCCAGCGCTCTGTTCTGGGGCAGCATGCGCGTGTTCTCCATCACCGTTCAAGTCGAGGGCCTGGAGCTCGCAGCCAACGGTCCCATGCTGCTACTGGTGCGCCACTCCAGCACCGCAGACACCGTGCTGGCGGCCGCCTTGGTGGCCAACCCCAACAAGATCTTGCTCCGCTACGTTCTCAAGCAGGAGCTGCTCTGGGACCCCTGTCTGGATGTGGTCGGACGCCGCTTGCCCAACGCCTTCATTGACCGGGCAGCGCGCAAGCGGGGCGAGGAGCTGGCCCTCATTGCGGAGTTGGCTCAAGGCCTCGACCCAAGCTCGGCTGTGCTCATCTACCCAGAGGGCACGCGGTTCTCACAGTCCAAGCGCGCAAGGGCCTTGGAGAAGCTGCAGGACAAACCCGCCCTCTTTGAGATCGCCCAGCAAATGCAGGCCGTGCTCCCGCCCAAGCTTGCTGGCCCCCTGTCCTTGCTCCAGGCCAGTCCAGGCACCGACGTGGTTATCCTGGAGCATCAGGGCTTCGAGGGCGCCGCAAGCTTTAGCGAGTTCTGGGGAGGCGGCCTGATCGGTCGGACCTTGCGCGTGCGCCTGCGCCGAATTTCTGCCGGTGACATTCCTGACCAGGACCGGGACATTTGGCTGTTCCGACAGTGGGCTGAAACCGACCTCTGGGTTCGGAACCAAGCCGCCGCCCAGCCTCCTGCACTGAACACGCCAAAGGCATCGACCCCATGACCGTACTCATCACGGCCTGCGTGCTCTTCACCGGTCTAAGCGTGCTTTGGTTCATCTCCGTGCAGCTCAAAGACGCCAGCCTGGTCGACCCCTTCTGGGGCATCTCCTTCTTGGTCATCGCCTTGAGCACCGTCCTGCAGACGGGGTTTTCCCCCGGCAAGGGCCTGATGCTCGCGGCGGTCATCCTGTGGGCATTGCGTCTGTTCTCCCACCTCATGCCCCGCTTTATGGCCCACCCCGAAGAGGACCCCCGATACCAAGCCTTCCGCCAGAAGTACGGCCCTGAGCGCTACTGGTGGATCAGCTATTTCCAGGTCTTCATCCTACAAGGGACCCTGGCCCTGCTGGTCGCTGCGCCTTTGATGGTCGCTGGCAGTGCTGCTCTCCCCGACTCTATCGGTGTCTGGGACATACTAGGAGCCGGCGTCTTTCTGATCGGCACCGCCACCGAGGCCATCGCAGACCGCCAGCTCTCCACCTTCCGCGCAGACAAATCCCCGAACAAGCCGCGCGTCTTGGATACCGGCTTGTGGCGCTACTCCCGGCACCCCAACTACTTCGGCAACGCGCTGCTCTGGTGGGGCTTGGGCCTCATGGCACTCGATCAGCCTTGGGGTTGGCTGGCCCTGCTTGGACCCGCCCTAATGAGCTTTCTCTTGGTCAAGGTCTCCGGTGTGGCCATGCTCGACGCACAGCTGAGCCGCACCCGGCCTGGATACAGGGAGTACATGGAACGCACGAGTGGTTTTGTTCCGTGGTTTCCCAAGGGCGCGTAACTGGTAGTCTGCGGCATGCTCCTCCTCGCCCTGGCATGCACCTCCGAGCCTGTCCCAGTCCCTGAGGACACGGCGAATTGGCCCGACATCCCCACCGAACAGGTCGGGCCGTCCACCGAGATCACGGTCCGTGCAAGCCCACCCGGTCAGGTGTTCTCGGATGAGCTGACCCTCACCCTGCAAGCAAGCGCCGACGTGGACATCGTCTACACCCTGGACGGGTCGGTCCCAGAAAGCAGAGACCCGGTCTACACAGGCCCCATCACCCTGGACGAGAGCACGCAGCTCCGTGCTGTCGCACTGGACATCCACGGAGACCCCTTCGGAGACCCCATCGCAGTCAGCTATGTGCGCGTCTCAGCGGGGCTGAGTGATTTCTCCTCCAATCTGCCTGTACTGGTGCTCAGTTCTCCCCGCAGCCTGCCCGAGAGCAAGGCGGATCTCACGTCCTTTTCCCTACAGGTTCACACGCCTGGCGACGATGGGCGCACCCAACTCCAGACGCCAGCGCAGGACCTAAGAGCCGGCCTGAAGGTGCGCGGCTCCAGCTCCGCTGGCTACCCCAAGAAGCCCTATGCACTCGAGCTCTGGAGTGCCGAAGACAACCAGGACCAGGCCGACTCGCTGCTCGGCATGCCTGCGGAGTCCGACTGGGTGCTGCTGGCCCCACTGAACTTTGACCGCGCCATGATGCGCAACGCCCTGACCTACCAGCTCTCCAGGGACGTGGGCCGATACGCCCCACGCACCCGCTTTGTGGAGCTCTTTGCAGTCGGAGGCAACGGCGAGCTGGATGCAGAGGCCTACAAGGGGGTGTACGTACTGGTCGAGCGCATCAAGCGCGACACGGAGCGGGTGGACATTCAGGAGATGGGCCCCCAAGACAACAGCCTGCCCGAGCTCAGCGGCGGCTACCTGTTCAAGGAAGACCGCACGGCCGAGGACGAGAGTGGCTTTACGGCTGGGACGGCCGGCGGCACCTTCGACTTTCAGCAGCCCTTTGTGGCCGTAGATCCGAAAGAAGCAGAGCTCAACTTTGCCCAGACCCGCTACCTGACAGACACGCTGGACATCCTGGGCGAGAGCTTGGCAGCTCCGGACTTCCAGGACCCCGAGAGCGGGACCCACTACAGCGAGCAGATCGACCAGGACGCTTGGATCGATCACCACATCCTGAACACCCTGCCCAAGAACCCAGACGCCTTCCGCCTCTCTGGTTACTTTTACAAGGACCGGGGGGGCCCCATCGTGGCCGGCCCCGTGTGGGACTTTGACCGCACCATGGGCTGTGACGATGACAGCCGCGCAGAGGACCCGACCTGGTGGGACCCCTCCAACATCACCACCGATACCACCTACATCTTCGAGCATGGATTCTGGCTGGGACTCTTCGCGGATCCCGTATTTCAGGATGCCTACTGGTCCAGGTGGGTCGCGCTGCTCCAAGCCGAACTGGCCTTGGATCGCATTCTGGCGCACGTACAGTCCATGGAGGACGAGCTCTCCGAGGCCGCCGCCAGAAACTTTGCGCGGTGGCCCGACTACCCGCCCAGGGGCGGCAGCTATGCCACCGAGGTTGCAGAGCTCACGCAGTGGCTGACGATTCGGCATCGGTGGATCAGCCGCTGCGTGGAGCGGGAGAACCCGCAGAACTGCACGGGGAACTGAGCCACGTCCTGGCCGCCCAAGAGCATGGTGTTTTGGTCTGGCGAAGGAATGCAAGAGCGCTGGTGGCCTTTCCAACACCCACTCGCGCTGGGAATTGGTGCGGGCCGCCAGAGTCCCGCATCTTCGAGCCCGACGGGTGGTCCTTTGTGCTCTCAATTCCACGGTAAGCGAGGGACAGGGACAGCCGCATGGACAAGCACAAAGGGCTCTCTATGACTGGAGCATTGCGCAAGAAGCCCTGGGCCCGCTCCTAAATGGAGGCCATGCTCTCTTTTCGTGTCCTTCTATGCCAGCTCGTACTTGTCGGGCTCCTGAGCGCCCTGGATTCTTGGCTCAGCGGCGGGCCTGGGGTGCTCGCTCCGGCCCTTGGCTTGTTCGGTGGCGCTGTGTTCGGCGTACAGGGCGTCCCGATGAACCGCCCGGACTTGCCCAAACTGGCCTTGCCGGTCGCAGGCGCGATGGGGGGCATCGCTGGGGCTGTCTATGCGGGCATCCAAGACATTCCTGTCTGGTGGGCCCCCCTTGCTGTAGGCACATTGGCCGCACTCTCAACTCTGGTACTCACCCTCGCCGCAGGCGACACCGTTCTCAACCACCGCAGCAAGGGCGTGGCCAAACACAAGGGCCGTTGGGGAAATGTGGAGTCCTACTACGGGGACTTGGAGTAGGACTCCACGGCAGCTTCTTAATCCAGGAAAGTGACCTGGCCCGAACCCAGCGTGTAGTACGCCGACACAATCTTCAGATCGCCTTCCGCAGCCTTGGAGATGATCTCCGAGCGCGCCTTGAGCTCCTCTACCGTCAGCTGAGCGTTCTTTTTGACCGTGTCGTTGACGGTGTGGCCCTTGCAGGCATCGACAGCAGGCTGAATCAGACCGAGCAGGTGGTTCAGGTTGGGACCATTGTCGCCGCCGCCGATGGCTGCCGTCACAGCGCCACAGCTCTCATGGCCGAGCACGACGATGAGCTTGGTGCCCAGGTGGGCGACCGCGTACTCGATGCTGGCCACTGAGCTGGTGTTGGCCACGTTGCCTGCGACACGGATCACGAAAATCTCGCCCAAACCGGAGTCAAAGGCGAACTCGGGCACCACTCGGGAATCTGCGCAGCTCAGAATGATGGCATCGGGGGCCTGACCGCCGGTGAGCGCACTGCGACGCGCGCTGTCCTGGAGTTTTCCATCCAACTTATCAGCGACGAACCGGGCGTTTCCTTCCTTCAGGCGGGCGAGAGCTTTGACGGCGGTAGACATAGTAATGAGCAACTCCAATTGGGGGGTGCGAGCTCCTGGACCAAGATACCCGCGAGAATGCGATAGTGCGGTTTAAACTGTGGTGGCAAGTTCATGATCCCCCTGCTACTCGCGCTGGCCTGCACGCCAAGGCCCCCACCTGCAGACCCGCCAATACCCGAACCGGACGAGCCAACGACCGAAGCGCCCAACACTGCGCCGCGCGTCGAGTCCGTAGATACGGCAGTTGAATGCAAATTTTTGGACGACGGCCGAACGGCTTGCTTCCCCTTGGGCCACGTCTGCCAGGATCCCCACGGCATCGGCGACGGCAACGCCATTGTTGTGGACTGCTGGACCAGCGGCGGACGCATGTGTCATCCAGCCAGCGAGATCTGGCCGGCGTGCGCAGGCGGATGGATTCAAGCGGGCTGAGGCTGCATGCGCTGGTTCAAGACGCTCAACAAGAGCAACACCGCCAGCCCTGTTCCGCTGACCATATGCGTCGCCGCGGACTCCAGCGCCGCGCCGCTGACCAACACGATGGCCGCATCTGCGATGGGCAGCATCATCACGCAGCCCAGCATCAACGGAATGGCCCCCCGGAACTTCCACAGCACACCTATGACCCCCACCCCAAGAGCCACATCACGCATTCCTGTGGCCTGCATCCACGGTCCCGCGTCTCCTCCGGCCGGCAATCCGTAGCCCTGGGCGGCCACCTCCGGCATCACAAAGCAGTGCAGCCCGAGAAAGAGCAAGAGCACCCCGGTCAAACCGGTACCGATGAGCACAATTTTGTTCAACATGACTCTCATAGGCTGCTGCTCCTGGGCCCTTGCAATGTCAGCTTGAAGCGTCCTTCACTCGGCACAGACCACTGTCAGAACCACATCCAGGTACCGCAGCGCATGCACT
>CAJQPC010000020.1 GCA_905480105.1 uncultured bacterium | reverse complement strand
CAGCAGCACGACCGGCGGCCGAGCCGAGCGCATGAAGGTGCAGCAGAATCAGGGCAACGGCGCTGTTTTCAGCAGCGTGAGCAACTTCGTGATCTACAACTCGGTCTTCGACGGCAACCAAGAGGCGGGGATTCAGCTGCTGGCTCCCGGCGAGAACATGGAAGTCCAGAACTGCGATGCCGTGGACAACGACATTGGCGTAGAGGTGCTCTCCGGCGAGGACGTCACCATCCTAAACACCATCGCCGCCTACAACGTCCAAGACGGCTTCTCAGGCTCCAACAACTCCGGGACCGTGGCCTACAGCGACGGGTACGGCAACGGCGGGAAAGACTTTGGAAATGGCTGGGCGGGTGAAGGTCAGATCACCGACAACCCCGAGTACACCGCGTACTCAGACGACGGAAGCGCTACCAACAACCTCCTATTCTTAGGAAGCAGCTCCCAATGCCGAGATTCTGGCGATCCCGCGATCAAGGACACCGATGGCAGCCGCTCGGATATGGGTAGCTTCGGCGGCCCGGAAGCCGTGGATACCGACAGCGACGGCGACGGCTACAAGCCCAGCGACGGCGACTGCGATGAGTCAGACCCAAGCGTATACCCAGGCGCGGATGACAGCTGGTACGACGGGGTCGACAGTGACTGTGACGGCGCGGATGACTACGACCAAGATGAAGATGGATTCCGCCACGAAGCATCTGGCGTCTCCAGCTCAAAAATCGACTGCAACGATACAAACGCGAATATCTACCCCGGCGCGCTCGAGACCGACGGTGATGGCATAGACAGCGACTGCAATGGGGAAGATGGAAGCGGCAGCATCGACACTGGCGACACTGGTGCACCGGGCAATGACACCAACGATCCCGGCTGGTGGGTCGACGCCGACGAAGATGGGTACGCCCCCAGCCAAGGAGACTGCAACGACACCAACGCCGATGTCAGCCCGGGTACCTTCGAGGTGTGCGATGACGGCCTGGACAACGACTGTGACGGCGAAATCGACGCTTACGATGCGAACTGCAGCGCCGACGCGGGGTGCGGTGGGTGCAGCAGCAACGGCACTTCTCCGGCGCCCTGGGGCCTGTTGCTACTGGCCGTCGGTCTGCTCTTTCGAAGGAAAGACTGATCGTTGGAGACCAATGACCGTCATGGCTGAACACACGGTGTTTTCTTTCAGCTAGTCTGGCCAGCTACATCCTTCTGCTCTACTCCTCCGGGAGCGGAGCCAAGCCGAGCGCGCGCATTAACTGTGCCTCTTCGACATCCGCGGCGGCCTTGAAATCTACCTGAACGTAGTCGCGATCGTCTAGGTTCTTGCCGGTGCCTTCGGGAATGCCCAGAGCACCCAACACGTCACGGAAGCTGGGGTCGTCGGGGTAGCAGTGGATCATGCCCAGCTCGTCGAGAACCAGTTGCTCCCGCATGCGGCCACGCAACCAGAGCTGATGGCGCGCGTCGCTGTAGACCAAGGTACGGCAGCTGGACAAGGCGCCCACGACGACGGGGATGGACTTCTCCAGGGCCAGGTAGCGCTTGGGCTTGGGCAGTTGCTTTCCTGCTGCGCGATCAACCATCTGGGCATAGAGCACGCCGACAGGCCCGTCCAAAGCTTGCGCCAATGCCAAGTGCGTGGCCTCCAAGCGCCCAGGCGGAACAGACACCGAGATCCGTGTTTGGCCCACATCGTTCACATCTGCTCGGTAGAAGGTGTCGGGCACAAAGCCGTCGTCACTTCCATCTTGGTTGACCGACCGGGCCTTGGGCTTGAGCTGGTTCACTTCTGCATCTCCGAGAGCTGGGTCAAACCCCAGCGTGCATGTCCGCGCCATGCAACGGGCGCGGTGGGATCCTGGGCAACACGCTCATAGCTCTCTTGAGCTTGAGCCAACAGGGGGGCGCGGATCTGGGCCACGGTAGACTCAAAGACCGAACGATCAGCCTGCGTCATTCCCAACACCGGAATGGAATCAAAGCTCAGCCAGGCCAGGCGCACCGCATCGGCAGCACGCACTCGCGCGATGGACTGAAGCTGGAGCTCGGCTTGACAGGGCGAGAGCTGTGCCAAGACCTTCTCACTCAGGTTGAGGGCGCCTTGGGCGTGAGCCAAGTGCACCTGAAAGTCTGCGCCAGCAGGTGGGGCCGAAACATGCCGCTGGAGTTCTTCGAGCAGCAGCACGCCAGCGACCAGGGCCTTCTGGGGGTCAGTCTGCGGGGTGTCGAAGGGAAAGCTGCCCAGTGGCAGCTCTCCGGACGGCGCGTTGTCCTGACGCGTGATGGGGGTCCAGTCGCCGGCGGGCGGTTCCCCGTTCTCGGCGCTCAGCATCAGCAGGGTCAACCACAGCATGGTGCTCTCCTCCCCTGCATGGTGCGAGGGGTCACAGCGAGCTAACCCGCTGGACATGGACTGCTCTTCTCCCACCACCCTGCCAACGGCCGTACAGATCGGCGGCCTGCGCATAGAACCCAACCTGGTCCTGGCCCCAATGGAGGGTGTCACGGACCTGAGCTTTCGCCGAATGGTGCGCCACATCGGCGGCGTGGGGCTGACGTGCACGGAGTTCGTCCCCAGCGCTGCTCTGAAGCGCGGAGACGACAAATTCACCAAGATGGTGGCGTTCGACGAAGACGAGCGCCCCATATCCATTCAGCTCTACGGGAAGGACCCTGCTGAGATGGCAGCAGGGGCACGCGTGGTGCAAGAGCTAGGCGCAGACATCTGCGACATCAACATGGGCTGCCCCAGCAAAAAGGTCTGCAACAACAGCGGCGGATCCGCTCTGATGCGCGAACCAGAGCTGGTGCGAGACATCGTGCGCGCGGTGGTCGCTGCCGTAGACATTCCAGTGACCGTCAAGATGCGCTCCGGATTCGACGCAGACAACAGGAACGCCCCAGAGATTGCTTGGATTGCCCAGGAAGAAGGTGCCCAGTGGGTCGCCATTCACTGGCGCACTCGCGAAGATAAGTACAAGGGGACACGGGCCATCGACAAGATCGCCGAGACCAAGGCCAAGCTCCGCATTCCCGTTCTGGCCAATGGCGATATTGTCGACATAGACAGTGCCCGAGCCATGTTTCAAGACACCGGCTGTGACGGCCTGCTCATTGGACGCGGTGCCATTCGAAATCCGTGGCTCCCCTTGCAGATCTCCGAGTGGCAGCAGGGCTTGCCCATCACTGTCGTCAACGCAGCGGAGCGGGAACGGGTGATGATCGACTACTTCGACTCGATTTCCGCCGTCTTTGCACGATCAGCCAAGGGCGCGTTGGGGCGCTTCAAGATGTTGGCCAATCAATACTCCAGAGGACTCCCCGCCGGCGTTCAATTCAAGAAGAAGGTGTTGCACAGTCTGACCGGGGAGGAGGCACGGGCGCACGTCGCTGAGTACTTCCAGAAGCTGCGGCAATACGAAGCCGGAGACGAAGGGGTATTCGAGGACTACAAGGCCAAGGCCTGGGTCCGAAAGCAGCAGGCTGGCTGAACCGGTCCGAACACAACCCACCCGCTGCTGCCCTTTTCAAGACTCATCGCAGTCGCGGATGTCCTCGCACACTGAGAACCGCGCCACACCACCCGCTGCCAAAGGCTCTCCCAGGGCTGTGCGCAAGATGCAGTCATTGAACATCGGGTCACGCACCGTATCGGTGAGAACAGCCGCATAGGAGACCTGGCCACCCGCCGCGTGCAGCTCCAATTCGATCACCCCAGCGATGTTGGGAACCCGCTCGATGCGCTCGGCAGTGCAGTGCTTGACCCAGTCCTGCATGCGCGCCGCGGCCTGCGGTTCAGCGGCTCCCACAGGGTCTCCGGCCTCTCCCGCCTGGCTCCAAGGAAGCACCGAGTGCGGTGATGTACCCAGGGCTATCACCTGAAGCGGGGCCCAAGAGCCCACAAGCGCAGCCTCACGATCCAGACGCCCATCGCGCCGACGCATGAGTTCCAGCGGGCGGCCATCCACGTGGATAACCAGCTCATCCCGCTCACTCAGGTGGCGCAGCTCCAGGCGACCCAGCTGCCCCCACGGAATTCTGGCCTGCTCCTGACTGCCGACATCCCAAGCCAAATGGAGATGGGAATTGTCTCCCCATACATGATCTGGAGAGCCCAAGGCCAGCGAACGGGCCACAGGCAGAGAGTTCGGGACACAGGCCAGCAACAAGAGAAGCATTCCGAACCAAGATAGCGTCTTTTTGCAGCCACGCCTTTCGGCCCAAGGACGTTCATGGGTCCAAGGAAGCGCCCTCCCCCTTTATGGCTGCCAATGAAACCGACATTCAAGCCCTGTAGGAACACATTGCCCAAGTGCTGTGCGCGCGTTCTGTGTGGAACGTTGAAACGCTCATTCAGCCAAGGCCAGTCCAGCAGAACGACGATGAGCTCGCGTTTCTCTTCTACTCCTGTCCTGCAGACACAGACAGCCGCCACCTGGCGGGTTGGCCTGGAACCCCAAAGACGCGGGGGTCAGGCGACCTGAGGCGGCAGTAAGCGACGGGCCCGACGCCACCGCAAGCAACGAAGAACCCATAAAAAATGGTGGTGGCCGTGTGTGGGTCTGAGCCGACCCCGTCGCGCTGGGCGCGGAGGAGCGAGACAGCGTCGCCTGTACCCTGCCGACTTTCGGTGGTTAACCTAAGGCATGCTCAGTACCGCCAACGCCCGCGCCTGCTTGATCGGAGAACACTGTGACTGGGCAGGCCAGGGTGCCAGTCTGATCTTGCCCTTGAAAGCGCAGATCGAAGTCCAGACCCGCGCGTACGACTGGGGCTTGGTTGTGCACTCCGAGCTGGGCCGAACCCGGGTAGACGCCACGGGACGCTGCATGCCGCAGGATCCAAATCGCTACGTCGTGGCCGTCGCGCGCACCTTGGCCCAGCGTGGTGTACCCATGCCCCCCGCAAGAGCTGTCGTGCGCTCCCAGATCCCCATCGGGCGCGGCCTGGCAAGCAGCGCCGCCTTGTGTGTCGCTGCCACCCGTTCCTTGGCGGGGCACGCCGGAATCACCCTATCCAACGCCCAAGTTGCAGACATCGCCTTTGAAGCGGAGGCGGAAGGCCTGGGTGTGGCATGCGGTCGCTTGGACCAGCTGGCGTGCATGGCCACCGGCCCCACCCTGGTGACTTGGCCCGACGAGAGCTCGAGCACACTCAATCAGTCTCCCCATGCACTGGTGGTTTGCTTGCCCGAGCCAGTGCCTGCGGGCCCCTTGCTACAAGCCTTTCAGTCCAAGCCCCAAGCACTCCAGGCCGCACTGCTGGTGTGGGGCCAAGGGGCACTGCACGCTGCGGAGGCACTGGAGTCCGCCGACTGGACTGCACTGGGCGGAGCTATGAATCAAGCACAGTCCGCCTACGAGGCCATTGACCTGGCTATCGCTCATGCCCCCAAACTAAGCGCCCTGTGTGAGGAGCTCCGCGCACTGGGGGCCACTGGGGCCAAGTTCATGGGCGCTGGAGGAGAGCGATCTGCCATAGCCGTCTTTGCGTCAGCGCAGGAGATGGACCATGCCGCACGGGAACTTGGAGAGAAGGGCCTAACCTGTGTGACATAGCGCCCCCTGTGGGCAGACCGCTGGCACGACAGTTCCGGGTTCATCCCAGTCAATGCAGCCCAATAGAGTTCCTGCTTACAGAGTGCTCCCTTGTGCGTCTCCACGACCTGTTCTGGTAGAGGATGCGCAGCAAACTGAACCGAGGCGATGGAACCGGAATCGCAGAATTCCTCACGTGCCTGGGTAGAGCCAGGGTCCAGCTTTACAGCGAGCAGATGCGCACCGCCATTCTCGCTGACTTGAGGAGGGCGTCGCGCAGGGTGAAACTCGATGTGCCACCGCCCCACCATTGCCGCGGTCCAGCCCATACCTCAAAATTCATTTGCTTTCGCAGTCCTCCGGGACCACTTTGTCGGGGTCGGGCGTGATCTCGGGGGAGGCTCGCCCTTCGGGTCGCTCCAGGCCTTCCACACAGACCGCATTGCGGTGACGTGCCACAACGGCGTCCAAGACCGGATGGGGGGTATACTGCAAGACCTGAACCTCCGACAGATCCCCCTCACACAGGATCTTTCGAGCGTCGGGATGCACCATGACCTCGTCGAAACGAGAAGCCAAGAGCTGGGCTCCAGACTTCTCGCAGCGCTCACGCTGCGACGCACCCAGCTCGGAGCAGGGTTCAATGTTGAGGTCCATACCGGAAGACAAGGCCGAGTTCCAGGCCATCTCCCAAAAGCGCTCCTCATAGTCCAGACTCTCACCAATCTCCTCGGACCACGTGCAAAAGACCGGCTTCGCTTTCGCGTAGCGCACTGAAAATGGGCTCCGTCCGAGCATCACGCGGCGAAGCGCCCCCTGCCAGAGGTGCTGCTGACAGTCTGGAACAAACACCCCCGCCCCCCGACACAAGGTCACCGCTGTGTCTAAATCACCCTGCCGACGCGCTGCCTCCGAGGCCATGAAGAAGCACTCATCCTGATACAGGTCGGTCACAACATCAGAGCATGCGACACCCTGATCTGGTCGATTTAAGGCCGCGATTAGCTGACACTCACCCTGAGTGTTTGCGTCAGCGATCTCTAAACATACGGCCATCGCACCCGGCGCTTTGGGTTTGGAGAGCACCTGGGCAAAGACGCGGGCATCTTCCGTCGGCGAGACCTGTATGGAGCAGGAAAGCGCCAGGAGCCACAGGCTCAAGCCGACTCCGGACGGGTGTTCCAGGCACTTTCAGGCAGTGCAACCCCCTGGGCGACGAGTGCCTGGGCGCGCTGCAGCTGAATGCTGCCATCGATCAGCGCCTGAGCAATGTCCGCGACCTTGCGGGCTGACAGCGGCTCCATCGGAGTGCCAGCTACCCAGGCGTTGAAGGCGCCCATGCTGGGACCGCACCAGATCTGGTAGTCCAGCTTGCGCTTGGGCTCACCCATGCGAGCCCAACGGCTGGTCATGCCCAAGTACCACCGGAAGACCAAGGCCATCTTGTGACGGCCATTGCTCTCCGCGCGCACAACCTGGGCAGGATCGCGGCCTTGCCAGTAGTCCCGGGTACCCTTCCAGATCTCCTCGAAGGGAGCCTGGAGAATCTGCTTTTCGACCTTGGCCCGATCCACCGCGGGAACCTCTTCCCAGGCACCGTACTGCTTGTACATCTCGTAGAGCCTCTGTCCGCGCTTGGCGTACATGGTGCCCCGAGAGAGCACCTGAACGTGCGCCCCCAGCTCGAACATATCGGGAGCAGGCCCCTCTGCGCAGTCGGCCATCCCGGCTTGGAGAAGCATCTCTTTGGCGACCTGCGAGGTCCCGGCCTCGGGGGTGCACTGATTCACACTGCCTGTCAGCACGAACTCTGCCCCCATGGCCAAGGCGCCCACGATTGCGTGGGGCGTACCCAGACCGCCCGCGGCACCCACGAAGATGGGGCGTCCGTGCTCGGCAACCGCAACATCGCGCTGGGCGATCACCAACGGCAAGAGTACCGGGAGGGGGCGTCGATCGGTGTGCCCACCGCTGTCCGCCTCGCAGGTCAGGGCATCGGCCACTGGAATCTGCTGGGCCAGCATGGCCTCGGTCTCGGTGAGGTGGCCAGCATCTACCAGCTCTTGAAGTGCTGAGGCGGAGGGAGCCGTCACGAAGTAGCGCGCGACCTCCGTCCGAGAGATCTTGGCCAACAGGGTGTTGGGGCAGTGGATCTTGCCGTCCACCTCCCGAATGCCCTTGTACCGGTACTTGAGCAGCGCGGGAGTCAACCCCATAAACGCCGAGGCACTGACCACCCGTACGCCGTACTTGGCGTAAAGATCGACCGTCGCCATCTCCATGGCTGGCTCGACCGGGTTGTGAAGCAGGTTGGCGCCGTAGGCATGCCCGCTTTCCAGAGCGCGCGTGATTTCCTTCAGAGCCTCCTCAGTCGCCTCCAAGGGAAGTCCCCCAGAACCGAAGAAGCCGATCAGGCCCGACTTTGCCATCGCAATGACCAAGGCTGCGCTGGCAATGCCGCCAGCCATCGCGCCCGCTACGTAGGCATGCCGGATCCCCAAGCGCGCGCAGAAGTCAGCGGAGCCAAGCTGAGCTTGCTCAGGAATTCGAGCCACCAGCGGCAAGGCTCCCGCCTGATTGGAAATCACTCCACCAGAGAAGGCCCGAAGCCCCTCTCCGCTCTCACAGAGGGAGACGGAAACCCCACTGCGCAGACCAGCCCGAAGATCCGAGAGTCGGCTGGATCCGTCGGGCACCAGCCAGGGCCCAGTGTGACCCGCCAGCCCGGCGACCGGTGCGATCGGCAGGCACTCTTCGAAGGAGGGTCCCTTCTTCCAGCTGATCTTGACCTGTAGCGTCTGGCCTGCGCGATCGGCGCGAACGCTGACGCTGGGGTCCTGCAGCTCCACAGCATTCAGTTCCCCGTGGGCGTGAAAGAGCCCTCCAAGCAACTCTAAACCAAGGCGCTCGACCCCAGCAGACAGCTCGCCTCCAGGGCCGCCGCGCTCTGAGAGTTCATCACCGATCCACACTCGTGACGCTTCCGCGCCAAAGCGTTCGAGAACGTCCAGGGGCATACTGCGCACCGCGCCTCCAAAGTGGCGCCTCAGCCTAACGCACTGCGCCCCCGGCGCAGGAACGGAGCCAAGCACATGAATGAGACCACCCCGACCTATTGGGACTACCTGGACCTGCCCACGCTCCTGAACGCCCAGTCGGGCTTGGGAGATGGCAACATTGGCCCAGATGAGCTCCACTTCATCATTGTGCACCAAGCCTATGAGCTGTGGTTCAAGCTGGTGCTCTCCCAGGTACGGCTGGCAAGGGACCATCTGGTCCTGCCCGAGGTGCCCGAAGAAGCCGTTCCAGAGGTCGTTCACAACATCAACCGTGTGAACGAGATCATGCGCTTGGCGGTGGATCAGATGAAGGTGATGGAGACCCTCACCCCCCTGGACTTCTTAGACTTTCGTGACAAATTGGTGCCCAGCTCTGGCTTTCAGTCCTTCCAGATGCGCGAGCTGGAGATCCTGCTCGGCTTGGAGGAGGCCCAGCGCTTGCACTACGGCAAGGTGAATCCCCTCACCCACATCCAGAAGCTCGCCGAGACCAGCCCCGGTGGGGCGATGGCCTGGGGCCGCATCGAGGCGGCCAGGAACGAAGTCAGCCTGCGCGAGGCCCTACATCGCTGGCTGTACCGCACCCCCATTCAGGGCTCCACTCCGGACATGGAGGGAGACGAAGACGTGGTGATGGAGTTCCTCCAAGCCTACCTGGACCGCGGTGCGGAGAGCCGCAACATTCAAGCCGACCGGCTGGCCGCCTTGAGTGACGACCCCGATGCGGTGCGCGCGCGCTTCGCCGGTATGGCTGAGTCCGCCCGCGCCTTTATGATGGCCGAAGACATTGAGGGGAGCGAAGCCAAAACCAACCGGATTCGGCGCATTCGTGCTGCCCTTCTCTTTGTGGAGAGCTACCGCGAGCTCCCCTTGCTGGCTTGGCCGCGCCTGCTCGTGGACACGGTCGTAGAGCTGGAAGAGCAGATCGTGATCTGGCGTCACCGACACGCCCGCATGGTCGAGCGCCTGATCGGGCGTCGTGTTGGCACAGGCGGTAGCGCCGGGGTTGCCTATTTAGACAAGACCACGGCCTACCGGGTGTTTCCAGAGCTGTGGGCCGTGCGCTCCATGCTCAGCCCGCGGCGGGCTCGTCCGGAAGTAAAGAACGTCGAGCTCTACGCCTTTGGAGACACGGTCGGCAAGCGCTGATGACTCGATGAGTCAGGTGCCATATTCCAGGCCGCTGACTCAGCTCTCCTCGTCCAAATCCTTTACCAGTACTTCCATACCGTCG
>CAJQPC010000019.1 GCA_905480105.1 uncultured bacterium | reverse complement strand
TGCTCAAGCGCCGAAAGGATGCGAAGCTTCTGCCCCGTGCAGCCCAGTTGGCGCTCCCCGTTGCCGCGATGGCGTTGGGCCAAGTTCAGGACCGGGAGTCGGTCGGGCTCTTTGTTGGGGTTCGCCGTGAGCCCCCCGATGACGGCGCCGCGGATCCGGCGATCGCCGCGAGTTTGGACGAATCGGGGCACCTGGACACGGGATTGCTTTCGCGCCACGGCAGGTCGCTGTACCCGCCGTTGCTGCCGCTGCAGACACTGCCCAACATGGTGCTCGCCCATGTGGCGATCAACCTGGAGTTGATGGGACCCGGGGATGCCCTGTGTGGCGCTGATTGTGCGGGTGTCCAGGCCCTGCGCTTGGCCATTCATGCCATTGCTGAGGGGCGCTGTGAGGTCGCATTGGTCATCGTGGCCGACAGCCCCATCGACGGTCCAAGTCTGAGAGACCGCGGGCGAATGGGGCAGGACGGTCCCGTCGGCGAGGCCGCTGTGGCACTGAAGCTTGAGCGCGCTGGCCACAAGGACAGCTTGATGGAACTCCGGGATGGCGGTGCTGGGGGGCAGGATGGGCCAAGGCCCGGCGACTGTGCGCACCGTGAGCAGCTCGGCGCCTGTGAACTCGTCGATCCGGTTCTGGAGCTGCTTTTGGGGTCCGGTCACGCCACCGGTGTGGAAGCTTCCGGCGCATGGGCCCGCGTGTTAGGGTCTGAAGTCCATATTTCGAGGGTTCTGTGAGCCGCGAGTCAAAGCGACGTTTCCAGTTCATCCGTGAGATCGCCTCGGGTGGCTTTGGCGGGGTTTACCTCTGCAAGTTGATCCACAACGACGGCTTTTCCCGTCTGGCCGCCGTCAAGCTGCTGCATCGGCGCTGGTCTGAGAACGAAGAGATTGCCCGTCGCATGCGGGACGAGGCACGTCTTTTGGGCTGGCTTCGACATCGAAACATTGTCGATGTGGTGGATTTGACCAGCATCGATGGCCGTGCTGCCGTGGTCATGGAATACCTGGAAGCGGTCGACCTAAAAAACATGGTCGTCTTCCTGGGGGACTCCGGCGAGCTCCTTCCTCCACGGGTGGCCCTGGAGATGATGGGCAGCGTTTCTTCGGCTCTGGATGCTGCTTACAACCGGCCGCCTTACCCCGGTGAAAAGCCCCTGCGGGTCATCCACCGGGACATCAAGCCGTCCAACATCATGGTGGACGAGTCCGGCTTGGTCAAAGTCCTGGACTTTGGTGTGGCCCGGGCTGACTTTGACACCCGAGAGAGCCACACCCGGGAGCTACAGTTCGGTTCGGTGGACTACATGCCGCCTGAGAGGCTCTTTTTTGAGCCCGAGACGCCAGCCAGCGATGTCTACAGCTTGGGTGCGAGCATCTTTGAGGTGCTGACCCTGGACAAGCTGGGCAAGGCCAAGGGCAGGCCCGAGCGCCACGCTCGATTCTTGGCTGACCGCATGAGCTTCATGCGCGCCAGCTTGGCAGTGCCCCCCAAGACGGGCAGCGAGGTTGAGCAGCTGCTGACGCGCTGTCTTTCTTTTGAGCACCAGGACCGCCCCTCTGCCGCGGAAGTGGTCAAGCAGGCCCGGGTGATCGCGCGCGCGCTCCCCGGAGCGAGCTTGTTGGAGTGGTCCGAGGACCGGGTCCCAGAGCTGCTGAAGCGCTCTCAAGCGCTCAAGTCCGACACGCCAGCGAACCCCATGGCGGGTCGTGTTCTGGAAGAGGACAGCCAAGTCTTTGTAGGCCCACCGCGCACCGACGAGGTCCCGGCTCCGGTCAACGCGCCATCCTCCTTCGAACAGCGGGAAGTCGGGCCGGCCTTGAGCGCGAACCCGACCATCGTCCCAGACGGGGACGACTTGCCTCTGCTGGCCAAGCCAAATCAATCTTTGGCGTCCCTGGACGCGCAAGACGCCCAGGACGATGCCGCCACGCAGCTCCAGCGTTTGCCAAAGCGGGACCGGGACGCGACCCAGGTCGAGACGCCCACCCCGGAACAGGATGTTGAGCCGTCGGTGGCCAAGCAAGAGCCCGTGCCGAAACCACCACGGGAGCTTCGCCCTCCTGTTCCCACGCCGTCTGCCCCCCGGCCCATGCCGGCGCCGCCGCCCACGCTCCCCAGGTTGGAGCCCTCGATGGACGACTGGGACGATGTGCCGACGCGTATCGAGACCATGGCGTCCCTCGCGGAGAAAGCTGCGTCCTTCCCGGCCGTACCGACCCCGGTCGCATCGCCCCCGGCCGTACCGACCCCGCCGCCTGCAGCGCATCACGACGAGGCCACCCAGGTCTTTGGTAAGGAATCTGGCGTATCTGCGGCGACCACTTTGTTCGAAGACCTAAAGGATGATGAGACAAGCTTTGGAGATAACGACGCTGCGACGCGCATTGTGGGACAAGCTCCGCCTCCGCCTCCGACCGTTTCTGCGGTCAGTCCTCCAGCTTCCGCACCCTTGCCTCCGGCACCCCTGCCTACCGCGCCGCCGCCCGTAGCCCCGGCGCCGCCCCCCCGGCCGGAGCCTGTCCAGAAATCTCCACCGGTCGCTACAGATGGGGTTGAGGAGGCCCAGCCCTTCGAAACCGGACCGACCCCACCGCCTCCCCCCAG